>CASFMW010000037.1 GCA_949295935.1 uncultured Pseudomonadota bacterium | reverse complement strand
GGATTAAAATGTCCGTTCGGAAGTTATTGGTATTGCCCCGAAGAAATAATAAACGGCGGAGAATGCGCAGACTTTCCTTATACTTGCTTTGGACGTGGTTTTGTTGATGGTGCTGGACTAGGAGCAGATTGCAATGGTAAATATGCAAAATGTGAATGCTATGCAGGATTTGAATGGAAAGAGGGACAAGGCTGTATAGAAAGTTCAACAGAATGTAAACTAGGAGCAATCTTACATAGCGATATGACCTGTTCTTCATCAGGATATGATAACGATATGGGAACAAAAAAGGCTATCGGAGTTGTGGTCTATATAGGAGCTGATGGTAAAAGATGGGCGATGGCATTAAAGTCAATAGGTAGCTATGAGTGGGGACCAATAGAAAATGATATCTCTACGTTGCCGAACTATAGCTCAGAATCAGATGCATCAAAAGATTATGATAGTTGTGGAAATACGGCAAAAATAATCGCGGCAGGAGATAAGCAGGAGATAAGAGCAGCTATCCGGCAGCATGGGCAGCACATGAGTATAAAACAGAAGGAACAGAGGCCGGAGATTGGTGCTTGCCAGCAGCAGGAATAATTACCTCAATCTATAATAACCAAAGTGTTATCAACACAGGATTTAGCCGAGCAAATGGGAGACTATTCTCATCAGGCGCTTGGTCGTCGTCCGAGAACGGTAGTATCAGCGCGTGGGTCTCAAACTTTAACCACAGTTACGGTTTGCTCAGCAACCTCACTAAGGGTTACAGCGGCGAGGTCCGCCCCGTCCTCGCTTTTTAACGCATAAAAATTCCCCCAGAATTATTAATCTGGGGGAATTTTATATCTTTAACAACAAGCTTTTTAACGAAACTTATTCCACCCATTCTGAGATTTTTCGGGATTACTGTTTTTTGAAGTTTCACTGTTAAAAATATCTCTTGTCTGCGATGAAGGCGCTGAACGAGAACTTGTTGCTGAAGAAAAAGCAATCGGAACAACTTGTTTTAACGCTGCCGGAGAAGAAAAACTCATTTTAGCTTCATCCAAACCAGAAACAATCGCATCAATAATTCCCGCAGATGGAGAAAAGTTAAAAATATCAGCCTTTCCGCCATAAAATACCGCCATAGAATAACACGGAGCAGATAATAAAACATCTGTAGAATCAACCCCGCGAATAAAACGAAACATAACTCTCGGATTAATAGTGCATTGCTCCACAGTATTAAAATTAATATTCTCAGGAGTACCAAACAACTGTTGCAACAGTACCGATTTTAGCTGTTCTTGTACGACACCACAAAAACCATCAATAGCAAATCCATCCAAAGTATAGCCGTTATAATTTCTGGGAGCCGTAGCTACATTATAACAAAAAACCATCTCCGCATTTAAAATGTTATTAAGAGCAACAGGGCTCAATTGCTTATAAATATTAGGAACAATCAAAAATTCTTGCGTTTCTTGCCGCCGCCAAGCATCTTGCCCCTGTTGAAAGGAGCGAACACCGGAAGAAGATTGAGCCCAAACCTCTCCACAACACATACAGCAAACAAAGACCAAAACAAATATTTTTTTCAACATAAGAATCTCCCTAATAAACTAAGAAAAAAAAGATGCCGCCGCAAAATGCAAACGGCATCACTTCCCCTTGTGTCTGAACTACCAAATATCATCATAACTAAGTTGAGGATCATTTAATCTATCGACGTAAGCACCATCTTTAGTATACGATGTTCTATAATCATTAAGCTGATCATACTTATCAACATAAGTGCTATCATAGCGGCTGTTTGTACGATCAAAATAGCAATAGACTGTAACATAAGCCTCAAGCTGACGTTTCAAAACCGGAAACAAGTTCCAAATAACTTTTTCACTATCAGAGCTTCCACCTGTCAATTCACCCCCCAAACCCAAGTCGTTAATATAGTCGGTGTAATAAGCATAAGGATACATAAAGCCCATAATAGCACTCCACCCCATAAATTCACCGGAATTACTGTGCGGATACAAGTTTGCACGCAACCAAGTACTCTTCTGGAAATAGAGCGGATAAGGTGCATCTATATCCCCTTCTGCATAATCATTTGGATTCTTCGGATAGTTAGGTGTCCACAAGTCTTGTCTATTATTACCAACCGTGGACCCCGGAACACCAGCTTGTCCCATAGCCCAACCAGCAGGAGAAATCGTAACAACACGAGCATATCCCGGAGGACAAAGCGGCGTCGGTATTAAACCTAACCACGGAGAGGTCCAACAAGTATGGCTTGTGCAAAGTGATCCGCTTCCAATGTCAGCCTTTAAGACACCACCTGAAGCAGACACATCAAGATTTCCCCAATAAGGAACATTCTCATCATAACTGTTATCAACCACATAAATACCTTTGTTTATAAAGTCCGGCAAAATATCGCTCAAACGAGCACCGCCGCGGGTTGTCAATTTTATATCATGCATAACAGATGTATAAGCAGGATTTACTTGATACGCATCATAATCCGGTGCAGACGCCGAAATTCCAGAAACGACAGGAATAGCAGAGTCTTCCCAAGCTTTCTGATCAATAAATCTGTCAGCCAAAACATAACCTGTTCCACTAGGTAAATCCTCATGAGTATCTGTATAATTTGATGCAATTTCAATCACACCCTGTCTTATCTGAACAGAACCTTTTGTTTGTTCTGTTGTATTGGTAACTGTCAAGATGCTATCATCTGTCGACGGTTTTACAAAAAAGTCTATCTGATCATCCGCAGTCTGAAACTGATTCAAATCCGTTGAAGCCCCTGTTGAAACAACAAAACTTCCGTTATCAACCAAAGTCTGCCCTTGTGTTACATAAAGTTCAGGACTCGTCGTTCCACCTGGAGCAATCATAACCGAGCCACCATAAGGAGCCATTTCAATTTGTGTCCCATCAACATTCATGTCAATTGTTTTATTTCCAACAACGACCTCATCATTAGGCCCCATCAAAACCTTTGCATTATTAGGATTACCATTAGCCCATTGAGCGGTAAACACATATTGATCGTTATCAGGATTTGCAGAAAAATCGACACCAATTAATCCACCTTTTAATGTTTTAGAAAGAATTTTTGGCGTCGTAATCGCTCCATCAACATTAAGATTATTATTAATCTGTACATTGGATTCAAATGTCGCATCACCTCCAAAGGAAGATGTCTGACTAACTGTCAATGTTTCTAACGTTGTATTGCCGGAAACTGTTAAATCTCCACCTATGTCAGCATTTCCGCTAACGTTAAGATTTGCCCCAACAGTCGTATTTCCGGTATTCTTATCAACCTTAAACTTATCTCCTGCCGCTGCAAGGCTTCCTGCAATTGAAGCATTTCCGCCGATAGTCGTATTTCCTGTTCCTCCTTCCACTTTAAACTTATCACCAGCAGCAGTTAACTGTCCCTGAACAGCAGCAGTCCCTGCTGTTAAAGCACCGATCACATCAGCGCTTCCGGCAGCTAATTTTCCGGCAACATCAGCCGTACCAGCTGTTAACGCACCAGATACATCAGCACTTCCGGCACTTAAACTACCATCAATTTCCGCACTTCCAGCCGTCAATTGATCTTCAATATCAGCTGTTTTCGCAATTAAATTATTAACTCCTTCTATATCATTATTTTCCATATATAAGGTCGTATACATTGTGTTAAGTTCTGTATCCCCCATAAAGTTACGATACAAAACATCTTCGTTCATAACCGAACCTTTGTTAATGGATTGCAAAGAAGCTGCTATAATCGAACCATCAGAGTTTGAATTAAGACCGAGTGTTCCGATATCATCAATTTTCCAAACACCTTGAACACCATTAGCTGTCTGTCCTTCCATATAACCACCGTTACTTCCAATCATTGAAGCAATGCGAGAAGCGCGAACCATAGGCAACGGCGTACGAGGTTCGGTTAACAAAAACCCAGTTAAAGAAGCATTATCAGGATTCGAAGGAGAAACTTTTTTTGCAATTGCCAATTGATAATCAGAAAAAGCATTACTTCCGCGAATATTTCCCGCATTATCAATAAAGCCATAAGGAAAATACTCACATAAATGCGCCAGATTCGTAATTTCTACAGCAGCATCGGTATCTCCCTGCAAAGCAGCATAATCCTGCTCAGCAGCAACCGGACATTGAGTATCAACCTTTTCACCGGCAGAAATTTCAGCATAATGATCCTTAATATAGTTATCTACGGCAGAAATCATCACTCTCATCTGGCTTGCTGCATTAATATCTTTAAGCTCTGTCGTTCTCTCAGCCGCTTTTTTATACAAAATAGGCGTAACCATCGCAATAAGAGCCAACATAGCCATTGCTTCAATCATAAGACTTCCGGCAGATTCTTTTCCATTAAATTTCTTCCGCATCACAATTCTCCTTACTGAACTGCTCCAAGAATGGTCATATAAACCAAACAGTAATCACACTCACCGCCATCACCGCAGACATTATAAAAACTATTCTCCCCTTTATCCTGAGAAATAATAAACTGAGGAATAGATAACCACATTTTATCACGAATATTAATTCCCATAGATGAACCCAAAATATTTTTATCACTTTTAACAGGTTCAATCTCTTGAGAATAACCAAATTGCCCCCCATACCCTAAAACATTATACATCGCAGCAATTAAATCATTATTCGGCTTTCCGTTATGCACATTTCGCCACTTAGTTGGAACACACCCATAAGAAATAAGATACGGCACAAAATCACCACTACATTGAGGGCTTTCAACCGACAAATTTGAAGACGATTTATCTAAACAATATAAATAAGAATGATTTCGTTCGGTCACATCTAAACTCTCATAATCATCAGAAAACTCAAAGCCAAGCGGCAAAAAATTTCTGATACTATTAACCTCAACTTCACCATTCATGTAAACGCCGTTCGTTTCAACACTATCAAAAACAGCAGACTTTGCAGCTTTGTGCTGCAAATAAAGCTTTGTTATAACAGCTTCGGCCTGAGGAGACACATAAACATTACGCATATCGGACCGCACCGGCAGATTAAAAGCCGCCAGTGCAACAATAAAAGTAGCAAGAACAACCCAAATATACATAAGCTTAGCCCCATTAAGTTCCAAACAAATATATAATAGCACAAAAAGCCCAAAATTCCTAACAAAAATTAAGAGATTCGGCCTTTTACCCTCTATCATAGTTAATTTCATTTTACAAAAAATAAGATAATTAATAGTTAAAAAAGAAAATTTTTTTGTTTAATAAGTTAAGAATAATTGTTCCCATAAAAAGAATAATGGATTAGAGTAATGAAGGATATCATTTGAATTGGGGAATAAAATGATTGATAAAAACAACATTGATGATGAAGAAGACGAAGAAAGCAGTCTCAAAACATCATCAAAAGCAAATAAGAAAAAGATTCTGCTGATAATACTGCCAATATTGATCATTATTGGCTTGGTAGTGAGTTTTTATGCCGTTTTCAGCACAAAAAAAGAAAACGAGAAAAAAAATTATCAAGTTATAGAAACCGCCGCAGAAGGAGAAACAACAGCAACGGGAAACACCACTTTACTCTACGACCTGCCAGCTATTGACGTCCTTCTCAACAGCAATAATAACCAACAAGCAAGAGCAAAAATACAAATCACTATTGAAACAAAAAATATTGATGCAGATAAAACACATTTAATAGATGCTTTTATTCCGAGAATTAATGATTCGATAATAACCCATTTGATAGAATTACATCCGGAAGAAATACAATCATCCGAAGGAATATATTGGCTCAAAGAAGAATTATTGCACAGAATAAACTTAATCACACACCCAATATTGATTTCCAACCTGAATTTCAAAAGCTTTGAAATACAAAAATAAACTTTAAGGAACGCAAAAGTGGCAGAAGAAAAACAAGAAAAGCCGGACATCAAAGAAACAGCTTCTGAAAAAAAAGAAGACTGGGCAGATATGATAAAAGTGCAAGATGAAGCGGGCTCAAATAATTCAAGCACCGAAAGCTCAAAACTTCTTAATCAAGAAGAAATAGATTCGCTGTTTGGTCACCAATCAACAGAAGGCCCCAAAAAAAGCCTAGAAGAATCAGGCGTCAAAGCAATACTAAACTCATCGATGGTCTCATACGAGCGCCTTCCGATGCTCGACGTCGTTTTTGACCGACTGATTCGCATGATGGCCACTTCTCTGAGAAACTTCACCCAAGATAACGTTGAAGTCTCTCTGGAAAGCATAGAATCAATGAGATTCGGAGAATACATTGACTCTCTCACGCTTCCAACGCTTCTGTCCGTATTCCGAGCCGAAGAATGGGATAACTACGGCCTTATATCTGTCGATTCGTCTCTGGTTTATTCAATCGTTGATGTCCTTTTGGGAGGAAGACGCGGCACTGCAGCCATGCGCATCGAAGGTCGCCCCTACACCACCATAGAACTAAATTTGGTCAAAGACATGATTGATTTGGTTTTAGCAGATTTATCAACAGCTTTCGACCCAATAACAACCGTTAACTTTAGCTATGACCGCACAGAGACCAACCCTCGTTTTGCCACCATTGCGCGCATGTCAAACGCCGTAATCGTTGCCCGCCTCCACATTGATATGGAAGACCGCGGCGGCAAGCTGGATATGATGATACCTTATGCAACCTTAGAGCCGGTCAGAGACCTCCTGTTGCAAATGTTCATGGGAGAAAGATACGGCCGCGACACCATCTGGGAAAACCACTTGGTTGAAGAATTGTGGGAAACAGAAGTTGAGATTGATGCCTGCTTAAAAGAAATGCAAATCGACTTAAAAGAAATAGCAAAATGGAAAAAAGGCTCATTCTTAAACTTGGATATGGATAAAAGTTCAAACATAACTCTGTTTTGCGGAGACATACCGCTTTTAAGCGGCAGCATGGGACGCAAAGCCGATAAAATCGCAATCAGAGTAAAAGGAAAGGCAGAGAAAAATGGATAATCTGGATTTAATCATAAATCTGGCAATCATCGGTTTGCTGATACCAACGATTATTTACGCCTGCAGATTAAATAAAAATCTCGAAATTTTAAGGCAAAACCAAAGCTCTTTAGCCAGATTGGTTGAATCATTAAATGACGCCACAATAAAGGCCGAAAATTCTATTCCAAAGCTCAAAACCGCCACTCAAAACACATCTGGCGAGCTTAAAGAAGTTGTTAACAGCGCCAAAAACCTTAAAGACGACTTGATGTTCATAAACGAGCGCGCAGACAGTCTGGCTGATCGACTTGAAAATGTCATCCACAACAGCCGCAAAATAGAAACCAACAACAATACTAAAGAAGAAACCATTTCCCCATCGGTTTCTTCGGATGAAAACATGTCTCGCTCAGAAGCCGAACTCGAACTTTTGAAAGCATTGCGTTCAATCAAATAGAAAAAAGAAGTAAAAAGATGTCATCAAAAATAAAACTAAGAATATTACCAATATTTATCTTCACTGCCGTATTGACCTTGTCAATCCGCATAACAAAAGTCGTCGACAACATTCAGGAAAACGGCAAAACCCAAATAGAGTTTGGCACTCAAAACGCTCAAGCAGAAGAAAAAACTCAAAACTCAGAAACCAAAACTCTAAATCAATTATTGGATAAGACAGAAGAAGCAAAAAATAATTTAGGAGAAAATGAAAGTACCTTTTCCAAATCGGAAATTGCGATTCTTCAAGACCTTGCCAAACGAAGAGAAGCTCTTAATTTAAAAGATAAAGAAATTGAAAAGAAGGCTCTTCAGCTAAAAATTACCGAAGAAGAAATTCAAAAAAAACTAGAGCAACTGCAAGCATATGAAACAAAACTAAGAAACTTAATGCAGGAATACAGCGCAAAAGAAAAAGAAAAGCTGATGACTTTGGTAAAACTTTATGCCAGCATGAAACCTAAAGATGCAGCCCGCATATTTAATACGCTGGACATAGAATTAAGTACGGCAATTTTGAACGAAATGAAACCATCAGCCTCATCGGCAATTCTTTCGCAAATGGACGCTCAAAAAGCCAAAGCCGTAACTAACCAACTTATAGGAAACAGCCTCAACAACATAGAGTAAAAAAAGTGATAAACAAAAAAAACAACATCATCAAAAAAAGCACCGGCAGACTATCTGTTCTGCTTTTGGCAATGTGTTGTTTTTTTGCAATCAATAAGACAAACGCTCAAACAACAGAAGAGCTGGCACAAATAACCCCGCCTCTTCCAAAAAAATTAGAGCAAGCCAACTTAAATTATTACAAAGAAAAAGATTTTTCGCGTTTTATCATAGACTTTGAGCGCCTTCCCCCCTATCAAATAAAGTCCGGGAACCAAATTACACAAATCATTTTTCAAAAACCTTATCGAATAACCAGCACTAGCCTAAAAAATTATCCGCAGGCAGATAAAATAAAGTTTAACAGCGACAGCGATGGCAATTTTGTTTTAAGCTTTCCTGAAGAAATAAAAAATTCTTTCGAACAGCAAGACAAAATCATCGTAGATATAAAAAATTCCAAAGATGATGCTTATACCTCAGGATCAGACCAAATCAAAGAAAGACAAGCATCTGGCAATATCGAAACTGTCCCGGTAAGCAAAGTCAGAAGCTTAAGCTTTTCGTGGAACATGCCTGTTGACATCGGTGTATTCAAAAGAAACGACTATTTGTGGATTATATTTGACCACCCTCAAACATTTAATGTTGAGGAACTAAATACCAATGCACAGCCTTTGGCAGAAGATGTTATCCAGCTGCCAAACAATGCAGCTGCCATCATCCGCCTAAAACCCAAAGAAGGAACAAACGTAAATATCCGTAAAGAAGGTTTATTGTGGATTGTTGACCTCTACACCGGCAAAGATCAAACCGAGATAAAAGAATTTCCGATATTCACTCAGTATGACATATTCAACAACTCCTACCTATTTTTACCGGGAAGCTCTGCCGGAAAAATCGTATCGATATTTGATCCCGATATCGGAGACATCATCAACATCATCACCACTGATGAAACAAATCTCGGCATGAAAAATGCCTACTACTACCCTGACGTTGAAATACTCCCTTCTTACGCAGGACTTGTTACGGTGTTAAACGCCGATGACATAACGATGGATATCGGTAACACTGGTGTATCGATTCGCCGAATAAAAAAAGGATTAAATATTTCAGAAGACCTTGAGAGCTTAAAAAGAAGAACCAGATTAAGCCAAAGCGCAGAACAAGAAGGAAATTTCTTCGCAAAAATAAACGCTCAATTATTGTCAGAAAACTTTAATACCGCCCAAAGCTCATTATTAAACGACATAGCATCTGCCGAAGAAAAAGACAAACCCAAAACCGAAATGCTTTTGACTTACTACTACCTGTCAAAAGGCTTAGGAAGCGATGCCATGCAACTACTTCAAGAACAAGAAGAGAAAAAAAGTCCTACCGTTCTCAGTGAAGAATTTCACATAGCAAAAGGCATAGCAAACTTTTTGCTAAAAAGATACGACGCAGCGCTTGAAGAATTTTCCTATGGAGACTTAGTATCCTCAAACGAAGCCAACTTCTGGAGAGCTCTTATTTCAACGGCACAAACACCAAAAGCAGAAGATAACATCATCCTAAGCAGCTATAACTATCTGATAAAAGAATACCCTAACGAAATCAGAAGAAGAATAGCTTTAGCCGGAATTGAATCTGCCGTCTTGGCGCAAGATGACTTAAACCTTCAAAATTACATAGACATTATCATGTCTTCAACCAACGTCACAAATAAAGACGCATTAATCAGCTATTACACGGCAAAGAAGCTTGATATTCTTGGCTATCCGCTGAATGCCATCAGAGAATATCGCAACACGGCCAATACAACATCTGAGAAATACTCTGCCTATGCCCGCTATAATATTTTAGAAATAGAAAAAAGAACCGGCAGCGCCAAAAACAAAGAGGCAATTGCCGAATATGAAAAACTAAGATACGCATGGCAAGAAAAGAAATTTAAAGAAAAGGTTTTAGATGCATTGGCAACAACTTATGCGGAAGGCAGAGATTATGGCAAAGCTCTAAGCATCCTGCAGACAATAAAAAATATTGTGGCCCCAGAGAAAGAAGATCAGATTACACAAAGAATGGTAAAAATCTTTGAAAACATTTTCATAAACAACCAAGATAACAGCAGTGCCAGCCTAAAATCCCTAGCTTTGTACAATGACTACAGCTGGCTAGCCCCATTAAGCAAATATTATAACGCAATAATCCCCAAATTAGCCGACAGATTAGTTGCAGCTGATTTATTAGACCAAGCATATGAAATGCTGGCAGAACAATATACCAAAGGCAACCTAAACCCGCAGGAAAAAGCTGTCGTAGGAACAAGAATGGCCCTGATAAACTTGTTCAATGAATCACCGGGAGAAGCACTTAATATCCTGGACAAGACCGAGCATGAAGATCTAACACCGACAATTGTCGCTCACCGCCGTTTAATACGCGCCAAAGCTCTTTCGGCATTAGGAGAACCGGAAGCCGCTCTTGAGCTATTGAGAGATGACTACAGCAAGAACGGTCTCATGATGAAAAGCGAAATTTACTGGGACAATGGTCAATGGGCAGAAGCTGCCGACACCATAAAATATTTAATAGAAAGGCCGCAACCGGGTCAAAAACTCAGTGCAGAGCAAACACAACTTGTTTTAGACTGGGCAACCGCATTGAAAAAAGCCGGCAAAGAAACGGTCATAGTCCGACTAAAAAACACCTTTGAACCATTCTTTAAGGACACACCTTACAGCAGTGCATTTAAGGTCTTGACCGATAGCTTTGAGAGCAATAAGATAGACTTAAAAGAAATTGATAAAGCAATTAACAACATTGCCGCTTTCAGCAGTTTTGCCAAGATATATACCGATTCGTTAAAGAGCGCCACATTAAGTGAAACCATAAAATAAAATGCACAAAAAAGAATTCAAGATAGAAAGTCCCTATGAACCGGCCGGAGACCAACCCCAAGCCATCAAAGAAATCTGCGAAGGATTACAACGAGGAGAACGGTCTCAAGTCTTGCTGGGTGTAACAGGCTCCGGAAAAACATTTACCATGGCCAAAATCATTGAGCAAAGCCAAAGACCGGCTATGATAATGGCCCCAAACAAGATTTTGGCAGCACAACTTTATTCGGAAATGAAAGAATTTTTCCCGAATAACCATGTTGAATATTTTGTGTCTTACTACGATTATTACCAGCCGGAAGCCTATGTTCCTAAAACCGATACTTATATTGAAAAAGATTCGGCCTTGAATGAGCAAATAGACCGCATGAGAAACGCCGCCACGCGCGATATTTTGGAATGCAACGATGTGATTATCATTGCCTCCGTATCTTGCATTTACGGCTTGGGCGATGTCGATTCTTATGCTGCAATGACGATTCCTTTGGCCGTCGGCGACCAAATCGAGCCTAAAGAAATATACAAGAGATTAACTGAGTTGCAATATGAACGCAATCAGCAAAATTTCGTGCGTTCCACCTTCCGCGTAAATGGCGATGTGCTTGACATTTTTCCGGCGCATTATGAAGATAAAGGGTGGAGAATATCCTTTTTTGGTGATGAGATTGAAGCAATCAGCGAGTTTGATTCACTAACAGGAAAAAAACTTCAAGATTTGGATGAAGTCACGATTTATCCGGCCAACCACTATGTCACACCGCGTCCGGCTTTGGCTCAAGCAATGGTCGGCATTAGAAAAGAACTTGAAGAAAGAGTTAGCGAGTTTAAACAAAACAATCAGTTGCTTGAAGCGCAAAGAATAGAACAACGCACACGATTTGACCTAGAGATGCTTGAAACGACAGGGCATTGCAAAGGCATTGAAAACTATTCGCGTTACTTGACCGGAAGAAAAGCCGGCGATCCGCCACCAACTTTGTTTGAATACCTGCCGCCGAATGCGATTCTCTTTGTGGATGAGAGTCATATCTCGATTCCTCAAATTGGCGGAATGTTTAAAGGAGACTTCAACCGCAAAAGCACCTTGGCACAGTATGGGTTCAGACTTCCGTCTTGCGTTGACAACCGCCCACTGAAGTTTGCCGAATGGGATAAGATGAGGGGGCAAAGCATTTTTGTCTCAGCCACCCCCGGAGACTGGGAACTAGAACAAAGCAAAGGCACATTTACCGAACAGGTTATTCGCCCGACCGGCTTGGCCGATCCGCTGTGCATTGTCCGTCCGGTTGAAAATCAGATTGATGACTTAATGGAAGAATGTCGCAAAACAGCAGCCAAAGGCGAGCGCGTGTTGGTCACAACTTTGACCAAGAAAATGGCCGAGGACTTGACCGAGTACCTGCATGATAACGGCGTAAAGGTCCGCTATTTGCATTCGGATATTGATACTCTGGAGAGAATAGAAATTATCCGCGACTTACGCCTTGGTGTTTTTGATGTTTTGGTCGGCATTAACTTGTTAAGAGAAGGCTTGGATATTCCGGAATGTTCGCTGGTTGCGATATTAGACGCCGATAAAGAAGGCTTTTTGCGTTCGACACGCTCATTGATACAAACCATTGGCCGCGCCGCCCGAAATGCGGAAGGACGAGTAATTTTATACGCCGACAAAATAACCGGTTCAATGAAAGAAGCGCTGGAAGAAACTGAAAGACGCCGCAAAAAACAACAGCAGTATAACGCCGAACACGGCATCACGCCAAAGACGATTAAAAAGAGCATATCCAACACCCTAACCGAAATGACCGAAAGCGATTACGTTCAGGATGATAAAATGCAAAAACAAGAAATTGCTGATGTTAAAAATATTGAGAAAAAACTCAAAGAATATACCAAGAAGATGAAAGACGCCGCCGCCAATCTTGAGTTTGAAGAAGCCGTCATTTATCGCGATAAAATTAAAGAGCTTGAAAAACTGGCGATGAAGAACTTATAAACTCATTCGCGGTGATACGGATGATGATTGAGAATGGTTGAAGCGCGATAAATTTGCTCGGTCAAAACCGCCCGCATAAGCATATGCGGCAACGTCAGTTTGCCAAAGGAAAGAATAAGGTCAGCACGTTCTCGAGTTGAAGGCAAATGCCCGTCCGCCCCACCGATAAGAAAACAAATTTCCGAAACCCCATCAAGCATCCAATCCTGAATTTTAGCGGCAAATTCTATACTTTTGATATTAACTCCGCGCTCATCCAGCACCACGACTTTGGCTCCATAAGGAATATTGTCGATTAAAAACTTGGCTTCATCGCTTTGCGTTGAATTATCTTTTTCTTTAATGATAATCTCCCACGAGCACCGCTTAACATATTCGGCAATCAGCGCAAACTCGGGCGAGTTTCGCTTGCATTTTCCGATAGCTAAAATAACAACCTTCATAATGCCTCCTTTTATCGGAAAACAGTTTAAATCATCATCGAGCGCTGTCAAGACAAAAAAAGAGCCTTGTCATAGCAAAGTTAAAATGTTACAGATTCGCCAAAGTTAAAATGTTACATTAGAGTATTCTCCAGAAAAGGAGAAGCAGATGAAAACAGGAATAAC
>CASFMW010000036.1 GCA_949295935.1 uncultured Pseudomonadota bacterium | reverse complement strand
GCTTATACGTTCTTTCCTCTTTGTAACATTTTAACTTTGGCAATAATTGTAACATTTTAACTTTGGCAATAATTGTAACATTTTAACTTTGGAATAACAGTAAAAGAATTTTGTTTGTCTTTTGTGTGAATATGCTGTAAAATATTGTTAGTATTCATAGCGTAGGGTTTTAAGGTTTGGTATGAAAGCTGAAGATTTTGAAACATTGGTTGAAAGTTGCAAGTTCTTTTTAGATGATGAAAAGGTTCGCTTTGTTCCTTATTCAATCAAAGACAACAAGCGGGTTGCGAAAATTCTTATTGAAAATAAGATGACAAATATTTCTTTGGATGAATTTAATGAAATCGCTAAGCAAAGCGCGCCGCTTTATCAAACCAGAAAAAAGCTCAAGCAAAAATCGCTTGATAAGTATAACTCTATGTCACCTGAGGAAATTGCCAAGCTGCCCATGGAGAATAAAGTTGAATATTTGGAACTTTTATTTCCTCGCAGCCAAACGAAGGAAGAAGTTGACGGTGTATGTAGCAAAAATGAGGAAAATATTCGCGCCTGTTTGTTTAATTTGGATTTTCCTCAGAGCTTTTGGCAAAAGGAAAAAGAGCAAGCCGCTTGTTACGCTTCTTTAGTGGCGAATTCTCCGGAGATAACTCAAAAATTAAAAAATTGGCGGGATACGAGTTTGGATGACAAAAAAGAAGTTATAAAACAATCGCTTAAAATTTTTGAATATGTTTATGGCGATGCGCCTAAGCTTGAGTTTTATACCGAGGTGCAAGAACGCGCAGAATTAGTCAAATTGGGTTATCCCGAAGATGTACATGTAAATGCCGCGAATTATCATGAAGGTGTCATCCGCTTTAATGTTGATAGATTACAGGAATGCGATAACCTTTTTGCGGTTTCGGTTCCTTTTCATGAAGGAACGCATTATCGGCAAGATGTTCAAAGTTTTGGTGATGCTCTTGTTGACAGGATTTTTCAGAGCAGTGTGACGAATCTTCTTGCTTATGACAATGAGCGTAATGATAAGCAAGACAAGAATTATAAAGATCTTTATACCATGCTGCCGTGTGAGGTGCATGCTTATGGGCTGCAAGAATATATGGAAAATGCTCTTGTTGAAAATACCGGAATTCAAAAGGCTCATAATAAGGATACGCCCGAGGTTAAACACATTCATAATAAAGGCTATAGTATGGCAAAAGTTAATCAATACCGCAGTCGGTAGGATAGATTTATTTTACAAATAATCTTAATTTTATGGTATTATCTAAGAAAAATGGTTATGGAGAAAAAACATGGTAGAAGACGATGATAAGTTTCCAACCTTTGATTTTAAAAGTGCTTGGAAGGGTTTTTCTGATTCAACAGAAAGTGATTCGGAAACGAATCAGGAAGTTGTAGAAGAAAAAAAATCGAAGAAAATGAGCCCTCGTGAAGAATATTATTCTAAAATGACGTTTAATCCTGAAACGGGAACGTTTGATATTGCTGATGAAAATATAAAGAAAATAAGAGAGTTACGGAGTAGGTTGAAAGAAAATAACAGAGATTCTTTGGCTGATAAAGAGCATGAAATGAAGCTGGGCTTGAATGAAATGGAGTTTTCAGAAGAGGACAAGAAACAAGGATTAAATAATTTGGAATTTTCAGAAAAAGACATGGGAAAGACCGGAGATTCGAGTACCGGAGAGGTTTCGGAAAAGCACAAAAAAGTTGCTCGGAGTCAAATGGAAGATGCCAAGAGCATGATGTTGCAGAAGAGAATGTTGGAAGGTAAAATATCTAGTAAATAAGGTGCTTATTCATAAAAAAAACAGTCTTGAGGATAGTCAAGACTGTTTTTTTAGTGTTATGCACGTTGTTTATTCAAAATACTGAATATACAGCCATGCGCAGCCGATGGCGACGCTTATCAGCATGACCGGTATTGACCATTTCAAAAACCGGATGAAGCTGATGTGGTTGCCGTGTCTTTGGGCTAAGCCGGCGACAATTACGTTGGCCGAAGCACCAATCAAGGTTCCGTTACCGCCGAAGCATGCACCGAGTGATAAGGCCCACCATACCGGCATCATGGCCTCGCGGCCGCCTAAGTCGGCTTCCATGGATTTTATCATCGGAATCATGGTGGCTACAAACGGAATGTTATCAATCGCGCTGGATACCAAAGCCGATACCCAAATGATTAAGAGCATGGTCTTGGATATGCTGCCTTCGGTCATCTTGACAAATTCTTGTCCGAGCAAGGTTAAAACACCGGTTTCTTCCAAGCCGTAAACAATGACAAACAAACCTGAGAAGAAGAAGATGGTTGTCCAGTCAACCATGGCCAAGGCTTCAGCCGTTTTGGCTTCGCGTTCGTCGTGGCGATTGCCCCAAGTGTAAAGCAAGAGCAAAACAGCCGCGCCGCAGATGGCGATCGTGCCGTTGGCAATATGCAGATGCTCAGCTGAAATGAAGGCCGCAATAACCGTGAATAATACGACCAAGCATTTGGTCAGCAAGCCTTTGTCGGTGATGGCTTTGCGCTCATCTATCTTCATAACCTCGGCTCTTTTCTTGAGGTCGGTTTTTAAGTGGCGGCCCCAGAAAAAGTCAAAAATCAGTACAATGACAATCATTGTGGTGATGACAACCGGTGTCAGCTCTTTGACAAAGTCCATAAATGACAAGTTAAGCGCCGAACCGATTAAAATGTTAGGTGGGTCACCAATCAAAGTTGCCGTACCACCGATATTTGATGAAAAGATTTCAAGAATCAAATAAGGGTAAGGGTTAACTTTGAGTTTTTTGGTAATTTGAAATGTTACCGGCACAATTAATAAAACCGTGGTAACATTGTCCAAAAAGGCCGAGAAAAAGGCCGTTACGAAAGCTAATACCGCTAATAGTCCACGCGGGTTGGCTCTGACTTTTTTGGCTCCCCAAAAGGCGACGTATTGGAACATTCCTGATTTTTCGCAGATGCCGACAATCGTCATCATACCAATCAAGAGTGCCAAAGTGTTAAAGTCAATACCTTTTAAGGCTGTGGTCTGAGTTAAAATTCCAGAAAAAATCATAACGGCAGCCGCTAACAAGGCAACGACGGCGCGGTTTAATTTTTCCGTGAAGAGAATCAGGTAGCAGATGACCACGATTGCCGTGGCAACAATCTGCGGATTTAAGCCAAATATCAGATGTGAAGCTGTTGCTGCATCCATTTTGTATTTCCTTTATTTTCTATTTCTTATATTGTTTTCTACGGTTTTAGGTATAGTCCAGAGTTGCTAATAATATCTTAATTTTAGATTTTTTGCAAAAAAAAGCTCCCAAAACGGGAGCTTAGCATGATGTTTTGACTAGAAATTGTCGTCTTCGTCAGCAAAATCATCGTTAAAATCATCGTCTTCAAAAGAATCGTCTTGTTCGGTGCTCTCATCCTCAAGCATTAGCGGCGTATTCTCTTCTTCAATCTCTGATTTGCGGCGGCGGCCACGGCGCTTTTTCTGCGGTTTTTTCTTTTGCAGGGCGCCGATGATGTAGTTGCCGGCGATTTTGTAAAGGTCTACCAGATGATTGTTATACATATGGTCGCCTTCTTCAATCATGGCAAAATCGACCTCAACATTTCTCTGGGTGTTTAAGCGGCGTGCCATGGTGGCAACACTGCTCGGATTGACAATCTCGTCTTTGCCGCCCTGTATGATTAATCCCGACGTTGGGCAGGGTGCGAGAAATGTGAAGTCTTTTTCATTAGCCGGAGGAGAAATGGCGATAAAGTTATTAATATCCGGTCTTCTCATTAAAAGCTGCAGTCCAATCCAAGCGCCGAAAGAATAACCGGCAATCCAGCATTGGCGAGCATCAGGGTTCATGGCTTGCAGCCAGTCAAGCGCGCTGGTGGCATCGGCTAATTCTCCGGGGCCGTCCTCGAACTCACCTTGTGAGCGGCCGACGCTTCTGAAATTAAAGCGCAATACCGAAAAGCCCAAGTTTTGAAAACAACTGTACATGGTGTAGACCACTTTGTTGTTCATGGTGCCGCCGTATTGTGGGTGTGGGTGCAAGATTAAGGCAACCGGTGCCGTTGGGTTGCTGCTTTGGTGGTAACGTCCCTCTAATCTGCCGGCGTGTCCGTTGAATATTACTTCGCTCATTTTTATTTTCTCTTATTAATATTAATTTAGTACAGTTGTGCTAGATTTTACTTCAGCAATACTATATAAATTGTTAATTTTCTTCAATTAAGGAAGCATAACACAAAATGGAATCGAATTTCAAGATGATTCAGCAAGACATTGATGCTGTGTTGGCGCGTGATCCTGCTACTAAAAGCAAATTAGAAGCTATTCTTTGTTCGTCGGGGCTTCATGCTATTGTTTTTCATAGATTTAATCATTGGTTGTGGCAAAATAATTTTAAGCTGACAGCGCGCTTCCTTTCTCAGGTTTCTCGTTTTTTGACCGGAATTGAAATTCATCCGGGAGCGCGAATCGGGAAAGCCTTTTTTATTGACCATGGTATGGGGGTGGTGATTGGCGAAACAACCGAAATCGGTGATAATGTGACACTTTATCATGATGTAACGCTTGGTGGAACAACGGTTTTTGATGAACATGGGAAGGTGACAACCAAGCGACACCCGACAATTGGAAATAATGTGATTATCGGTTCCGGCGCACAGGTTCTTGGGCCAATTGTTATCGGCGATAATGTTAAAATCGGGTCAAATGCGATTGTGACCAAAGATGTTGCCCCTAATACGACTGTTATCGGAATGGCGGCTCATCATGTGGCTGAGTTTCGACATTCTCGTGGTAAAAAGCAAAAATTTGCCGCTTATGGTTTGGTTAATGATGTGAAAGATCCGCTGGAAGCAAAATTATCTGAGCTTGAGGCTGAAATTAAAAGTCTTAAATCCGAATTAAAAGAGCTGAAAAAATGATTGATTTACCGTTACTTGTTCCCAATAAAAAGCCTGCTGACGTGAAGGTTTGTGTGGCGATGTCCGGTGGTGTGGATAGTACGGCAGCCGTTCTTTTGCTTAAACAAGCAGGTTATGATGTTTTTGGTATGACGCTCGATTTGTTGCAAGCTCCTTATGCGCCGGATTATAGTTCAATTGCTGATGCGGCCAAAGTGGCGGAACAAATCGGAATTTCTCATTATTATGTTGATGCCAAAGCTGAATTTAAGCGCGATGTGGTTGATTATTTTACCGAATCTTATCTTAAGGGTGAAACGCCGTCGCCTTGCATTCTTTGTAATCGTTTCATTAAGCTGGGACTCTTGGTGGAGAAAGCCAGAGAAATGGGTGCTGATGTGGTGGTGACCGGTCATTATGCGGATATTTTACTCACTACTCATGGGGTTGAGTTGCATCGTGCTAAAGATTTGGTGCGTGATCAAAGCTATTTTTTGAGCTTGGTTGCTAAAGAAAATTTGCAGATGTTGCGTTGTCCGTTGGCTGAGTTTTCCAAAGAAGATACTCGTAAGATTGTTCAAGAGTCTGGTATTGAAATTTTTAACAAGCCGGACAGTCAAGATATTTGTTTTGTCTTTCAAGGAAAATATGCTGAACTTATTCATAAGCTTCGTCCTGATTTCTTGCTAAAAAAAGGAGATATTGTAGCAACAGATGGACGCATTTTGGGGCAGCATAACGGTATCATTCATTATACGGTTGGGCAGCGCCGCGGATTAGGAATCGGGGGGGGACCGATTTATTATGTGTTGCGGCTTGATGCCTTGAAAAATCAGGTTGTGGTTGGGTCTTATGATGAGCTGAAGTGTTCAAAAGTTTATTTGCGTGATGTGAACTGGTTGGGCGAAGAGCAGCCTGAGGTCTTATCCTGTGAAGTAAAACTGCGCTCACGGCAAAATTTGGTGGCGGCAGAGGTTACGTTTCTTGCAAAAAATCGGGCAGAGGTTTCTTTGCTTGGCGATTTTTATGGCTCTGCGGCCGGACAAGGGTGTTGTTTTTATGTTGGTTCTCGTGTTTTGGGCGGCGGTATTATTGAAAATGTAACTGAAGTGTAACTTTTTTTTAGTGTTTTTTGTGATATTATTAATTAAAGGCGGCTCAGGAGGGCATTATGAAAAGTATTTGGTATATTGCGGCACTGCTCATGGGAATAGGCATTTCTTGTAATGCTTATGCATTGCCGGCTAATCCATGGGCTGCTCCTGCTCAATCGTCCTCCGGAAAGGCAAAGACTTTACCCAGTAACCCTTGGGCTATCAAAAAAGCTCTGCCGCAAGTTGATTATACTAAGGAAGCTCCCAGACAACAAAATGTAAATCTTTTTCAAGCTTTGGAAATGCAAAGCGCAGAAGAAACAGATGAGGAAAAACAAGAGGAGCAAACTATTAAGCAGCAGCTGCAGGAATTAAATGATACCTATGGACCGGATATCAGAAGAGCTTCGCAAGAGTATAGAAATAAGTTTTCTGATGGTATGGATGCGGTGGGAGATGCTTCTGCCGATTATAGCAAAAGAATTCAAAAAGGTTATAAAAATGTTACCGATACAACTAAGGCATATGGCAGAAAGATAAAAGACGGCTATGATGATATGGTTGATACGGCAGAAGATTATGGGCGCAAAATTAAAAACGGTTATAATAGTGCTGTCAGTACGGCAAAATATTATGGAAGACAGCTAAAGAGCAGTTTCAGAACACTTGAAAATGAGTTTTCGTCATTAAAAGGTGCTTTTTAAGATAAAAAAGTTTGTCATGGTGGGGGTGTCAGTGATGATGCCCCTTTAATTTTTATTGACGATTTTTTTATATTGCGCTTAAATCAGCGAAAAGTTTGTTTTTGAAGAAAGGATTTAAGCGATGAAACCTGTTGTGATTTTGGTTTGTCCGCAGATGTGCGAAAATGTCGGTATGGCCGCACGCGCCATGATGAACTGCGGGCTTGATGAAATGCGCTTGGTTAATCCGCGAGAAAATCATCTTGACGACAAGGCGGTTGCCGCTTCTTCGGGTGCCGAACGAATCTTGCAACAGGCAAAGGTTTTTAGCTCAACGGCCGAAGCCGTGGCGGATTTAAACTTGCTTTATGCTTCTACTGCGCGGCGTCGTAATATGGTCAAAACGGTGGAAACGGCTCAAGCCGCGGCTCATGAAATCGTGGAAAAGGCCGCTCAAGGCGTGCGGTCGGGCATCTTGTTCGGACCGGAACGGACGGGGCTGCATAATGATGATGTGGCTTTGGCCGATAAAATTATTGAAATTCCGCTTAATCCCGAGCATTGCTCACTTAATTTGTCGCAGGCGGTTTTGTTGGTGAGTTATGAATGGTATAAAACGCAGGTTAATGTTCCAGAAGTGCAGATGGTGACGAATAATGGTGTATTGGCCAGCAAAGAAAAGCTTTATCATTTTTTTGACTTTTTAGAGAGCAAGCTAAAAGATTGCCGCGCTTTTCAAGATGATGAAAAACGTCCGAAAATGTTAATTAATCTGCATAATATCTTTTTGCGAGGGGAACTGACCGAGCAAGAGCTTAATACGCTTTACGGAATTGTGACTTATCTCTCTTCTCACTAGAATCGGTCGGTGGTTAACGAATTTTTTCCTATTCTGTGTTTATACTAGGTCGACTGTTACTATATTTAGGGAGAATATGCCTATGCACGGAGCAGAATTTGTTTCGCCGGAGGCGGTTATTTTTGGCTGGAATCCGATGGTTGTGGCCAGCGTTATTTTAATTATCAGTTATATTATTTTATTTACCGAAAAAATTAATCGTGCGGTAGTGGCGCTTATCGGGGCGTGTGTTATGATTTTTTGCGGCGTGTTGACGCAAAGCACGGCTATTCAGGGAATTGATTTTAATACCTTGGCGCTGCTTATCGGTATGATGATAGTGGTCGGAATTTGTGAAAAGTCCGGCATGTTTCAATATGTGGCAATTTGGGGGGCACAGCAAGTTAAGGCCAGTCCGCGCGGGTTGATGGCGGTTTTGGCACTGGTTACGGCGGTGTTCTCGGCGTTTTTGGATAATGTGACGACGGTGCTTTTAATCGTTCCTGTCACTTTCCAGATTACGCGTAAGCTTCGTATTAATCCTTATCCTTATTTGATTTTGGAGATTTTTGCCTCTAATATCGGTGGAACCGCAACCTTAATCGGTGATCCTCCCAATATTTTGCTTGGGTCTGCTCTTAATCTGTCCTTTATGGATTTTCTCTATGAGCTTACTCCTGTTGTGACGGTTACTATGCTTGTTCTTATCGGTGTCTTTGATTTTGCTTATGGTCGACATATGAAAACCGATATGAAGCGTCGTGCTGAAGTTATGCGTATTGATAAGCGCCAGTCAATCACCGACAAGGTTTTACTGACAAAATGTTTGGTGGTTTTGTTTGGCGTTATCTTGGGCTTTATTTGTGCTGAGCATTTGCACATTGCAAACGGTACAATCGCTTTGTTTGGTGCGACAATTGCTATGTTGCTCTATACTTGGGGCAATCGTCATGATGAGCGTGAAGCCAAAACGGCGGAAATTTTTACGCTGGTTGACTGGACGACCATCTTTTTCTTTGCTGGGTTGTTTGCCATTGTTTATGGTTTGGAAGAAACCGGCGTGTTACTCTTGCTCGGAAATAAGTTTGTCGAGTTGACCGATGGTAGCATTGATAAAGCCGTGTTCCTTGTTATGTGGGTATCAGCCTTTGTTTCAACCGCTATCGACAATATCCCGTTTGTGGCAACCATGATTCCGGTTTTGAAATCTATGGAACCGGGGATGGGTGGTCGCGAAGCTATGATGCCGGTTTGGTGGGCTTTGTCACTCGGGTCATGCTTTGGCGGAAACGGCTCGCTTATTGCTGCTTCGGCCAATGTTATTGTGGCAGGTATGGCGCAACGCGAAGGAACACCAATCTCGTTTATCGGGTTCTTGAAGTGGTCAATTCCGGTGATGATTGGCTCGGTGCTCATCGCATCACTCAAGTTTATGTGATGTTTCTTCAAAAAAAGCCGGAAAATTTCCGGCTTTTGCTTTTTTTTTGAGTTTTTTCTTAGATTCTTGTTGACAGAGCGAAAAAGTTATGTATATTGCAATCAAAGATTTTTGTTTAATCTAAATTTTTGGATGGTTTAAAAATGTACGCAGTAATTAAAACAGGCGGAAAACAGTATAAAGTTTCGACCGGTGATGTCTTGAAAGTCGAAAAGCTGGCCGCCGAAGAAGGTAAAGAAGTTATTTTTAACGAAGTTTTGGCTTTGGATAATACTGTCGGCACTCCTTTGGTTGAAGGTGCTTCGGTTAAAGCTACTGTTTTGAAACAGGCTAAAGATGCTAAAGTTATTATCTTCAAAAAGAAAAGAAGACAAAATTATCGTCGTAAAAACGGCCACAGACAGCAAATCACGCTGGTTAAAATTACCGATATTTGTGGCAAATAGTTAGAGTTAAGGAGAATTTGTTATGGCACATAAGAAATCAGGCGGTAGCTCTTCTAACGGGCGCGACTCCATCGGGCGTCGTTTGGGCTTGAAAAAATCCGGCGGTCAGGCTGTTATCCCCGGAAACATCATTATCCGTCAGCGTGGTACTCAGTATCATGCCGGTGATAATGTCGGTATGGGTAAAGATCATACCCTGTTTGCAACGGCTGAAGGTAAAGTTCAGTTCGCAAAGAGCGGTACCCGTACGATTGTTTCTGTTGTTACAGAAGACTAGTATTCGGTTTGATGTTTTGGAGGAGGGGGTGCTTTCATCCCCTCTTTCTTTTTCGGAAGAACAGACTTTTCAAAGATTGAGGAAAATATGAAGTTTTTGGATCAGGCTAAAATTTTTGTTAAGTCAGGCGACGGCGGAGCCGGTTGCGTCTCGTTTCGTCGTGAAAAATATATTGAATTTGGCGGACCGAACGGCGGTGACGGTGGAAAAGGCGGCAGTGTCTATTTTGAAGCCGTGGAAAATCTGAATACGTTAATCGATTTTCGTTATCAACAGCATTTTAAGGCACAAAAAGGCCAAAACGGCATGGGGTCGCAAATGACCGGTGCTAAAGGCGAGGATATTATCATCAAAGTTCCGGTCGGAACCGAAATCGTGGCCGAAGACGGGGTTACGGTTTTGGCTGATATGGTTACGCCAGGGCAGAAGTTTTTGATTGCCAAAGGCGGGGACGGCGGTCGTGGTAATATGCAGTTCAAATCGGCGACCAATCAGGCGCCACGCTATGCCGAACCTGGGTGGCCGGGGCAGGAAATGTGGGTTTGGTTGCGCCTCAAGGTGATTGCCGATGTCGGTTTGGTTGGCTTGCCTAATGCCGGAAAATCAACTTTTTTATCGGTTGTAACGCAAGCACGGCCGAAAATTGCCGATTATCCGTTTACGACGCTTCATCCGAATCTCGGGGTGGCTTGGGTTGATAATTATGAACTCGTGATTGCCGATATTCCGGGGTTGATTGAGGGTGCACACGAAGGTGTTGGTTTGGGTGATCGTTTCCTTAAGCATGTGGAGCGTTGTGCGGCTTTGTTGCATTTGATTGATGCTAATGAAGATGTGGTTAATGTTTATAAAGCCATTCGCAAAGAACTTGATCTTTATAATCAGAAACTGGCTGAAAAGCCCGAAGTTGTTGTCTTAAACAAAATCGACTCGTTACCTGAAGATGAAGTTGCCAAGAAAGTTGCGGCGCTTGAAAAGGCTTGCGGCAAAAAGGTTATTGCCATTTCGGCCGTGGCGAAAAAGAATTTGTTTGAAGCCTTGCGCGCGGTGAGTGCTTTTGTGACACGCGACCGTCGTAAAAAAGCGTCCGAACAAGAGGATAGTGCTTCTTCAACAGTTAAAAAAGAATGGTCACCTTTGGATTAAGGAGTAAAAATGGTGGTTAAAGCGGCTGTAAATAATATTAATGATATTAAAGATGATGACAGAATCGTTGAGATTGTTACCAAAACGCTTGATGATAACAAGGCCGAAGATGTTGTGGTTATGGATTTGAAAGGCAAAACCTCAATTGCCAGTTATATGGTGATTGCCAGCGGAACATCACAGCGTCATGTGGCTTCTTTGGCTGAAAAAGTGCAAGAAAATCTTAAAAAAGCCGGCTATAAGTCAACGGTTGAAGGTGCGGAAAAAGCCGACTGGGTGTTGATTGATGCTTTTGATGTTATTGTTCATCTCTTCAAGCCGGAAGTGCGAGATTTTTACAGCATTGAGAAAATGTGGAGCAGTGTTGCCGAAATTCGCAAGATTTAGTTGCTTTTATCTACTGATTAGTGGATTGGCGGTGGTACAGGGAAAGGTAGAAGAAAAACAAATAGAAAAAAAAACAACAGTGTTCTGAAGAAAGCACTGTTGCTGAATAACAAAGAGCACCATATCTTTAATTGTTCCGGTTTTTCGGTTCGGTTAGATATGGTGCTTTTTTTGTTGTGGTGAAATGCCGATGATAGGATAATAAAAACCTCTTGATGTCTATCAAGAGGTTTTTAAGGTTGTAAAGCTAACTATTTTGCTTTCCTTCAAGGGCTTTATTCATGATTTTACTGTCTAGTTCTCTTTTTACAACCGGTTTGGCTTCACTTTTAGCCGTTCCCCTTAGTTGACTCATACGGAAGGCAAGACGTTGTTGAGGTGTCATTCCTTCCATCATTTTTGCTTTTTCTTCTAGGCGGTCAACTCCTGTGTTTGCGCTCGCATCTTTTAATCCGGTTGTTTCACGCGCCATGGCTCGTTGTTCTATTTCTTTTGCGGCATTGTCACGAACTTCGTGGATTTTATCAATATTGCCAAGATGTTCTTTTTCAAGGTTTAAATTCTTTTCTTGAGAAGCGGCAATTTTTTCTTTTTCGTTCTTTGAATGGGTACGTACAGAGTTGTATTTTGCAAGTAAATCTGTACGTTGTTCAAATACTTGAGAAAAGGAAACTCTTGAATTTTTTTCTTTAGCTCGTCTTATTAAGTCTTCAAAAGCTTCGGGGTCTTTGCCTATTTGCTTTTGCAAATGTTCTATTCCTTGTTCTATAACTGCTTTGTGATTAGTTGGGTATAAAAAGTTTTTGACTTTATTTTTAAGTCGGCCAAATAAAGACTTTTTTGAACCGTCTAAATCAACAGTGCTTTGCGTTATACTTTTTACGTCTTTAGGGTTAGATAAATCTTTATTTATTATACGTTTAAGATATGTATCAGCTTGTGCTGCTAACTGAGGGTCATATCGTTGAAGCGTTTCAAGATGGAAATATATATCTGACATAGCAGATGTGGCGTTGCCTAATTCTGATCTTTTTTGTTCAAACTCTTTTTCATTATTTTTATATCCTTCTTGCACTATTGTATCAACTCTGGCTCTTTCTTGATAGTATTGGGCGGATTTTGTTTCTCGGTTTTCAAATTCTAAATCAAATAAAGCGTCTTTTTGAAATTTTTCATCTTTGTTGAACTCAGTACTCATTTCTTTTTTCCTTCTAAAATTTCTTTTCCTTTATATTAACATAATTATTTAATCGGTGCAACAAAAAATTAGAAAAAATAAATTTCTATTGACAAAAAATGTTTTTAGTCTATATTGGGCGTGTTATTTTTTATTATTAACTAAAATCTATATCGTATGAATTATTCTGAAAAAATTGCGGCAGCGCGGCGTTATCCTTATGCAGCTATTGAAGTGCGTAAGAAAAAAGTTGAGATTTTGAAAAGTCTGCAAAAGCTTGAAAAATCTTGGTCGAAAGAGAAGCTTTTGGCTTATGCTCAAAAGATTCATCCGCTGTTGCGCGGCTCGGAGATTTATTGCTCCTTCTTTGATGATGACGAGACGGCTCGTATCTTGTTGGGTGAAGAGCATTTTCGTCAGCATCAACGGTTGATTAAGCGCTATGGAAAATTGCTCTTTTGGATGAAGCAAGTTCCGCTTTATTGTCCGCTTATCGTTCAAGAAAAGATTTTGCAAGAAGCATCGGGGCTGGTGGAATTAAGACGGGTTACGACTTATTATAATTCTGACTATTCTCCGGCAGTTTTGCGTCCGACGATTGCTGATGCGATTATCCAATGTCCGAAAGATATTTTGGATCAAGTTGTGGCCTTTGAATTTGTTGCTCCGTCAAGAGATACCAAAGACTATTATGACAAGGTGCTGGGTATGCATGTGTTGACAACCGTGTATTATGCCGGTGTTGTTCCGCAAGAAATTGCCGAACAAAAAGTGACGTTGTACTAAAGTTATCAGAGCTTGAAATCCTTGTTTGCAAGGTTTCAGGCTCTTTTTTTGTCTGTTATTCCAAAGTTAAAATGTTACAATTATTGCCAAAGTTAAAATGTTACAAAGAGGAAAGAACGTATAAGCAATTTTTATGAAATCCAACACAATGA
>CASFMW010000035.1 GCA_949295935.1 uncultured Pseudomonadota bacterium | reverse complement strand
AAGCGAATTCAACATAATATTACCTTTCATAGCTTGCCTTCACGACTCGATTATAGCATAATTTTATCATGATTTCAAGTATATTTAATTTTTGAGGTGAGATATTTTCGGAAAATATATTTGACTCACAAAAATTGTTGTATTAAACTACTCCCAGTTTTTAAGGAAGACCAAATATGATGCAAGATTTTTACATATCTCAAATTTTCATTATTATCCCTTAGGGGATAGATTTTCTTGCATATAATATAAATTTTTTCACGACAGTTTTTTATTCAATCAATAAGTTATAGGATGTTTTATAGATGACAAAACATTATGCAGAGGTTAAGGCAAAGCCTGACTTTGTCGAGCTTGAAAAAGAAGTTTTGAAGTTTTGGGAAGAAGATAAAACTTTTGAAAAGTCCGTTCACAACCGTGACGGTGCTGCCGAATTTGTGTTTTACGACGGCCCTCCATTCGCAAACGGAACACCACACTATGGCCACATTATGGTGTCTTATGTCAAAGACGTTGTCGCACGTTTTCAGACGATGAACGGCAAAAAAGTTGAACGCCGCCTTGGCTGGGACTGTCACGGTCTTCCGGCAGAGATGTCAGCAGAAAAACAACTTGGCGTTTCAGGTCGTAAACAAATTGAAGAATATGGTGTTGAAAAGTTTAACAACTTCTGCCGTTCTGATGTCTTGAAATATTCAGGCATTTGGGTTGAAATGTTTAAGCGTATTGGCCGCTGGGTTGACTTCAATCACGATTATAAAACTATGGACTTGCCGTTTATGGAAAGCGTTATCCATAATTTTAAGGACTTGTATGATAAGGGCTTGGTGTATGAAGATTACCGCGTTTTGCCTTATTCTTGGGCCGCTGAAACACCTTTGTCAAACTTTGAAGTTAATCAAGGCTATCAAGACAAAACAGATAACGCGATTACCGTGTTGTTTAAGCTTGAGAATGGTATGAATATTCTGGTCTGGACAACCACACCATGGACCTTGCCGTCAAACTTAATGCTGGCTGTTGGCAAAGATATTGATTACGCCGTTATGGAAGAAAACGGCCAAAAATATGTTTTGGCACAGGCTCTTCTCGGCCGTTATAAAAAACAACTAGAACACGCCACCCAAGTTGCCACGATTAAGGGCAGCGAATTACTGGGCTTGAGCTATGAGCCGATGTTCCCTTACTTTAAGGACTTAAAAGCCAAAGGTGCGTTTAAGGTTTTGAGCGGAGACTTTGTATCGACTGAAGACGGAACCGGCATTGTTCACATCGCCCCCGGATTCGGACAAGATGACTTTGATGCTTGCCGCGCTTATGATAAAGACTTTCCGGTTGTTTGCCCTGTTGATGAGGCGGGCAAATTTACCTCCGAAGTTCCTGACTATGAGGGTAAACAGGTTTTTGAGACCAATGAACCGATTATGCAGTTATTGAAAGAAAAGGGAATCTTGGTCAAAAAAGAACAATATACTCACTCTTATCCATTCTGCTGGCGCACTGATACGCCGTTAATTTATAAAGCAATGTCAAGCTGGTTTGTTAAGGTAACGGATTTCCGCGATGAAATGGTTAAGAACAATCAGCAGATCAACTGGATTCCGGAGCATATTAAAGACGGCCGCTTTGGCAAATGGCTTGAAGGCGCAAGAGATTGGTCAATTTCTCGTAACCGTTTTTGGGGAACGCCAATTCCGGTCTGGAAGTCAGATAATCCAAAATTCCCAAGAATAGATGTTTTTGGCTCAATTGAAGAGATACAAGCAAAAACCAGACACAAGGTGACCGACTTGCACAAGCCTTATATTGATGATGTGGTTTACCCCAATCCGGATGATCCTTCGGGCCAAACCATGATGCGTCGTGTGGGCGATGTTTTTGACTGCTGGTTTGAATCAGGGTCAATGCCTTACGCTCAGGTTCATTATCCGTTTGAAAATAAAGAATGGTTTGAAAGCCATTTCCCTGCAGACTTTATTGTTGAGGCGATGGACCAAACTCGTGGTTGGTTCTATACCTTGACGGTATTATCAACCGCTTTGCACAACCGTCCGGCCTTTAAGAACTGTATCTGCACCGGTCTATTGATGGCCGAAGGTGGGCAAAAGCTTTCAAAACGCTTAAAGAACTATCCTGACCCCAATGAGATTTTGGAAAGTATCGGTTCAGACGCGCTGCGCTGGTTCTTGGTATCTTCTCCGGTGTTAAAGGGAGGAAACTTAGCCGTTGATAAAGAGGGCAAAGAAATAGCCAAAGCCTCAAGAATTGCTCAAATCCCGCTGTGGAACGCCTTTTATTTCTTCACACTTTATGCTAATGCCGAAGAATATCAGGCTAAGGAGATTTCTCATTCTTCTGAGGCGATTGACAATTACATCTTGTCAAAACTCAAGAGATTAAGAGATGTAGTTAAATCTGGGCTCGAAAGCTATGATGTTGCACAGGCCACGAACGAAACCGCAACTTTCATGGAGATTTTGAACAACTGGTATATTCGCCGCACCCGTGACCGCTTCTGGGAAGGCGATTCTCAGGCCTTTGATACGCTGTACACGGTTTTGGTAAATGTTGCCAAGATAATTGCACCGCTTATGCCTTTTGTCAGTGAATATGTTTACAAAACCCTAACCGGCGGTGAGTCTGTACATCTGACTGATTATCCGACTTTGAGCGAGATTACGGAAGACAAAGACCTTGTTGAAAAAATGGACTTTGTTCAAGACCTTTGCTCAACCGGTAAGTTTATTCGTGAGGAAAAGAACCTCCGCAACCGCTTGCCGTTAAGAAGCTTGACAGTTGTCGGGGCTGAATTGTCTCCGGCCTATCAAGAGATTGTCAAAGACGAATTAAACGTCAAAGAAGTCTTGTTTGATAACGCCTTAGAGAACTATGCCGAGAAGAAAGTTTATCTTTATACCCCGCTTTTGGGAAAAACTCTGGGCAAAGATATGGGGGCCGTTATGGCAGCCTACAAGCAAGGCCTGTGGCAGCTTAAAGAAGACGGTACCTTGCAAATCGCCGGCAAAGAACTCGGAACAGATTTGTTTGAAGTTCGCTTGGAGATGAAGCAAGGCGTTGCCGGAAAGGCTTTTGCTGATAATAAAGCAGTTGTCACGCTGGACACGGTTGTAACCGATGACCTCAAACGTGAAGGCATGGCGCGCGACTTCGTCCGCATGGTACAAACCTTAAGAAAAGACAAAGATTTCAACATCTCAGACAGAATAGAGCTCTGCTATGAAACCTCTGACGCTGAGTTGGCAAAAGCTTTGGAAGAAAACAAAGACTATATTGCTGAGCAGGTTTTGGCCTTGAAGGTTGAAAAAGGCTGCCCGAACGGCACCGAGGCGGATATTGAAGGCGCCAAGCTCAAATATGACGCCAAAGTCTGCAACGCCAAAGTTGCTTAAATAAGGCACAAGCAAAACAAACGGGGAGGGCAAAACCTCTCCGTTTTTTTGTTTTAAATCAAAAAATTAAGAAAAAATTATAATGATTAAACTAAAATATAAAAATAAAATTAGACAAAACCAAAAAAATATGATATATTGTCTATAAATAAAGTTTTCGGAGAACGACAATGGCTGAAAATAGATTTAATCCAGACGAATGGTATGCAACAGATATATTTAATAAAAAATATTTTGAACCTTCAGGAATGAGCGTAAATAGTCTAGGAATATCAAAAGAGGACTATGGCCAAGTTCTTGATCTTTTTGATAAAGAAATGGACTATTCTCACCGAAAGCCAAATTCTTTACTGGATGGCCACATAATCAGTAATTTAATGGAGATTTATGACTTCGCAGATGATGAAGCCGTTAAGTCAAGGGCGCTTGAAAAATATCAATCTTACTTGGATTGTGTAGCTAGAACAGCCGATAAAAACAAAGATAAAAGACACTATTTGGAAATATGCATAGCTGTTGAGTTAACTAAAAGAATGGGAAATCTGCACAATTACCCACAGGACTTTGAGAACAAAGTAAACACTCTTTTAGATGAATATTATGCCAAAGCAATGGAAAATCCTGAATGTTTTAAAGATTTTGAAAAAGAAATGAATCGTACTAAATTTGTAAAGCCATATTTTGAAGCCGCTAAAGAAAGGTATGAATATAATCAAGCTACACCTGAAAAAAAGTTAGAAATAACAAAAAATAAAGCCATTGAACAGCTAAAGAAAATGCAGGCAGAAAAAGGCTGGAATGATGAAACTTTGAATAATAATATCAAGAGCATAAACGAGATGAATTCTCTTGATGACGTTAAAGAATATATAGCCAAACAGCAAGAAAAAGACAAGCCCAAAGACGACCAATCTCAAAATAAACCAAAAGAAGATAATGGCAATCAGGGAGAAAGCAAGCCCAAGGACAACAATCAGGTTGTGATTGATGAGCCCGAAACCGAAGGTGAAGAAAACAAAAAAGAAGTTAAGGTAAGCGAAAATAGCGAAGACAAACCACAACCAGGCGCAGAAAATAAAAACCAAGATTGGAAAGCTTTGCGCCGTGAAGAATGGAAAAAGTTTGCAGAAAAGAAGGGACAGGAATTTGCCGAAACCACAGAAGCCCAAGCTCCAGACTTAGGCCTAAAGGTTGGCGCTGATAATATTCATTACCAAGACAGTTCTAACGTTAATATGAGCAATGGGGAATATGATCAGTTCTTGACCCTTGTTCAGATTGAAAAAAAGGATAAAACCGAAGTTATAAATTTTGGTGATATAAAGAGCGATGACTATAAAGCAAAACTGGCCGCCGCTTGTGTCCAAGAAGATATGAAGTTCAAAAACGGCCCACGCTATATTGATTTGAATATGGAATGTTTTAAGAATTTGGACGACGCAACCAAGGCCAAGATTAATGACTTTAATGAAAAGAACAAAATAGAAGATAAGTATAAAGCCAAGGTTGAGGAATTAAAAAAGCTCAAAGAGGGCAAGGGAGAACTTGATTTCAGTCAAATTAAAGACCCGACGGAAAGATTAATTGCCTATACGGCAGCCAAAGAAACCGGCGTAAAAATAAACAATCTTGCCAATGATGAGTTGATATATGATGAACAGAAAAATCCTGAAAAGAAGCAAGATATAGAAAGAGCGCGCAAGGTTATAGACGGCATAAGAGATAAAAACGCAGTTAAGGAAGATGCCTTTGATATGCATGAAAGAAGAGTAAAATCTTTGCAAAAGATGCGCCAAGAAGTCAAAGACGGCACGCGCCATCGTGGCGAATTTATCAAAGACGGCAAAAAGCAGGAAGCAAGCTTAAGACAAACCATAAATGGACAAACTTACCATGTTGATCGTAAAGACGTTCAAACCGAGGTTATTGACGGCAAAGAAAAATATGTTAAGAACGACTTAGGGAAATACGTTTTGAAAAAACGTGATAACAGCAGATAAAATAAATAAAAAAGAAAAAGTCCATTTGTAAAAATGGGCTTTTGTAGTAAAAACAATACGATGCATTAGATGTTATACAAAAACAACAAAATAATGTCAGAAAAATACAAAATTTGTCAAAATAACGCTTGCAACGATTCTTTTTTTGTGCTATATTATTGAAAGTTAAACAAACAGGAGTATCCAAATTATGGAAAATATAGAAGCAATCAAACTCGTTCAGTCAGGCAAAGAAATTAGCTTTGCTGAAATCAAAGATGTGCTTGATGTGTTTAAGAAAAACAAAAATACAAACAGTGCCGAGTTTTTGAGATTAAAACAACAGGCTCGCAAAAAAATCAGCGGCTTAAAAGAAAAAATGCCACAAATGGATTTGCAAGAATCCATGGCGGCTGTTTATGCCATGAAGGAATTCAGCACACCGGAAGAGCGCAAAAGCGAAGATTTTGAAAAAGTTTTGGGCAGCATTGAAGACCGCATTGTTGAGCTTAAAAAAGAAAACCCGACCAATATTGCCCCGAACCAAGAGCAATACGAACATCCGGTCGAGATAAAAGAAGAAACCAACGCCAGCGAAATCAACCGGAACTATATAGCGCTTGAAAATTTTGATAATGCCGAAAATCCGCTTGATGAAAAAGATGAGTTTTTCAAGCAGAGCCGTGCCGGATTGGAAATGCTGGACATTCGTGATGAAAACGGCAACCCAGTTGATATGAATTCTGAGATTGTAGAATCTGCCAGATTGCAAACTATATCAGAGTTATTAACCTCAAAAGAAAAAGTAACAACGGAAGAGTTTCGCGCACGTTTAAGAGATAATATTGATAAAGCTGTCTTCAGCATTTTGAACGTAGATAACGCCGCCAAAATGGCACAAAAGAAAGACATGAAGTCTGTTCGCCAAGAACTGGACACCATGTTGACCCAATATAACGAAGGCGGTAAAAAGAACAAAAGACAGGTTAGCTTGAACAACGCGATTGCCGTTATTACAGACGCATCTCAGCAGGTTGATAAGCTTGCCAACAAGCTGAAAGCCAAATTCGGAGAAATTCCGGCAGTAAAAGGCTTAAAGAGTCGCCTGAGCAAGTTAGATGGCAAATTAACCAAGAAATATGGCAAGACCTACACCAAAACTAAAGCTGTTGTTCAAGGTGTCAGCGGTGTTGTCACTGACTTAGGCTTGGTTATGGTTGCCGGGGCTTGCGGACCTGTCGGTTTGGGCGTATATTCACTTTATACCTTTAAGAAGAATGTTGTGCCGCATTTGAGCGCATATCAAAAAGCCAACCAAGAAACCGGTATCAGCTTTAGTGACTATAACAAAGCGCACAAAAAAGACGCATTCCTTGCCGGATTATATACGGTAACATCAGGTTTAACCGCCGTAAGCGCTGGTTTAATGGCTGCACATAATGTTGTAACCAACGCCGGAGCCACAACGGTTGACGCCGTTACCAAATACGCCTCAACCGGAAAAATCATTGCCGGTGGAACAGCTGTTGCGGTTAAGCAAAGTGCTGACGTTAAGAAAGCCTTTGATAATAACGAAAATGTTGGACAAGCCGTCGGCAAAGCAGCATTATCTTTGGCCTTGTTTGGTCTTATGGCCGGCGCTCGTGAAAATTATGACATTGTTGAACACGGCGATCATGGAAATGTTGGCGGCGGAAATGAAGGCCACGGCGGAATAACGATTAATGGTGATGTAAATATTCATAACGGCGACAATATCAATATTGACAATTGTTGCGACTGCGAAGAAGTAATTTATGATAACCCAGAGTATCCGGTAACTCCTGAGCCTGAGCCAGAGAAGCCAGAGCCGGTTAAACCAGAGCCGGTTAAACCAGAGCCGGTTAAACCAGAGCCAACCCCGACGCCAGAGCCTGAACCAGAGAAAGGACCTGAACCAATAAAACAGGTTCGTACGCAAATTCCTGTACCAGAGTTCAAACCGGATGAAAAAATAGAAATTTATCTGGCTAAAGAGTACGAAGTACCTGTAAATGATGAGCGCGACTTTGATGACATAAACGAATTAATAGGTGATAATGCAAAACAAGGATATGTACATGATTCAGAAACCGGATTATGGATGGATCAGCAAGCCTCACAAAGTGCAAAACTTGATACATTAGCCTACAATCAAGAACAAACAGTCAAAAATTTGAAAAACTGTGATGGCCAAACGTCGACCGGAGCGGATGGTAAAAAAGAGTATAGCAGCATGGATGAATTTTTGGCACGTAAATACTTGGGTGACAGAGGTGGAAAATAACAGTTCCCCAAAAGCTCCTTGTTTAACTAAGGACCGGAAAAAATTTCCGGTCCTTTCTTTTTTGAGTTAATAAAAAAACTTGCCAAATCGTCATAATGAGTGCATTATCAAAAAAATAAATAAGGAAAAGAAAATGGCACTAAAATTTGAGATATTAAAAACAATCGGCAAGACGCGCCGCGGCAAACTTTTTACCAAACATGGCGTTGTCAATACACCGGCCTTTATGCCGGTCGGCACTTGTGGTACGGTTAAGGCGATGATGCCGGAATCAGTCGCGGCAACAGGGGCTGAGATTTTGCTGGGTAATACCTATCATTTGATGCTTCGCCCCGGAGCAGATTTGGTCGCAAAAATGGGTGGCTTGCATAAGTTTATGAATTGGGATAAACCGATTTTAACCGATTCGGGCGGCTTTCAGGTCATGAGCTTAACCGGTCTGCGCAAATTAACCGAAGAAGGCGTAACTTTTAGCTCGCATGTCGACGGCAAAAAATATTTTCTCAGTCCGGAAGAATCAATGAGCATTCAACATAAGCTGGATTCAAATATCACAATGGCCTTAGATGAATGCACCCCTTTCCCAGCCACACATAAAGAGGCAGAAGTTTCCATGCAGCGCTCCATGCGTTGGGCCAAACGCAGCCGTGATGCTTTTGTTGATAGAGATGGCTATGGTATTTTTGGAATTCAGCAAGGCAGCGTTTTCAAAGACTTGCGCGAAGAATCTGCCCAAAAGCTTAAAGAAATCGGCTTTGACGGCTATGCTATCGGTGGTTTAGCCGTGGGTGAGGGGCAAGAAAAAATGTTTGAAGTGCTTGACTATGCCCCTGGAATGTTGCCGGAAGACAAGCCGCGTTATTTAATGGGGGTTGGACGTCCGGATGATATAGTTGGCGCGGTGTTAAGAGGGGTTGATATGTTTGACTGCGTCATGCCGACCCGCTCGGGACGCACGGCGCAGGCCTTCACCCGCTATGGCACGATAAACATCCGCAATGCCCGTCATCGTGAAGATCCTCGCCCGCTGGAAGTCGGTTGCGATTGCCCACTGTGCAGCCATTACAGCCGCGCTTATATTCACCATTTGCAAAAATGCAATGAGATTTTGGCCGTTATGCTACTGACATGGCATAATATCCGCTATTATCAAAGATTAATGCAGGGCTTGAGAACCGCCATTGAACAAGACCGCCTGCAAGAATTTGCTGACGAGTTTTATAAAGATCAGGCTCGTGGCGATATTGAGGAGATAAAAGCATGAGTGAACAAAAGCTAGAACAAAAAGTTGTCGATTCTTTCGTTGCCGAAAACAAAAAGAAAGGCATGAGAGTCTTTGTCGCCGGCGGACACCGTGGCGGTAATGATCCGATGTATGTTGCGGCTGCTTATGAGCTGGGACGCCAAATCATAAAAATGGACTTTAAGCTTGACTTCGGATTGTCAAATTCGGGAATTATGGGAGCCGTTGCACGCGGCGTAATTGACGGCTGGAATAAGAAACAAAGCAGCGCGCCTGAAGTTCCGATTCAAGCCATAACCACACCAGAATATTACAGCCTTTATCCTCAAGATGATGATTTGGTAAAGCAGATTGAAAATGTGATTTTGGCCACCACACTGGAGGAAAGAAAACAAAAGCTCTTAAACGCAGATTTTGTAGTATTTGCCCCCGGAGGTGTCGGAACACTAGATGAGTTGGCTTATGATTGTGTCGCTATGCAAGATGGCTTGTTGCCGATAAAGCCTTTTGTGTTTTATAATGTAAACGGATTTTTCCACCATTTGCTTGAGTTTTTAAAAGAGATCGCCTTAAAGGGCTTTGCCGATCCGATTCCTTTTATCGTGGTTGATGACAGTCTGGAATTAAGTGTTGTCTTCCGCTTGCTAAAACTGCGGTATAATAAGAATCAAACCACTGCGCAGGCTTATGCCAATGCCCGACAAGTCGCTTATGAATTGCCTTACTTCTTAAAACAAAAAGAAGAAAAAAAGATTCATATTGAAGATATTATGGCCGAGATGGATAGAATTAACACCCAAGGAACAGAAGAGGAAAAAAGCAACCTCTCGGAAGAAATTGATCAGGCTTATCTTGAGAAAGAGATTGAGAGAATGTATGAACGCTTGGCCAAAACCGGCAGGGACACCTCAATCGTGAGCGATAAACTGACCGCCTTAAAACTCCGCCGTCAAAGAAAGTAGAAATAAAAAATCCCCTTTGAAAAATTTTTTTCAAAGGGGATTTTTTTTAGTAAGGAGCGTAAGGGTCGTCATAATCGGTAAAGAAGGTCGACACTTCGGTCATAAACACTTCTTGATATGTATAAGGGTTAAAGTTTTCATCATAAGGGATTTTCAGAAACTTTGTTTTTAACCCGTTTTCATTAACATCTTGCAAGACGATGGAAAGAGGTTGATAGAGATTGTAGTTATCAACATTGGCATAATTTCCGGCCGCTTCTTCTTCCTCATAATTAATCATCGAGAAGTTATATTGCCCTTGCCAGCCGTTGTTATTATAAGATTGCTCAATGTTTTGAATAGCCTCAAGGCAGGAATCACAAGGCTCGTTATTAAAAAAGACATAAATAATCGGCTGACCGTTAGGAGAATAGGGCTCGTTATCTTGTCCCGTCTGCCCATAATAGCCGCTATCATAAGGATTATATTGAGCCAAAGCCACCGATGTCAAAAAAACAAAAGCCGCTGCAATAAAAAGAAATGACTTACGCATAAAATACCTCACTGAAAAGATAAGCTTAAAGAAGAAATAATCCGTAAAACAAAATAATCAAGAGTCGATAATATTCAAAATTTTGCGTGGATTTTTTCCGATTCGAGACAGAATTTCATAAGAGATAGTACCGGCATCACGCCCCATGTCATCAAGAGTGTAAAAATCATTGAGCAGGAACGCATATTCGCCAACACTCACGTCAGGAATGTCGGTAATATCACAAATAATATTGTCCATGGAAACACGACCGAGAATACGAGCTTCATAGAGTTTTTTACCACGCGGGAAGAAAAGCTTTCCGACATTGGACAAGGCGCGGGGAACACCGTCGCCATAGCCGATGGAAACAATAGCAATTTTGCGTTCTGAGGCGGCGCGGTAAGTTGCAGAATAGCCTACAAAATCTCCCTTTGGAAGAGGTTCAACCTGCAAAACAGGTGCTTTGAGCGTAACCACGGGTTTCATCTGATTTTGTCGGTAAGGCGCAGTATTAATGCCATAAAGAGCAGCCCCGAGGCGAACAATATCAAACTGAAATTTTTCACCGAGAAATGTTCCGTCCGAAGCCGAGAGCGACGCCGGAAGATGAAGAAAATATTTGTTTTTAAGGCGTGTAAAATTCTCAAGCTGATGCTGATTCATAAAATGGTCTTTTTCGTCACCACAGGCCAAATGCGACATAACGGCACCAAAAACTTGTCTGTCTTCAGTTGATAAAGCCTCAAGCTCTTGTTCACGAAATCCAAGACGGTTAAGACCTGTTTCAATATTAATCATCGGTTTGATGGAATTAGTCTTATGCGTTTTCCAAAAGGCCAACATTTGTGGCGAGCTGATAACCGGAATCAAGTTTGCGGATTTGAACAAAGAAAGGCTGTCTTCGCCGATTCCCTGCAATACATAAATATCCGCATCGGGAACAACGGAGCGAATTTTTTCACCTTCCATTGCATGAGCCACAAAGAAAATACGGCATTCTCCGTCTTGATAGAGTTTTTTTGCTACAATTTCTGCACCCAAACCATAAGCATCATCTTTAACCACAGCCGCAGCCTGAGCATGAGGAGCAATCTTTTTAAGAGTAAGGTAATTATCCAACAGATTTTTAAGGTTGATTTCAAAGATAGGTCTTGTCAAAACGCTCATCACGACATACACTTTCAAACAATGAATAAGGAGCAATAACTAAATGAATTTTATCGACACCCACGTCCATTTGCAAGCCTATAATTCAAACTATACCCCTGAGCTTTTAGCCATGGCAGAAAAAGCGGGGATAAAAAAGATGATATGCGCGGGCATAAATCTTGCTGATTGGGACGCGATAACAGCGCTCAAAAAACAATATGAAGGGAAGATTATTGTGGCTTATGGCCTTCACCCATGGGAGGCAAAAAACGCAGAATCCGGATGGCTAAACAAGCTTGAAGCAAAATTACAAGAAGACAAGACCGCACTCGTCGGAGAATGTGGATTAGATGGCATAAAAGACAAGGAAGAAGAGCCCCAAAACAGTATGTTTGCGGCGCAGATAGAACTGGCGCAAAAATACGGGCGCGCTTTGCTTGTCCATAGCGTTCATTGTGGCAAATGGCTGGAAAAACATTGGACAACGCTGGCTAAGACCAGATTTGTGCTTCATTCTTATAACGGCAAGCAAGAGATAATGAAACAAGCCATAAAAATGGGAGGTTATATTTCTTTTTCGTTATCAATTTTGCGCAACAAAGAGGTCGTAGAATTGCTAAAGCAAATCCCACAAGACCGCTTGCTGATTGAAACCGATAGCCCGTGGCAAGGACTGGAAAAAGGACAAGAAAACACACCGTTAAATTTACCATTTTTAGCATCAGAATTGGCAAAATTAACAGGAGAAAAGCTTGAAGATTTTGCCGCGCGGGTTTACAAAAATTCAGAGGAGTTTATAAATGGCTGAACCACAAGATAATGATGACCGCTTTCAACGAACAAAAGCCTTAATCGGCGCCGAAAAACTACAAAAATTAAAAAACGCGCGCGTGATGGTTGTTGGCTTAGGTGCAGTTGGAGGCTATGCCTTAGAGGGCTTGACCCGCGCGGGAATAGGGCGCTTGATTTTGGTTGATTTTGATAGCTTTGAGTTAAGCAACATCAATCGCCAAATTTTAGCTTTGAACTCAACACTTGGGCTGAAAAAAACAGTTATCGCCACGCAAAGAGTAAAGGAGATAAACCCCACTTGCCAAGTAACGCCAAAGGATATGTTTGTATCTTCTGAAAGCATCAATGAGCTGCCGTTTGATGAGATCGATTATGTGGTTGACGCGATAGATTCGCTGGATTCAAAAGCCACCTTGATTGCCGAATTAGTAAAAAGAAATAAAAAGTTTATATCATCTATGGGCGCAGCACTCAAAACAGACCCAAGCAAAATCAAAGTCTGCCGCTTAAATCAAACAAGCGTTGACGGGCTGGCAAAACAACTCAGACATAGATTAAAAGACAACGGCGTTGATTTAACTCAGGTTAAATGCGTTTCCTCCACCGAAGAGCCCCAGAGGATAAATAGCACCGAGCGTCAGCCTTTAGGCTCATTGCCAACAATCACGGCGATTTTTGGCCTCACGATTGCAAATGAGCTTATCAAAGAAATTATTGAGGAGTAATAAGTAAAATGGAAAAAGTGCAAAAATCTTTAAGGCTTCATATTGCTCTTGTTGGGCGAGTCAATTCGGGCAAATCGAGCTTTCTGAATCTTGTCAGCGGTCAAGATGTTGCGATAACTTCGCCTTTGGCCGGCACCACGACCGACACGGTAGAAAAAGCTCAAGAGCTGATACCTTTGGGGCCGGTTGTTTGGCTGGATACGGCAGGCTTTGGCGATGATACCGAACTTGGGCAAAAACGCATGTCAAAGAGCCTAAAAGCGCTGGATAAGGCCGACATCGTTGTGTTGGTTTGTGAGGGCAACAAAATCGAAGAAGTTGAGCAACAAATCATCAATGAGGCAGAGTCCAGAAATCTGCCGCTGATAAAGATATTCAACAAAGCCGATAAATACCCGAATATTAAGCCCGAAGAAGGCACAATAATCGCAAATTCTAGTGATTTAAGCTCTCGTGACAAAGTTTTGACAGCCTTTAAGGCTGAGCTGATAAAAAAAGCGCCGGAAGAAATAATTAATACGCCGACTTTGATTGGTGATTTAGTAAAACAAAATTCAAGCGTTGTCTTGGTCATTCCTTTGGACGATCAAGCGCCAAAGGGCAGATTATTGCCTCTTCAAGTCCATGTCATCAGAGATTGTCTGGATAATGCCTGCAGCGTAATCGAAACCAAAGAAACCGAATATCTGCAAACTTTAAACCTTTTAAAAAATAAGCCGGATTTAGTCATAACCGATTCCAGCGTGATAAAGCAGATAGCAGAGCAAACACCGGCAGATGTTAAATTAACCACATTTTCAATCATTTTTGCCCGCTTGAAAGGTGATTTGCAAAAGCTGGTTGAAGGTGTAGAACAGATTGCAAAATTACAAGACGGGGATAAGATTTTGGTTGCCGAGTCTTGCACCCATCATGCTGATAAAAACGATATAGGACGCGTTAAAATCCCAAATTTAATCCGCCAAAAGACCGGAAAACAACTTGAGTTTGTTCATATTGCGGGCTGCGACTTTCCGAGAGATTTATCAAGCTATAAATTAGTCATTCAGTGTGGTGGTTGCATGAGCCCCAGACGTCTGATTTTAGGTCGCATAAACCGCTGCGAACAGGCAGGTGTGGCGATAACCAATTACGGCGTATGTCTATCGGCCTTAAATGGCGCTTTGCCACGGGTAATAGCTCCATTTCCGGAGATAAAGAAAAACTAAGCACAAAAAAAGAGAGCCGCGAAAAGCGGCTCTCCGGCAAATAAAGCCAAGTTCTGATTCTTAGAACAAGCTCAAAACAGATTGAGCAGCCTGAGAAGCCAAA
>CASFMW010000034.1 GCA_949295935.1 uncultured Pseudomonadota bacterium | reverse complement strand
ATTACCTTTCATAGCTTGCCTTCACGACTCGATTATAGCATAATTTTATCATGATTTCAAGTATATTTAATTTTTGAGGTGGGAGTGTGGTGAAAAAAAGACCGGCGGTTTTCCGTCGGTCTTGATTTTTTTATTGAATTGAAGCATCTAGCGGATTGAAGCGCAGCAGCAATGTGTTCCACATATCGTATCTATCCGCATATTTTTCTGAGAAGATTTTATACGGAGCACAGATATATACGGCGCGGCGTGCGCTTTCGGCTACAGAGCGGAAGAATGTGTCCGAATTGTAGCGGCTTTGGTCGAGGATTTCAACATCTTCAACGCTACCGTCTTGGCGCAGAGAGGCTCTGATTTCAATAATCATATTTTGGGCGCCTTTGGCTCCGGGATCTAAGTTCCAGCAAGCGCGCAGACGTCCGGCAATTGCGTCAAGCTCTGAAACAGACAATTCACTGAAATAGGAGCCTCCGGTTCCGCCTTCAACACCCATGTTTTTAACCTCGGTGCCTTCTTTGATTTCGGCAGTTTGGCTCTCTTTGGCAAGGTTCTTTTCCAAGTCATCAACTGAGGCAAGCAGGCTCTTTAACGGGTTAGCCAGTTCAGGTGTTTTCTTTGCCTGAGGTTTGGGTTTGGTCTTGGGTTTGGGACGCCGTTGTTGAACCGGAACAACCTTTTCTTTGCGTTTTTTTGTTTCGGCCTTTTTTTCTTCTTTAGTTACCAAATAATCATCTTTGGGTTTTTCGGTCTCTTCAACCACTGCTTTAGGTTTTTCCTTTTGTTTTGGCGGTTCTTTCTTTTCAGCTTCTTTTTTAGGTTCTTCTTTTGGTTCCGGTGCGGTATAGTTTTCGACCTTACGTTTGACCGTGCTGGCGGCTTTGTCCTCTTTGCCTATTTTAGCTTTGGGTGGAAGGTTGGTCATTTCTGAGATTTTGACTTTGTTTAAGTCAACGATAATCGGGACTTGTCTCATGGCGGTCGAATCGTGCCAGAACATTGGTAAATCTACCAGAAAAATGAGAAATACCACCAAGTGCAAAGCTAAAGATTTGTATAAAGAGTCCTTCATATGCGTTTGTTCTGCCCTTATTTTTTAGACTTTGTTCGCAAAGGTTTGCTCTGGGTTTGTAAGCCGACTTTTTCGAATCCAGCTTCTTTTAACAAAGCCATAAGCCCGATAACGCGGCCGTAATTTGCGCCTTGATCACCGGAGATGGTGACGGTGACTTCTTCATTTTCTCCGCGGATTGCTTGTAGTTTTTCGATAATTTTATCTTGTGGGATTTCGGTTTCGCCAATGTAGTAGTAACCTTCTTTATCGACACTTACGGTAATGCTGGTGTCTTTTCCTTCAAGCGATTTGCCTCCGACTTTTGGTAGATTTACGGCAATGCCGGATGTCATCAGCGGGGCTGCAACCATGAAAACAACCAGCAACACCATCATGACGTCCATTAAGTTGGTCATGTTGATGTCTGCATTGCGGCGTTTCATGCGTTGGTGGTGGCGATTGACGCGCTGAGGTATAAAAGTCATGGTTATTCTCCTGCCATTTCGGCCTTAATGGCGGTGTCATCAATCTCGCGAGATAAAATGCTTGAGAATTCTGCCATAAAGTTTTCAAGCCCGCCGGCGTAACGGTCAATGTCTGACGATATTTTGTTATAAGCAACAACGGCCGGAATCGCCGCAATCAATCCGAATGCCGTGGTGAACAGGGCCTCAGCAATTCCGGGGGCGATTGCTGACAGAGAATTGGTTTGAGTAGCAGCAATAGCGTTAAAGCTGTTAATAATACCCCAAACAGTTCCGAACAAGCCGACCAAAGGTGCAACTGAACCGGTTGAGGCCAAAAAGCCCATGCGGGTATCCAAAGCCTCAAGCTCTTTATCCATAGAAACCTCCATGGCTTTTTCAATGCGTTGTTGCAGAGAAACGCCACGCAGGCCGCGGTCAGTCTTTGATTTTAAGATATTAGTTCTTTTCCATTCTTTCATGGCAGAGATAAACATGGCAGACATTGGGTCGCGCGGGCGGTTGCCGATTGATTCATACAATCTGTCTAATGAGCCGCCGGACCAAAATCTTTCTTCAAAAGCTTTCGACAAGCGTTTTACCTGTCTCAAAGTGCCAATTTTTTCAATAATGATTGCCCAGGACCAAACTGATGTGGCTATCAATCCAATCATAACGACTTTGGTGACCATGTCTGAGGCCCAGACCATGTCCCACATTGACATTTGCGAAGCGACGTTGGTTGTGACATCTGTTAAAGTTTGTGTATCCATATTATCCACCTTAAATGAAAAAAAATCTTCAAAATTAGGCTTATTCATACCATAAATTATTAAATTTTCAATTAAATTATTTTATATATTTGCATAAAAAAACAGCTCTAAGCGGTGGCTTAGAACTGTTTTGTTTTTTTACTGCAACTTGGTGGCCTCTTCTGCCAGCTTTTTGTTGAAAAGCTTGTTGCGATAAGCTTTCTCAATGTCTTTACTGCTGATGAAAGCCTTCAATTCTCCGCTCTTAAAGCTGTATCCACAGCGGGTTCGGTTGAATGAGGCTTTGATTCCGACCATTTGGCAGCCGCAGATGTTAATTAAAGAAGAAATTTTGTCATTGAGGATGTCAATAAAGAGATTTTTATCTTCCTTAAACAAAAGAGCGGCGTTTAAGTTTTTTTCAGAGTCTTCATTTTGGGAAACGATGATGCCCCATGTTAACTCATGAGGTTTTACCCCAAAGCGGTTAGCAAAAAACTCTTTTTTCATAATTTGAACAGCCCGAATTGGGGTGTTTTTTCTTTCTTTCTTGTTCATAATAATGTTTATTTAATTTAGTTTGTGGACAAAATATAGCATAAAAAAATTATTTTGCAAGTGTTTTTTTGTCTTAACAAAATATTTATCTTATGGTATTATACTTATAATATTAAATTAATTGTCAATGAGTGACCGCTGATGCCTAATAAAATAATAATAGACGAAATTACAACTCTCCGCTTGTTGCATGATACGCGAAAAAATATGCAGAAATACTGTCAAGGACAGAAAAATGCGCCAATCAAAAAGGCCTTAATCGAAGGTTATGCTTTATTTGGTGATGAAAAAGCAGCCGATCAAAAGGTTAAGGATATTCTTTTGGCGCAGGTGTCTGATGTTGAATTTAATCCCTATGCCTATAAATCAACCACAAAGGAAGAAGACAAAGCTCAGAAAAAGGCGGTTAAAAAAGCTTCAGGGCAAAATAAATGTACACTTTTGTTAAAAAAGCAGATTTGTGAGGAGATTGCCTATCAGCAAAGTTTGGGTAAAATGATGGATGTTTCTCCTAATGATGAGTTTTGCGCTGTTGGTTTGGATAAAGAAAATTTTTATGTTAAAGTGGCTGGTCGCGAAGAGCCTTTGACTTTTAAGCTGTTTCAGTACAAAGGAAAGTTTTTTTCTTCTTTGGGGCGAAAGGCTGTGACTGATACGAAATATGCTAAAAAGGGGTTTGACAATAGTACCTATAAAATGTTGTCAGAGCTGGAGAATAAGGAATTTACGCTTCAAGAAGTTGAAAAAGTTGCTAATGTCGGAAAAAGGTATTTGCCGTCTATGTATAAAGGATATTTGGGAATTGATAAAGCGGCTGAACTTAGCTCTGAACAGCAAAAAGAGCTGGATATATTGAACTCGTTGACGGCTGCCGACCAATTGCGCTTTGTGGCCGGTGTTAAACAACGCACAAAAGACATTCAAAATCATCAGAAGTTTTTTGATGAAGTGCAACATCTTAAAGAACCACTCAAACTCATGAGAGATGAAAAAGCGTTGCAAGATTTGTTTCAGCGTCATGCCTTGCCCGACAAAGCCGCTTTGGTGCAGGATGAATTTATTGATAGTGTTATTAAAGCGGATAAGGCAAATTTGTGGAACGGTTTTACAAAAGCGCAAGATGGAAACAGTCGGTTTTCTGATTATGATATTTTTATCTCAAATTTAATTTCTAAGAACAGCGCTATTTTTAAGGAAGTTTATGATTTTGAAAGCGGGCAAGAGGTGAAAATGGCGGTTAAAACGGCATTTGATAAAGTAAAAGCGTTGTCTATTCCGCCGTTGCCAAATGAGCTGTGTGCCGAGATTGTGGCACTTGGAATTTTTCAGCAAGGGGTTTTTAATCAGCCAAGCGATGATAAACTGGCAAAGATGAATAAGCTGTTGAATGAATTTAATCTGAACATCAATTTTCTTGAAGAGCCGGTTGTTAAAGCTCCTGATGAAACTATTACATCCGGTGCGGCACAGCTGAAAATTGACCGCAATGGCTTTGAAGAAGATAAGCGCACGCCGGTTTATAATACCCAGAAAAAGTTGTTTCATAAGCAGCTTTCTAAAATGGGAGTTGATGCTGTTGATGAAGAATCGACACATCATTATCTTGCTCTAAAATATAATGGTTTTGTCGGCAAGAGTCTTAACAGCTCGGCAAATTATGTATCAACCGTGCGTGAACATCCGTGGAATATTGATGGGCATCATATGACGCATCAGTTCGATACGGCAGGAGAGTTTTTGGTGGCTGATGACAAAGGAGCTCTCTCTCTTATGGATTTTAACCGCTTGCGCAAAAATTTTAATAATGGCGGAAACTTAACTCTGCGAATCCCTATCTTGCAAGTCAGAGATGCTCAGAATGAGCCTTTTCATGACTTGTTGCCTTCTCCGGAAAATAAAGAGGGCAGAAGCGGCTATATTGCTTGTGATAAAAATGCAAAAGATATTATTGCCGTGCCGGATTATTGTCTGGACGGGAAGGGTGGACGTTCTATCTCAAAAGAAAGATAGTGAAGACCAAATCGTTTTGCTATCTGTGTTTTATCCTTTATAAAAAACACAAATAAAACCTTAGATTGCTATTGCCAAACAAAAGATTTTGTTATAAAAACAAAAGAAAAAATTTGTGAGGTTTAATGCAATGACAGAAAAGTTTTATATTACCACCCCGATTTATTATCCTTCCGGTTCTCCGCATATCGGACACTGCTATACAACCGTGGCCTGCGACGCTATTGCTCGTTATAAACGCGCTAAAGGTTTTGATGTTTTGTTTTTGACCGGAACAGATGAACATGGTCAAAAAATTGAGGAAAAAGCTCAAGCGGCTGGGTTGGACCCACAAACTTATGCTGATAATGTGGTGGCGGAATTTAAAAAACTTTGGACGTTTATGAATGTGTCTTATGATCGTTTTGTTCGTACGACCGATGATTATCACATTAAAACCGTGCAATATATTTTTGAAGAGCTTTATAAAAGAGGATATATTTATAAAAGTGAGTATAAAGGCAAATATTGCAAGCCTTGTGAAAGCTTTTGGACTGATTCTCAGTTGGTTGATGGAAAATGTCCTGACTGTGGTCGTGAGGTGGTTGAGACAACCGAAGAAGCTTATTTCTTTAAACTTTCTGCCTTTGCTGATAAACTTAAAGCCTTGCTTGAAAGCGGTGACTTTTTGTTGCCTGAAAGCCGTGTAAACGAAATGGTCAACAACTTTATTAAACCGGGGTTGGCTGATTTATGCGTTTCTCGTACAAGCTTTAAGTGGGGCGTGCCGGTTACTTTTGATGATAAGCATGTGGTTTATGTTTGGATTGATGCTTTGTCAAACTATATTTCTGCGCTTGGCTACCACAACGACACTTATCATGATTTTGAAAAATTTTGGCCGGCCGATGTTCATATGATGGCCAAAGAAATCGTGCGTTTCCACTCTCTAGTGTGGCCGGCGATTTTGATGGCGCTTGATTTGCCAATGCCTAAAAAACTTTATGCTCATGGCTGGATTACCATGGGGGATAAAAAGATGAGTAAATCGCTCGGCAATGTGGTTAATCCGTTTGTGTTGGGTGAGCGGTATGGTGTTGATGCTCTGCGTTATGAGGTTTTGCGTGAGATGCCTTATTCCGGTGACAGTATGTTTGTCAGCGAGCTGTTTTTGCAGCGTATTAATACTGATTTGGCTAATAATCTCGGTAACCTTGTTTCGCGCACAACCTCTATGGTGCAAAAATATTTTCAGGGAACATTACCGGCCGAACGCGAAGCAGAATCACTTGATGCGGATTTGATTGCTGTTGCTGAGGCAGCTTCGAAAAAAATGGAGAACAAGCTCAATGCTATGCATATCAGTGAAGCTTTGGAAGAGATTTTTGTGTTAATCTCTCGTGCCAATAAATATATTGATGAAACAACGCCGTGGTCTTTGGCTAAGGACGAAAGCAAGAAAGTTCGTTTGGCGACCGTCTTGTATAATCTGCTTGAAACCATTCGTATCAGTGCGATTATGCTTGAGCCGTTTATGCCGAATACGATGCCCGAAATCTTGAAGAGAATCGGTGCTGGCGCTGATGAAGTAAAATGGGATAGTATTTATACCTTCGGTAAGCTTAATCCTCAAGCAACCGTTACTCTCGGTGATCCGTTGTTTCCTCGTATTAATATTGAGCAAGAGCTTGCTTTTCTTTCTCCTGATCAAGAGAAGTCAGCTTAAGCTTTTCTTTAGAAAATTAAAGGGGCAGGAAAGCTTGCCCCTTTTTTCTTGACTTATCTTGCAAAAAGATTGAGAATATAGAAAGAGCGATTGCTCTGAATGTGGATTTAACCTGACTTGTCCCGCAATAGAGGACTAAATAAGGAGAATTTTGTATGTTTAAAACTGCTGAAGCCGTATCCCTCGGGCATCCTGATAAAACGGCTGATTATATTTCAAGCTTTATTTTAGATTGTTTTATAAAACATGACCCTTATGTCAAATATGCCGTTGAGGTTATGATTAAGGGGAATACCGTTGTGCTTGGCGGTGAGATTAAAAGTGTTGTTTCTTTTTCTGATGAAGCAATTAAAGAGTTTGTTCTTATGGCCTTAGCCGAAATCGGTTATTCAAAAGATTATGCTGCAATTTGGCAAGATAAGGCGATTGAGCCCGACAAAGTAAATCTGATTAATCTTATTGGTCTCCAATCATCTGAAATAAACCAAGGAGTTGAGCAAAACGGTTGGGGAGATCAAGGTGTTTATGTCGGTTATGCTTGTCAGGGGGAAAATAATATTAGTCCTGAACAAAATTTAGCTCGCAAATTAAATGCCGCTCTTTATAAAAAAGCACTAAGTTCTAAAAATTTGGGATTAGATATAAAAACACAAATTACACTTAATGACGACGGAAAAATTGCGACGGCAATTGTGGCGGTTCCGATGCTTGAAAGAGAAGATTTACAAGATTTTGTGATTCAAGTTTTAGGGCAGAAGCCAGAACAAATTATTATAAATGGCACCGGAGACTATACTTTTCATTCGTCTATTGCTGATTGCGGGGTTACCGGTCGAAAGCTTTGTTGTGATTTTTATGAAGCGGCCAGCCCTATCGGTGGCGGAAGCCCTTGGACCAAAGATGCCAGTAAAGCTGATTTAACCCTTAATCTTTATGCGCGAAAATTGGCGCAGGAAAATCTGAAAGATAATGATGAATGTTTTGTTTATCTGTCTTCTTGTATCGGACAATCTGATTTGCCAAGCGGTGAAATTAAAACCATAAAAAACGGAAAAGCGGAATCTCAAAAACTGTATAAAATTTTCAGCCCGAAGACATTGATTGATTATCTTGGGCTGAATAAACCAGTATTCACGGCTCTGTGCCGAAAATCGGTCGGTTTGTGAAGTTATTTTAGCTGTGCTCGATAGAGTGAGGCGTAGATGCTGTTTTCTTTATTGAGAAGTTCTTCATGAGAGCCGGCTTCTACGATTTCACCATAATTAACCACCACAATCTTGTCGGCATTGCGTACGGTCGACAGGCGGTGTGCAATGATTAAAACAGTTCTGTCTTGCATTAAGTTATCTATGGCTTGTTGAACAACTGCTTCTGATTTGTTATCAAGTGCCGAAGTTGCCTCATCTAAAATAACAATTTGGGCGTTTTTCAAGAAGGCTCGGGCAATAGCGATGCGTTGCTTTTGTCCGCCGGAAAGAAGAACACCTCTTTCTCCAATTTGCGTATCTAAGCCGTCTTTTAAGGTTTTTATAAATTCATCGAGGCAAGCCATTTGTATCGCTTTTTGAATATCTTCTTCTTTGGCATTTTCATTACCTAGGAGAATGTTTTCTCTGATTGTGCCATCAAATAAGAAATTATCTTGAAAAACAACAGCAATATTTTGCCGAAGAGAATCCAAGTCTAAGTCCTTAATATTGGTTCCGTCAATTAGAATTTGGCCGCTGTTATTGCCCAAATCATAAAAGCGTGGAAGCAGGCTTATTAAGGTGCTTTTGCCGCCGCCGGAGTTGCCGACAAAGGCTATTGTTTGGCCTTTGTTTATGGTTAGATTGACATGTTTTAAAACCGGGCGTCCTTTTTCATAAGCAAAGGAAACATCTTTGTATTCAATTTGTTTTTGAAGGCCGGTCATAATCTTGGCTTTTTCTTTGCTTTGAATGGCGGGCATTCTATCTAACAGGCCAAATACGCGTTCCATTGCCATTAGGGCCATTTGGACGTTATTGTAATTGTTGCCGATTGATTTAATCGGGGTGTAAAGCATGATTAAAGCTGCGATGAATGATACAAAGCTGCCAGCCGTGATGGTGTGATGTACAATCAAATAGCTTCCGTACCAAATAACGGCTGCAATTCCTAATGAAACAATAAAATGCATGAGCGGAGACATCATGCCGGTGCGCTGAATCATCTTCATTCCAAGATGAAAAACAGTGCGTAGCGTATCTTTGAATCTATGGTTTTGATAGTCATATAAGTTATATGCAGAAATGATGCGGTTGCCGCTAAAACTTTCATTAAAATGTTTCATAACCTCTCCACCGGAAAAAATGGTTTTGTTCATGATGGAGTTAATTCTTCTGCGGACGGTTGATAATGGGTATAATGCGCCAAAAAGTATGACAACCGCTATAATAGCTAATTGCCATGAGTTATAGAAAAGAACGCAGATTAGTGAAATTGATGAAAATACGCGGGTCGTGAAAAGTTTTAAGTTGGCAAGCAAGCCGTTACAAGCCAAGTCTACATCATTATTAAAACGCATTAAAACTTCGCCGGAATTGGTCTTGTCAAAAAACGAAGCATCCATGTGCAGTAGTTTATTAAATAAATCCATTTTTACGTCGTTTGATATTTTACGACCGACCCAAGTGTTTAAATAAGTTGCTGCATAATTTAGGCCGCTTTGCATGCTGCTGAATATGATGATTAAAACAGGAATATAGCTGGTGGCAACAGCGCTTTTTTCAACCATAACTACATCCATATAAGGTTTTAGTGCCCAAGCAATTACGGCGTCCATGCCTCCAATCGGAATCGTAATCAGGACTGCAATTAATGCTCGAAACCAATAAGGGCGAACATAAGTCATCATACGCTTGTAATTAGCGATGAATGAACTTGAAGTAATTTTATTTTTAAAATAACTAAACATGAAACATTCTTAAGCATAACTATTAATACACAGAAAATATAGTTTATCAAATTTAAGAACGCAAGGTGTTTCTGTTGGTTATCTTAAACAAAAATCAGAAGCGAAAATCGCGCTGGCCGTTTGATATGTTTTCGAGGTTGGTTATCGTAATGCCGCGAACTTTTTCGTTGGTGATATTTGAGAGCTGTTCTTTGATGAGTTTTTCACCAATTTGCTTGGTCTTCGGAGAGGCATAGTCTTCCAAATATTCTTTAAGTGTCATTAAAGCGTTTGGCAGGCAACAGTTGTGAATCTGTTTGTTTTTGCACAGTGCCATAAAGCGGTCGCCGGTGCGTCCTTCACGATAGCAGGCGGTGCAGAAGCTTGGAATATAGCCAATCTTCATGAGCCAGGCAACGACTTCGTCCAAGGTTCTTTTATCGCTGACGTCAAATTGCTCTGATTTGTTGTCGTCTTCTTCAGGTGTTACATAACCACCAACACTGGTTTTGGAGCCGCCGCTGATTTGAGATATGCCGTAGCGAATGACTTTTTCTCGGCAGGCAGGACTTTCTCTGGTGGAAATAATCATGCCGGTATAAGGTACGGCCAAGCGAATGCAGGCGACAAGTTTGGCAAAAGTGTCATCATCAATGCCGTTATCAAAGGCTGAAGGATCAATATCATCAGCGTGTTTAATTCGTGGAACGCTAATGGTGTGGGGGCCGACGCCGTGGACGGCTTCCAAATGTTCGGCATGCATTAAAAGCCCCGTAAATTCGTAACGATATCTTTCAAGTCCAAACAATACACCGAGCCCGACATCGTCAATGCCGCCTTCCATAGCTCTATCCATGGCTTCCGTATGGTAAGCATAATTATGCTTTGGTCCGGTTGGATGAAGTTTTTCGTAACTTTCTTTATGATAAGTTTCTTGGAATAAAATGTATGTTCCGATGCCGGCTTCTTTAAGCTTGCGATAGTTTTCAACCGTTGTGGCTGCAATATTAACGTTAACACGGCGAATTGCGCCGTTTTTGTGTTTGATGCCATAGATGGTTTTGATGCAGTCTAAAATATATTCTATCGGGTTATTAATCGGATCTTCTCCGGCCTCAATTGCTAAGCGTTTGTGCCCCATGTCTTGCAAGGCGATAACTTCTTTAGCAACTTCTTCTTGGGTTAATTTTTTGCGCGCGATATGCTTGTTTTTTGCATGATAAGGGCAATAGACACAGCCGTTAACGCAATAATTTGACAGATAGAGCGGGGCAAACATAACAATGCGGTTGCCGTAAAATTCTTTTTTGATTTCTTCTGCCAGCTTAAAGATTTCTTCATTCTTTTCCGGAATTTCACAATCAAGCAAGAGTAGAGCTTCGCGGTGGTTTAAGCCTTTGCATAAACGCGCTTTGGCAATAACTTGGTCGATCATTTCTGGATTGTTTTTATGTTCGTCGGCGAATCTAAGAGAATCTAAAATTTCGTCATGGCTGATAAACTCCTCAGCCTTTAAGGAGTTAGGATTGTACATCTCTATATTATTCTCCATATGAAAAATTTTTTGGTTATTTTAGTCTTTTCAAAAAAAAATTCAAATATTTTCTTAAAATTTAATCTTTTGATAAATATTTATATGATATATTCTGGAAATAACAAACTGGAGGAGCAAGATTATGGCACAATTTGATAATAAAATGATTCAGGAAGCTGCTTATTATATTTGGAAAAATAATGGCTGTCCGGCGAATTCAAGCGCTCATGACTGGAGTGCTGCTATTGAACAGTTAGAACGTCAAGATGCATTAAATGTTGCACGTGCGGTTTCTAATCAATATAGTCGTTGCACATTTTTGCCTGATATTAAACTTCGTATAAATGATGCTCAGGCGAAACAATTGCCAATTACTTTGGCAAAGGCTTTTTCTTTGACAAAGATTGCTTCTGCAACAGTTAAGGCTCCGGCTAAAAAGGCTGCTGTAAAAAAGGCAACGGCGGCAAAGAAAGCTTCAGCTAAAAAGACGAAGAAATAGTTTAGAAAAGAAAAAAATAAAAAACCGCGGAAGTCCGCGGTTTTTTATTTTATTAATTTATGCTGGATTGACATTCTTGATTTGATAGTAAAAAGTTTTGAGCTTCTTGTTGTTTTTCCATAGATTTAAATTGAATGTCGGTGTCATGGGCATCTCCTGCAGGAATTGCAGTTTCTTCTAAAAGTTTGATATAGCGCTTGACCGAAGATGGACTGAATTTGCATTCGGTAGTTGCTGTTTGGTCCTTTATGAATTCTTTCATCTTTTGATATCCGTCTTTTCCCAATAATTTTTCCATGTCTTTTTGTGATGGGGCTTTAATTTGTACCTGATAAATGTATCTGCATGTTTCTCCTTGTTTCCCTAAAATTTCCATTGTTACATTATTTTTTTCAAGAACATTTATTTGTTCTTTATAGGGAGTGCAATCTTTTAAATGTTTACGTATCTCTTTTGTTGGGTCATAGGCAGATCGAAAACTTTTGCATATATCAGGATCAAGTTGCATACCTACGGCGGCAAGATAATCATCATTAGACATTATTTCTTCTACCGATGTTGCGTTTGCTATTAGATTTTGTAGGTTTTGCAGGCTTTCTACATAAATTTCGAGATCAAGAGGAGAGAAAAGGCATTGGGTCAACACCTCCATTCCGGCATGAGTGGCTTTTGAGCTTAGCTGGCATTCTTGGTTGGCATTGTAGCCTTTTAGTTCATAAGTTATATTAATTCCATTTTCTTCACGATTTTCTTTGTATGGTGTGCAGGAGGCAAGCGATTTAATAAATTTATCAGAAAAGCTTAAATTTTTGAAGGCGCTTTTGGTGTTGTCTAATACTAACTCAGAAAAGTCCGCATAGGATGTGGAAATTAGGCAAGAGCTAATGAGCGTTGCGCAGAGAATTTTTTTGATAAACATAGGGCTATTCCTTTTTTTATGTGCTAGAGTAAGTTTATAAATTTTTTTATAATTGTCAAATAAGATTATAAGATCTTTGGACGATAAGGTAATAAGCGTACGGCGTTTAATATCGCGATGACTGATACGCCGACGTCAGCAAATACGGCAGCCCAGATTGAAGCATAGCCAAGAGCGCCGAGTGCTAAGACCAGAAGTTTTACCCCAATGGCAAAAACTATATTTTCTTTGGCGATGAAGATTGTTTTCTTTGCAATTTTGAGCGCCGAAATAATCTTTGACGGTTCGTCGGTCATGATGACGATATCTGCGGCTTCTACTGCGGCGTCGGAGCCTATTCCACCCATCGCAATGCCAATGTCCGAGCGAGCCAAAACCGGTGCGTCATTAATGCCGTCGCCAATGAAAACAAGCTGTCCGTTGGCTGATTTTTTACCCAAAAGCTGTTCAATTTTTGATACTTTATCGATTGGCAAAAGTTCGGCATGCACCGTATCAAGACCAAGCTTTTTGCCAATCTTATAACCGATTTCTTTGCGGTCGCCGGTGAGCATGACTGTTTCTTTAATGCCATGAGCTTTCAAAAGAGAAATGGTTTGGGCAGAGTCTGTTTTAATCTCGTCTTCGATTTTGATATAGCCGGCAAGTTTGTTGTCATATAAGACATAAAGAATTGTGCCGTCTTTTTCGATTTTGGGCTCAGCTATTCCAAATTTATCAAGAATTTTTTTGTTGCCGACAGAGATGTCTTGATTGTTTATTTTTGCCTTAATTCCACAACCTGCAATTTCTTCTACATCAGATATATCTTTTAAGTCAATCTTGCGGTCATAGGCTTGTTTGATAGAAGCGGCAATCGGGTGGTGTGAGTAGGCTTCAACTTTGGCGGCATTTTGCAAAAGGGTTTCTTTGCTGCCTATAAAGGCGGTGATGTTGGTGACTTTGAAGTTGCCTTTGGTTAGGGTTCCGGTTTTATCAAAAACAAAAATTTCAGCACGGGACAGGGCTTCAAGATAGTTTCCTCCCTTGACCAAAACACCGCATCTTGAGGCTGCACCCATGCCGGCCAAAAAGCTTAGCGGAATCGAGATGACTAATGCACAAGGGCAAGAAATTACCAAAAAAGTGATGGCGCGATAAATCCATTCTTTTAAGCCCAGCGTGCTGCCTAGCAATGGAGGCAAAAAGGCCAGAGTTAAAGCAATGATAACAACAGTCGGTGTATAATAGCGAGCATAACGTGTGATAAAAGCTTCAATTTGAGCCTTTTTAGAGCCGGCGTTTTCGACTAAGTCCAAAATGCGCGAAACGGTCGAATCTGAGAAAACACTGGTTGTTTTTATTTCGATAACGCCATTCAGATTAACGCTTCCGCTCAAGACGTTTTCGCCTTTAGAAACATCGCGAGGCAAAGATTCTCCGGTTAAGGCTGATGTATTTAAGCTGGCGTTGCCTTTGATTATTGTTCCATCAAGCGGAACGCGCTCTCCGGGTTGGACAATGATGATTTCTCCTAGTTTGACTTCTTCCGGAGATACGGTTATTAATTCTTTTCCGCGTTTGACGTGCGCATAGTCGGGGCGAATGTTCATAAGCGCGGCAATGGATTTGCGTGATTTGTTAACAGCATAAGACTGAAAAAATTCACCAATTTGGAAAAACAGCATAACGGCGACAGCCTCGGTATATTCTTGTAGGGCAAAAGCGCCAAAGGTTGCAATCGTCATTAAAAAATTTTCATCAAAAACTTGACCGTTGCGGATATTGCGAGCGGCTTTAAGCAGAATCGGTGTTCCGACAATCAGATATGCTGCAACTAAAAGGGCGAGTTCTATTATTTGCGGCAGATGAAAGAAGGCTCCGGCAAATAGTAATGTGGCGATGATAATTTTTATGAGCTGTTTTTTTAGTGATTTTGTCATCTATCTATTCTTTCTTACAATAATTCACAGTCTGGTTCAATTTTGCTGATGATTTTTTTGATTTCTGCGACGAGTGTGGTTTCATCGCGGTCAAATTCTATTTCAATCTTTTGTGCGAAAAAGCTGACAGAAGCAGATTTAATGCCGTCAATTTTTTTGATGGCGTCTTCGATTTTTGCGGCGCAGTTGGCGCAATCAAGATTTTCGAGTTTATAAGATTTTTTCATTTTTGTCTCCGTTAAACAAATAAACAATTAAATATATGTTTAATTGTATAATAAAAAAATAAATGAGTCAAGAGGGAATGTGGAAGCAAGGAATAAATTATATATCAAATGAGCAAAAATATAAAAATTAATAAATAGATTGAGGGTTACAAAGGGCATTGAATGTCAAAGACATCGTCTATGGCGCGGTGGATGAGTAAGGCTTCCGGTGTGTCGGAAAGTTTGTAATACATTTCTTTGCCATCGCGGCGGGCTGAGATTAAGCCGGCTTGTTTAAGTAATCTTAAATGGTGAGATACGGCAGGAGAGCTCATTTCTACCGTGGCGGCGATGTTATTAACGCAGGTTTCATGGTGGCATAAAAACCACAAGATTTTTAATCTTGTTGGGTCGCTGATTAGCTGGAATGTCATTGAGACTTTTTCAAAATCTGATGATTGTGGCATTTTGAGCCTTAATGTTTGCTCTTTGTCATCATGATTGTGAAAATGAGTGCAATTTGCCATGAAAAATTCTCCTTGGCTAAAGAATATAACAGAATTTTGTTAAAAGATACTAAATTTTTTTCACCACACTCCCACCTTATTTTAAAATCTGTGTTGCAAGTAAATTAAAATTATGCTATAATCGAGTCGTGAAGGCAAGCTATGAAAGGTAATATTATGTTGAATTCGCTTCGATATGCGGTATTAACCGCGGTGC
>CASFMW010000033.1 GCA_949295935.1 uncultured Pseudomonadota bacterium | reverse complement strand
TTGTTTTATTCATTTTTGTTCTCCTCATTTTTAATAAGTTGGGCAAAAACCGCAATAATAGGTGTGGTCATTTTGACAGTTGGTCATATACCACAAGCCTGAACATTCCTCATATTCGCAAGTCATGCCTTGCGGGCAAGTCGTATATTTTCCCAAATTCGGGCAAGGTTTACAGTTATCATATTTAATCACATCACCGGACTGGCAAGTTGCGGCACCGGTTTCTCCTCCATTCTGTATAATACGCTCCATACGGACATTTTTTACCTCCGGCTTTATATCCATCGGGGCAAGAGGTGATGGTATAGCCTTCATTTTTACAGCGCTCATTGGGGTCTAATTTATAATCGGGCGGATTGCTCGAATTGCCAAAGATATTGTCTTCACATTCAGACATATCGGTTACAAAACAAACTGATGAGATTTGAAATTCATTAGAAGAAGGCAAACGCGGAGAAGAATAAAGCTGTGTGTGAAGTGTGTCGACTAGGTTTGATAAAGCTGTGTGTGAAGTGTGTCGACTAGGTTTGTTTCATCTATGATAAAAGAAATATTCGCATCGGCAGAGTTTGGCAAAAATCCTGCCGCCAAACAAAATGCCGCGGTTAACCCCGCCTTCGGTCGTGAGATAAACATAATACTTCTCCCGGTTGTTTGCCTTCACGACTCTAATATATCATAAATTTGTTAGTCTTTCAAGACCGTTTTTATTTTAAGGCGGGAGTGTGGTGAAAAATTTATGTTATTAATTTAGAGGAATGATGATATTTTTTTCTTGTTTATTATATTAAAAATTATAAACTATATTTAGTTTTGTTTGGGGAAAATACAGATGAATTTATTGAAGAAGTTTTCTAAGAAAAAAAATGATAAAAGTTCTATTATGAAAGCCGGTTTGAAAAAGTTTATGCATTGGATTTGCTATCCTTTTAAATTATGGTGGGTTTGGTTGCTTATTCTGATTATTGGATTTTTAGCACCGACGTTTAATGGGGTTAAGCCAGCGGAGGTTCATCTGTGGTATTGGGGCAAGGTAAAATCTTCTCTATCTGCCGTTACTTCTTCTATTTTTGAAAAAACAGATTCTCTGATTAAAAAAGTTGATATCTCTAATCCTTTTTCTTCGGGAAAAGAAAATGTTAAGTTGCAAATGCCTGAACAAGCTGTTGTGCCAAGTCGCAAAGCTTTTGCAAAAGCGGATTCTGCTCCTCAGGCTGTTGATATTATGAAACGTGAGGAGAGCACTCCTCAAGGTCTTGTCCCTGTATTGTCGGAAACAATTGAACCTAGGCCTGTGCCGTCTGTTTCCACTGACAGCGCATTAAACTCGATTGGCGGGTATCGTCGTGATGTGCCTTCGTTGGTTTATTTGGAAAATCCACGCGATATATCAGGTATGTCTTTTGTTTATCATGCTAATGCTATTGATGTAAACGGTGTGTATGTGATGCTTTTTGGTGTTTATACGGACCCTCAGACGGAAAAGGGGATAAATGCCGCACTGTTTTTGGAGAAACTTATTGAAAACAAAAATGTTAGCTGCAAAATTGTGGCTTTTACGGCGCAAAATGTTCCTACCGGAATTTGTTTTATTGATAATATGAATATAAATAAGCTTCTTGTCCTTAAAGGGCTTTCTGAAAACGTTGCTCTGTATTAGTGCGATATATTTTCTGAGGAGGAAATTTTTATGTGGCAGCCCGTGTTAATGATTAATGGTTTTCTTATCAGTATTATCGGTTTGACCATGCTTATTCCGGCAGCTTATGATTTTTATTCAAAATCAATTTTGTGGTCGCCGTTTTTGTCATCAGCTTTAGTTACGCTGTTTTTTGGTTTGGCAATGTTGCTGTCAAATCGAATGTCAATTAAAAATTTTACGTTACAGCAGGGATTTTTATTAACGGTATTGAGCTGGTTTTCTGCCTGTTTGTTCGGGGCTTTGCCCTTTTTATTCTATGGAGTTGTTCCTTCTTTTGCTGATGCTTTTTTTGAAACAGTCTCCGGCGTTAGTACAACTGGGGCAACTATCTTTTCTGATATTGAAGCTTTGCCGCGCTCTATTTTGCTTTGGCGGTCGATGCTTAATGGTCTCGGAGGTATCGGTATTGTTATTTTTGCTGTTGCTATGCTTCCGTTTTTGGGAATTGGCGGTATGCAGATTTTTCAGCGGGAAAATTCTGATGTTAACGAAAAGTTCATGCCGAAATTCAGCTATATTGCTAAGCGTATCGTTATAGCATATTTTGTGTTGACCGTTATTTGTTTTGCGGCCCTTTATTTGGCTGGAATGGGATTTTTTGATGCGTTTAATCATGCGTTGACAACGGTTTCTACCGGTGGATTATCCACCAAAAATGCATCAATCGGATATTTTAATAGTGTCGAGATTGAACTTATTATTTCTTTGTTTATGATTCTCGGGGCTTTGCCGATGGGCTTTTATGTTGTTATTTGGCAAGGAAAAGATTTGAAGTCTTACCAGATGTCTCAGATTGTTACTTTCTTAAAAGTTCTTTGTGTTTATACTTTGATTTTGTCAGTTTGTTTGGTGGTTCATAAACAATATGATTTTTGGCAGGCGCTGCGTTTTTCCAGTTTTAACGTAATCTCGATTGTTACCTCAACCGGTTTTGTTTCAACCGATTATATGAAATGGGGAAGTTGGGTTGGCATTTTCTTTATTATATTTGCTCTGACCGGCGGCTGTACAGGGTCAACATCTGGATCAATCAAAATTCTTCGCTGGCAAGTGATTTTTTCTTTTATTAAAAGGGCTCTACTGTTGTCAACCGAGCCGAATCGTGTTGCGCCGCTTAAAGTCGGAGCAACGCCTATTGATGTTTCGATTGTGTCTTCGGTGTTTGTGCTTTTTGGGGCTTTTATGCTTAGTATAGCGCTTTTATCATCGGTTTTGGCTTTTGTTGGTTATGATCTGGAAATCGCCTTTAGTTCTGTTGTGGCCTGTATTACAAACTCGGGGCCTGGGGTAGGGGCTGTTATCGGTCCTGCCGGAAATTATTCTTCTCTTTCTGATTTTGCTAAATATGTTTTGTCCTTTACAATGCTACTCGGACGTCTTGAAATTATTACCGTTATTGCGGTATTTACACGTTCATTTTGGTTTAAGAATTAAGGCAAGAAAAAATCCTCGTTATTTTAACGAGGATTTTTTATTATCTTTCAGAATGTTTTATTCTTCCATCGGCTCGTTATCACCGATCATTTCGGTGGTTAGGTGACCGGCGTCTGCGCGAATCTTATTTTCAATCTCATCGGAAATTTCCGGATGTTCTTTCAAAAAGATTTTTGCATTTTCACGGCCTTGACCGATTTTGTCCCCTTTATAAGAGAACCAAGCTCCGGCTTTTTCAATGATACCGGCTTTAACGCCAAGGTCAATTAATTCGCCGGTTTTTGAAATACCTTCGCCATACATGATGTCAAAGTCAACAACCTTAAACGGAGGAGCAACTTTGTTTTTAACAATCTTAACGCGGGTTTGGCTACCGATAACATCTTCTTTGTCTTTGATAGAGCCGGTACGACGAATGTCAATTCGGACTGAAGCATAGAACTTTAAGGCGTTACCACCGGTTGTTGTTTCAGGGTTGCCAAACATAACACCAATCTTCATACGGATTTGGTTGATGAAGATAATCAATGTGTTTGAGCGAGAAACGGTAGATGTCAATTTTCTTAAAGCTTGGCTCATTAAACGTGCTTGCAAGCCCATGTGAGAATCTCCCATTTCACCTTCTAATTCAGCCTTTGGAACAAGAGCGGCAACCGAATCGACAACCAAAACATCAATAGCGCCGGAGCGAACCAAAGTATCTGCAATTTCGAGAGCTTGTTCACCAGCGTCAGGCTGAGAAATCAGCAGGTTATCAATATCAACACCGATTTTCTTGGCGTAAGATGGGTCAAGAGCGTGTTCGGCATCAATGAACGCACAAGTGCCGCCTTTCTTTTGGGCCTGAGCAATTACGCTTAAGGCAAGGGTGGTTTTACCTGAGCTTTCAGGACCGAAGATTTCGATAATTCTGCCTTTGGGAAGTCCGCCGATGCCGAGGGCAATATCTATGCCGAGCGAACCGGTGGAAATCGCTTCAATGTCGATGTTTGACTGTTGGCCCAGTCTCATAATCGAGCCTTTGCCAAAGGCCCGTTCAATTTGACTGAGGGCCGCGTCGAGTGCTTTATCTTTTTCCATAGTTTCTCTTTCTAATAAAAGTTAGTTTCTGGAGTTAGTTTAAGGTCATTACAGAATTCTGCAATCTGCCTTTAAAACTTATCCTATGAAAATGATAATGTACTATTTATGTTCTTTTTGCAAGAGTTTTTTTCGAGGATTATTTATTTTATTAAAATCCCGTTTTTCCGGTGCGTCACTGACCATGATTCTTTTTAAGGAATGCTCGTCAAGTTGTTGAAAATCCTCTAAAGCTGCTGTAATAACTGCGCCGAAAATTACAACCGACCAAGCCAGATACATCCAGATTAAAAACAATGGAATGACGGCTAATGCACCATAAAGTGTTTGGTAGGTGGCGCTGTTTAAGACCACAATGCCAAAAATCTTTCTTAATGCCCAGAAGATGATTAAAGCGACTAGTGCTCCTCCGGCGGCATTTCTTATTCTTATCTTTTTATTAGGCACAAAGATATAAACAATCATCAGCATGAGCATGGTAATCAGCGCAGGCAAAAGATTGCTCATATAAATATTATTGAAAATTTTATCATCTTCCGTTAAGGCAAAGAAATAACTACGGATTGAAAAAGTAGCGCCTAAAAGCAACGGGCCTAAGGTAATGACCGTCCAATATAAAGTGATTTTGGTGGTGATGCGGCGCGGACGTGAAACTCTGAAAATAAAGTTTAAGCTGTTTTCTATGGTTGATAACATCAAAATTGATGTGACAACAATACTAACGACTCCGATTGCCGTTAATCCGGCTGAGGCTTTTAAAAATTCACTCAAATAGCCGCTGACTTCTTGTCCTAAGGCCGGTGCCATATTATGAAGCAAAAATTCTTGGATTTGCCCTCTGATGCTTTCAAAAGCCGGAAAGGCCGAAAATATCGATAATCCAATGGCAAACAACGGAACCATGGCAATCAAGGTGGTATAACTCAAAGAGGCCGAGACTCTGAAAATCGTGTCATTTTTGGCGCGACGGGCTAGAAAATACAAGAAGTTTTGTGCTTGTTTGTTCCATTGTTTTAATGATGTTTTTATATACATTCGCACCCCTCAAAAAAAATTGTTTACAAAGTTCATTAAATTATATATATACCTTATAGCAAAGATAAATCTACTGTAAATGTAATTTTTTTATAATGCAAAGGAAAATAGTATGACTACAGTCTCTCCTTTAATGGCTGGTAAAAAAGGTCTTATCATGGGACTTGCTAATGATAAGTCTATTGCTTGGGGTATTGCTCAGGCGTTGAATGCTCAGGGAGCACAAATCGCTTTCTCTTATCAGGGAGAAGCTTTGGAAAAAAGAGTTAAGCCTTTGGCTGAACAGCTTGCTTTTCCGCCGATGTTAATTAAATGTGATGTTACCGACTCGGCTAGTGTTGAAGCTTGTTTCAAAGAGCTTGGTGAAAAATGGGGTAAAATTGACTTTGTTGTTCATGCCATTGCTTTTTCTGACAAAAATGAATTGAAAGGTCGTACTATCGACACTTCTTTGCAGAACTTTTTGAATACAATGCATATTTCTTGCTATTCTTTCTTGGAAACCTGCCGTTGTGCTGCTCCGATTATGTCTGAAAACGGCGCAATGCTGACTTTGACCTATTTGGGTGGTGAGAGGACTTTGCCAAACTATAATATCATGGGTGTGGCTAAGGCTGCGCTTGATGCTGCTGTTCGTTATGCTGCTGTTGATATGGGCAAGCTCGGCGTTCGCGTTAATGCTATTTCTGCCGGTCCGATTAAGACTTTGGCGGCTTCAGGTATCGGTGATTTCCGCAAGATTTTGCGTTGGAATGAGTTGAATGCTCCGTTGAAACGCAATGTTACTCAAGATGAAGTCGGAGGTGCCGCTCTGGCTTTGTTGTCACCGCTCGGTGCTGCTATTACCGGTGAAGTTTTGCACGTTGATGCAGGTTATAACTCTATCGCTATGGTATCTTTGGATAATGCTCACGAATCCGGTCAAGTTTTGATGGAATTCTAAGTCTAAAGAGCTTTCTTTTGAAAATCGCTGTTTTTCGGAACGGCGATTTTTTTTTGTGTAAAAAATACATTTTTGTTGAAATTGTAATTCTATTTATATAGTTATTAAGTAAATTTTAAAGGAGTGTTTATTTTGCGCGCTAAAATTACAAAAACAAATCTTGTTTTAAGTTTGATATTTACAGTACTTTTACTGTGTCTTTTTAATGATATATGGGTTTGGAGAAAGCCGCTAACAGTTGATGCATCTAAGGCCAGAATCGATGTTTATACTAAAGAAAAAGGTGAAGAATATCCAAGTTTTAAATTATATAATGATGATCGTTTTTTATTGCCTGCTAATTGGATGGCTAAGGCGGGTATGCAAGGTTATAGTTTTGAAAGAAAAAATTATTCTATTGAGTTTGAAATTTTATCACGAAAAGATGAAACCATTTTTATTGATTTACGCGGCCTTTGGGTTTTGAAAAATCCTAAGAATCGTTCGGAAGGTTTGTTGCCTTATTGGGTTAACTATGAAAAGTTGTCAATAAATGGTGACAAGAACCTTTTATCACAGCCAGTGTCCGCATGGCATAATGAACCGTATATTTATAAATTGGCTGCTAAGGCAGGGCAAAAATATAATGTTTTGGTTGAGTGGACCAAAACAAATAAAGGGAAGATGCAAACAGAAATAGATTATTATCTCTTGATTATATTAACGGTTTTAGCCTTTTTATTTTCATCCAAAATAGTTAAATATTTGGCGCAATTTAAAACTAAGCAGTTAAAGTCTCGGATAGATATTGTGTTTTTATGTACGTTTTTTGCTCTTTTGTTTGTGCCGATGATGCATATTTCAGAGGCGGAAAAATCAGATCAGGAAAACAGAATGTTGGCAAAATACGAACCTTTATGGAAAGATGGTAAACTTAATCTGAAATATGGTGAGCAATTTGAAAAATGGTTTAATGATCGCTTTTTTGGAAGAGATGGGGTTATTGATTTAAATAATTTTATTAATTTGCATATTAATCGTTTTTATGAAAATAGTCGTGCAATTTATGACCAAAAAACAGGATGGATGTTTAACAAGCCTTATGTTTTTACCGTTCCTAATAATGAAACAGTTAATTTAATCATAGATAATCTAAAAAAATTTAACAGTTTTTGTAAGGATAATAATATTCGTTTTTATTTAATGATCGTTCCTGATAAAAGTAGTGTTTATCAAGATGAGTTAGTAGTACGGGCTCATGGTGATGTTAACACTACTAAATTTAAAAAATATATTGAAAAAATTATTTCATCTATGAATGAAGACCAAATTATTTATCCATATGATGATTTAAAAGAAGGAGCAAAATCTGATTATGTTTTCTTTAAGGAATCTCATCATTGGACAGATTGGGGTGCTTATATTGGTTATAAAAATTTGATGGAAAAAGTTGTTAAAGATTTTAAAGATATTCCGATTGTTTCTTTGCAAGAATATAACAAGTCCAGCTCTCGCCTATTGAGAGAAGATTTTTTTCGAAATTATGATTTGGGGCATACGGTTAATGTTTTAAAGTTGCGTAAGATTGCTAAAGATAAGATTCTAAAAACCGATTACATTTATTATGACAATAAATCTGATTTGAAAACAGAAATTATAAATGTTGAAGGAAAAAAAGGAAAGGAATTTTATTTTGAAAAAGGTTCTCCTTATAGATTGTTAATGATGGGAACTAGTCAGAATGAGGACTTATCACAATTTTTGCCATATAGTTTTCAAAATACAAAATATATTCGTTTTAACAATGTTATTGGACGCAGTTCTAAAGATGAGTTTAAAGTGATGAAATATTATAAACAAGGTATTTTAGATTTTAAGCCTGATATTGTGATTATGACACTTATTCCGGAACATATGGTTGCTATACAGAATTTTTTTAAGGATTAGAATATGTTATTTTCATCAATGACTTTTGTGTATTTATTTTTGCCGATTGTTTGTGCGACTTATTTATTGGCTCGTAAAAGCTTGCAAAATTATATATTACTTATTGCCAGCATTTTATTTTATGCTTGGGGAGAGCCAAGATATTTGGCAATCATGTTTTTGACAATTATTATTAATTATGTCGGGGCTGTTTACATTGACAGAAGCCATAATAAAAAACATAGAAAAATTTTGTTGAGCATTACTGTTTTGCTTAATCTGAGTTTTTTGTTTTACTTTAAGTATTTTAATTTTGTTATGGATAATATCAATGCTGCATTAGATGCTCAATTTAATTTTATTGATGTGGTTATGCCGATTGGTATTTCTTTTTACACTTTTCAGGCTTTGAGCTATGTGGTCGATGTTTATCGTGGAGATGTTAATGCACAGAGGGATATTTATAAATTAGCACTTTATATATGTTTGTTTCCACAACTTGTGGCCGGACCGATTGTAAAATATCATGATGTGGCGGAGCAGATTGATAATCGCGATGTGACTTTTGATAAAGTGGCTTATGGAGTAAAGCGGTTTATTATTGGTTTGGCTAAGAAAATGCTTATTGCAAATACGCTTGGTGGCGTTGCGGATAAAATCTTTTCTCAACCGGTTGAACAATTTGATGCCGTCACAGCTTGGATTGGTGCTTTTGCCTATACTTTCCAACTATATTATGATTTTAGCGGCTATTCAGATATGGCAATTGGTTTGGGGGCTATATTTGGTTTTAAATTTTTGGAAAACTTTAATTATCCGTATATTTCAAAATCAATTACTGAATTTTGGCGTCGGTGGCATATTTCGTTGTCGACTTGGTTTAAAGAGTATCTCTATATTCCACTTGGAGGAAATCGCGTCACTAAAAAACGTAATCTTCTTAATTTATTGATCGTATTTTTGGCAACAGGCATATGGCATGGTGCAGAATGGACTTTTGTGGTCTGGGGATTGTGGCATGGTGCTTTTATCATTTTTGAAAAAATTTCCGGTTGGCACAAAAAGGAAGGCGGTTTTAGACTTAGTTTAGCTCATCATATTTATACAATTTTTGCTTTTGTTATCGGATGGGTGATTTTTAGAGCTGAGAATCTTCCTTATGCTGTTGATTATCTTAAAAATATGTTTGGATTGATTGCTGATCATAAAATTATGTATGAAATGCCTTATTATATAGATAATAAAGAAATAATGGCTTTTATTGCCGCTATTATTTGCTCAATCCCAATTTTTAGAAAAATTTTAGAAATTCGTTTCAGATATAAATTTTTGAGGGGTTTGGTTAATGTTTGGCTGATAATTTTATTTATTGTTGCATCCTCTGCAATTGCAGCCAGTACTTATAATCCATTTATTTATTTCAGATTTTAAGTATAGAATCGCTGTTTTTTGGAACGGCGATTTTTTTGTGCCATGAAAAAAACTTGACAAAAAGATGATTGGTTTATAAAGTGTGTGCAATTAACTATTATTATTCACTTATAATTTATTGATATTATGGAAAAAGAACAGAAAAATGTGTGTCTTTTGAGCAAAAATGAGGTCAATTTGCTTCTGTTTGATTTGCTCAAAGAAGGAAAGTTCAAGACTTTTCTACAACGTATTAAAGAGGGGTATGGTATAACCGCTTTTGTATTAACAGCCATGCTTAATTATGGTTATGGGGACAAAATCGAGAAGGTTCTTTCTTTAAGCAAATGTTGGACAAGTGATGTGTTTGATTTCTTGGTGCAATTTTGGAATGACCGAGAAAGGGCTGAAGACTTTTGGATTCAGCATGCAGATAAAGATGCTGTTAATGAAAAAATAAGCGATGAAGGTCTTGCCAGGTATCAGCGTTGGGACGACTTGTGGGCTCGAAAGAAGTATGAGCTCCTTGCTGAACATGCGCCTTTGGAGTTTTTGGAAAAGTTAGATTTTTGGGAAAAGTTAGAGGCATCGTCAATATCTGAGAGAAAGTGCTTCTTCTCTGCCTTGGTTAAGCAAAAGCGGTTTGAAGATGTGCTTGCTCTTGATAAAAAGTGGGCATCTTCCGATTATTTTAATAATACGGAAATGATGCGCTATTTGTTGGAGCATGATATTGATAAGTTTTTTAATGTTTCATTAGGTGTCAGTATCTCAAATAAACAGGCTTTGATTTCTCGGTTGGGCTTCAAGAAGGATGACGATTTTTATCAATATCTTTATGACAAAGGACAGATCGAGTTTCTGATGCAGAGAACTGACTTTTTGAGACGCCATGGCATTTGGGAGCCTTATGTCGAAAGAAAAATTTGGGGGACTTTGGCTTATTTCAAAAAGTATGATTTGATTGACTGGGAAGACTGGGGTAAACGTCATCCATCTCATGCCTTGCGCGCGGCTGTTGATGCCCAAAACTGGGACTTTCTGGTTAAGCAAAAGGCACATTGGTTGTTGCTGAAGCATTTTCGATTGGTTCGCTTTATCAAGAGTTTTTTCTGATTTCTTTAGACCGGAGTTTTGCTCCGGTCTTTTTTTGTGAAAAAAATTTTTGAGTTCTGTGTCTTTTTCGTTGCAAAATCTGAGAATTGTTTTATCTTATAGTGATTGTTTGTAAGGAGTATGAAATATGGCTGTTGATGCAGATACTGTTCGTAAAATCGCTTTCTTGTCACGTTTGAAAGTCGATGATGATAAAATTAAAGATACCGAAGACGAGTTTAATAAAATTTTGGACTGGGTGGCGCAACTAAATGAAGTTGATACATCTTCCGTTGAGGCACTCGAATCGGTTAATGATACAAATTTGATTTTGCGTGAAGATAACATAACAGCCGGTAATCAACGTGATGAAATTTTGGCCAACGCGCCGATGTCCGAATATGGTTATTTTGTTGTTCCTAAAGTGGTTGAATAAAGCGGTGGAGTAGGGTAGTATGTCTGATCTTGTAAAGTTAACAATTTCTGAAGCGCGTAAAGCTCTTAAAAATAAAGAAATATCAGCCGTTGAGTTGACTGAGGCTTTTATTAAACAAATGGAAAGCGAGCGTAAGCTTAACGCTTTTGTGTTGGAAACACCCGAAATCGCCTTAGAACAAGCAAAGGCTTCGGATAAAAAATATCAGAATGGGACAGATGGGGCTTTGGAAGGAATTCCGCTTGGGATAAAAGATTTGTTCTGCACCAAAGGAATCCGCACGACCGCTTGTTCTCATATTTTGGACGGGTTTGTACCGCCTTATGAATCAACCGTTACACAAAAGTTGCTTGATGCCGGAGTTACGGTTCTCGGCAAGTTGAATATGGATGAATTTGCAATGGGCGGTAGTAATGAAACCAGTTATTACGGGCCGGTGATAAATCCGTGGAAAGCTAATAATTCCGATGCTAATCTTGTGGCCGGTGGTTCTTCTGGTGGATCAGCGGCGGCGGTCGCGGCTCATATGTGTATGGCAGCTACCGGTACTGATACCGGCGGTTCAATCCGTCAGCCGTCAGCTTTTTGCGGTGTGACTGGTATTAAACCGACTTATGGTCGTTGTTCTCGTTATGGAATTATTGCTTTTGCATCATCTCTTGATCAAGCCGGTCCGATTGCGCAGAATGTTGAGGACTGTGCGCGTCTTTTAACGGTTATGTCGGGTTATGATGCCAAAGATTCAACCTCTTCTCAAAAAGATGTTCCTGATTTTACACAATTTTTGAATCAAGATATTCGCGGGCTTAAAGTCGGTATTCCGGCTGAATATCGTCCCGATGGGTTGAATGCCGAAATTGCTGCTTGTTGGGACAAAGGTATTGAGATATTAAAGGCGCGTGGTGCGGAAATTGTTGATATTTCTTTGCCACACACAAAATATGCGCTTGCCGTTTATTATATTTTGGCACCGGCGGAAGCCTCTTCAAACCTTGCTCGTTATGACGGATTGCGTTTTGGTCTTCGTGTTCCGGGGGAACATTTGGATAATATGTATATCAATACACGTTCTGAGGGGTTTGGCAAGGAAGTTAAGCGTCGTATTATGATTGGAACATATGTTTTATCTGCCGGATATTATGATGCTTACTATCTCAAGGCACAAAAAGTTCGTCGTCTGATTCGTAATGATTTTCTTGAAGCATTCAAAAAATGCGATGTTATCTTAACGCCGACGGCTCCGACTGATGCTTTTGCTATCGGTGACAAGTCTATGACGGAAAATCCGATTAATATGTGGCTTAACGACGTGTTTACCGTTTCGGTCAACTTGGCTGGTTTGCCTGGCATGAACATTCCGGCAGCGCTTTCAGCTCGTGGATTACCGCTTGGCTTGCAGCTTATCGGGCACTCTTTTGATGAGGCAACCATCTTTAAGGCTGCCAGTGCTTTGGAAAAAGATATTTGTTTTGTAAGGAAATAAGATTATGGCTGAATTTATTATCGAAACACCTAAAGGAAAATGGGAAATTATCTGCGGGTTGGAAATTCACTGCCAGATTATTTCTAAGTCTAAAATTTATAGCGGGGCGTCAACCGAGTTTGGGGCTGATGCCAATGAACATGTGTCTTTTGTTGATGCCGGAATGCCGGGAATGTTGCCAACGCTCAATAAATATTGTGTCCATCAGGCTGTTAAAACCGGCATCGGCTTAAAAGCTAAAATCAATAAATATTCTAACTTTGCGCGTAAAAATTACTTTTATGCCGATTTGCCGCAGGGCTATCAGATTACGCAATATAAATATCCAATTGTCGGAGAAGGAAAAGTTATTATCGACTTACCTGACGGAAGTACTCGTGAAATCGGTATTGAGCGTATGCATATTGAACAAGATGCCGGAAAATCTATTCATGATATTGATCCAAAGAAGAGCTTTATCGACTTAAACCGTGCCGGCGTCGGGCTTATGGAAATTGTGACCAAACCTGATTTCCGTGCACCGGAAGAAGCCGGAGCGTTTTTGAAAAAGCTTCGCTCGATTTTGCGTTATCTTGGGACTTGTGACGGCAATATGGATGAAGGATCAATGCGTTGCGACGTTAATGTTTCTGTTCGTCCGCTTGGCTCAAATGAATTGCGCACACGTTGCGAAATGAAAAACGTCAACAGTATCAAGTTTGTTATGCAGGCGATTGAAAATGAAGCACGCCGCCATGTCGAAGTTTATGAAAGCGGTGGTGAAATTGTTCAGGAGACTCGTCAGTTTAATCCGACTACCGGACAGACAAAAGCTATGCGCAAGAAAGAATTTGCTCATGATTATCGCTATTTTCCTGAGCCGGATTTGGCGCCTTTGGTCTTGACTGATGAATATATCAATCAGGTTAAAAGTGAGATTCCGGAACTGCCGGACGAAAAGAAAGAGCGCTTTGTTACCAAACTCGGTTTAACGCCTTATGATGCGATTGTTATTTGCGAAAACAAAGAAAATGCCGACTTTTTTGAAAAAGCGGCCGCCGGTCATGACGCCAAAAAAGTGGCTAACTGGTTTATGGGAGACTTTTTCGCGATGCTGAACGAAAAGAAAATTGAGTTAAAAGATTCTCCTGTTTCTCCTGAAAATCTTGGCGCTTTGGTTGAGCTTGTTACACAAAATGTGATTAACGGCAAGACTGCTAAAGATGTTTTTGAAATCATGGCGGAAACCGGTGAGGCTCCCGAAAAAATCGTGGAAGAGAAGGGGCTGCGTCAGGTAACCGATACCGGTGCAATCGAAGCCGTTATTGACCAAGTTTTGGAAGCTAATGCTGATAATGTTGCGGCTTATCGCGGTGGAAAGCAAACGCTGTTTGGTTGGTTTGTCGGACAAGTGATGAAAGCCAGCAAAGGTAAAGCTAATCCGGCAATGGTCAATGAATTGCTGAAGAAAAAGTTGGGATAGTTTCATCCATGTTATTTGGTTTTGGAAATGCCATGGTTGATTATACCGTTCCTTTAGCGGCGGATAATCCGTGTTTGGAACAGATTAACGCCGAGAAGGGTGGCTTTTTCAGAACCGATAACGCGACTTTTGACGTTTTAGCGCAAAAGCTTGATGTTTCTCAGGCAGTTTGCGGCGGTAGTGTGGCTAATTCACTCAAAGCATTTGCTAAGCTTGGCGGTAAAGCAACATTTTTTGGGAAAATCGGTGATGACGCCAATGGTGCTCTGTTTGAGCAGGAGCTTGAGGCTTATGGCATAAAATCATCATTAGTTAAAGTTGAAGGACAGAAAAGCGGTTGTTCCATCGTGTTTGTCGATCAAGATGGTGAGAAAACAGCAACCGCAAAGCGATTTGTAGCTGCGCGTGTTTTTGATCGCGACATTCCGTGGATGCCCATCATATCCTCTGACTGGTTGTTTGCCGAAGGCTATTGGCTCGATGGAAATAGTACTAAGGTCGAAAAGATTATTCAGACTACTTATGCTGCCGGTGTGAAAATTGCATTTACGCTTTCTGATGTTAAAATCGTGGAAGAAAACAAAGCCTGCATTGAGCGGCTTATGCCTTATTTTTCTATTGTTTTTGGAAACAAAAACGAGTTTGAAGCTTATGGTGCGTTTGAGCCTTTAATCAAAAAACAGATTTGGGTTAAAACTTTGGGCGCAAAAGGTGTTGACGTTATCCGGAAAAGATGCAGATCTCTTTTTAGTGCTTATGTTGTGGATGAAGTGGTTAATACCAATGGTGCCGGTGATGCATTTGCCGGTGGATTTTTGTATCAATATCTTAAAACAGGGTCAATTGAAGCGGCGGCAAAACAAGGGCTGATTTGTGCGGCAGAGGTTGTTTCTTCTCCGCTTAGTCATTTGTAAGATTTGGAGTATTCTGTTATGAATGAAGTTTTTTTAGATGCTTTGTGGACAACGTTTTTGGCAGGATTAGTGACCGGTTTGGGAGGCTTTTTAATCTTTGCCAAGAAAAAATATACGCAAGATAATATTAATTTTATGCTTAGTATTGCGGCCGGTATTATGCTTGCTGCGGCCTTCTTTGCGTTACTTGTTCCGTCGCAACAGCAAATTGTCTCAATGATAAGTGATATTCATGTTGCCGGATTTTGGTATGCCGGCGCGGTTTTTGCGGGGGTGGCGTTGATTTGGATACTCAATTCTGTTTTGCCTCATGAACACAGCAATTTAGGGCATCATGGTTTTGGCGTTAGCAAACGGACAGCGTGGCTCTTTATTATTGCAATTACAATTCACAAGATTCCTGAAGGTTTGGCTATGGGAATCGCTTATGGGGCGCAGAATTTGGTTAATCCGGACAGTTTGACCGTTGGTATTGCCATGCATAATATTCCTGAAGGACTTACAATTGCGTTATCTTTAGTGGCTGTGCGTTATTCTCGTCTTAAAGCTGCGTTATGTGCGACAATGGTTGGTATGATTCAGCCAATAGGGGCTTTGCTCGGTGTTTTGCTTATTCATGCCGATGAAAAAGTTGTGCCGCTTGGAATGGCGATGGCTGGCGGAACTTTGCTATTTGTTGTTGTTAATGAGATTTTACCGGAAACTTATGATGTTAAAAAATCGAATCGGTCGGCTTTTGCAGTGTTTGCCGGATTTATCTTTATGACTTACTTAACTATTGTTTTACATTAATAACAAAGATTTGATTTGTTTTAGGATAAATCAATGTGTTGTAAGAATAAAAAAAATATTTTGAAGATTATTTTATTTTTATGTTGACGTGGCGGAAAACATAATATAAATATAGTTCGTACCGCTTGGAGAGTTGGCAGAGTGGTAATGCAGCGGATTGCTAATCCGTCATCCCGAATAGGGATGCACAGGTTCGAGTCCTGTACTCTCCGCCAGTTGTATGTTTAAGGTCGGCCATAGCGTCGACCTTTTTTTGTTAAGCTGTAGGGAGCTTGGACTTATGGGATTTTATATCAAAAAAGGTTTTAATTTTGGTCCTGTGCGGATTAATCTTTCAAAATCCGGACTTGGTGTGTCTGTAGGGGCCAAAGGTTTTCGTCTTGGGACTGGGCCAAAGGGAAATTATATTCATGCCGGTCGGGAAGGGCTTTATTATCGTAAATCCATAGGTAAGTCTTTTACAATAGCAATTGTTGTTATGGCTCTGGTGCTTTTTGCCGGATATTATTTGTGGCTGAGCGGTGTTATCTCTATTAATCTTTAGCGGCCTTCGCAATATCTTTTAATGGTGCTGAATACTTTTTGATAGTAACTATCATCGTGAGGGACAAAGTCTTCAGGTTCATCGTCAAAGTATGGGGCAGAGAGTAAAAATTATAAAAAAGTATCATAATCACAACACCAAATTAAAAATAAATTAAGCACATAAAATACGGA
>CASFMW010000032.1 GCA_949295935.1 uncultured Pseudomonadota bacterium | reverse complement strand
AATCCTGCCGCCAAACATAATGCCGCGGTTAACCCCGCCTTCGGTCGTGAGATAAACATAATACTTCTCCCAGTAGTTTGCCTTCACGACTCTAATATAACATAATTTTGCTAATATTTCAAGACTGTTTTTATTTTGAGATGGGAGAGTGGTGAAAAAAAAAGACCTTACAAGAAGGTCTTAAAGTTTTTTATGAAGTTTTATTATAGATTCTTATTATATTGGCTGCCGCTAAACGGCGAATAAGCCCCAACACCGCCAAAGACACGTTTGAAAAATCCGGGGCGTTCACCCAAAGTCGGTGTCTCCTCTTCGCTGACGACAACGGTTTCGCCTTCTTCATCAGACATGCGGTCTATTTCTTTAACTTTATTTTGTTCATCAAAGCGCACAATCAAAATATCACGATCAACTTCTTCTGGCTTGAAAAAGGCCACTTGCTCAACATCAGCCGACATATAAATCCAAGTGTTTTGGTCAAGAGAAACAACACTAGAGGGCGTTCCGAGATTAGCCAACACCTCTTCTTTATATTGTCCGACAGCCAGCTTATCGATTCTTTCTTCCGAAGGCATATTTCCATTATGAGAGATAAACCATTCTTTGTTGCTGGAACAAGCAGATAAAGATAAAAGCGCCGTTAAAGCCAAAATTGAAACTTTATTTATTGACATCTCTGAATCAAACCTTTAATTGTTAACCCATGAGATGTTTATAACATAAGGAAATAATTAATGCAAAATTTTTTTTCTTATCAGATAATTGTTGATAAGTTGCCCAAGACGGAGCAGCATTATGTGTTAAAGGCAGATGCCGAAGATTGCCAGCACATCAAAGAAATATTGAAAATTCCGGATGTTAAAAGCTTTTCTGCAGACATTAGATTAATCTTGGATCACAAAACCAATATTCTAAAGCTTTGGGGCAGAGCAGAAGCAGAGCTTATCTTAGAAAGTGTCATTTCGCTGGAGCATTTCACTAAGAAGTATAAAAACGACTTTGAGCTGACCTATGATACGAAAGCAACATTGAAAAGCCAGCGAGAAGAAGAGGAAGAAATTTCAATAGATGACAATGTTCCTGATGTTGTCATTAACGGAAAAATAGATTTATCCGACATTGCGATAGAGCAAATTGCCTTAATTATGGAAGATTATCCGCGCAAAGAAGGCGAAAAATTTGATTTTAAGCCGGATTTTAACCCAGAAGAGGGGCGTCAAACGCCTTTTGCTGTGCTAAAAAAGCTGAAATAAGCAAAAAATATAAAATAATGCTTGCCAAAAGGAAAATTTTTATATAAAAAGCAGTTAGCAAAGATTCAGAGTTCATTTAGATGTTGATTTTTAAAATCAAATCGTTTAATAATGACGCCTGAATGATAATTTAATAACAAACAAGAGTATAAGAAAATGGCTACACCAAAGAAGAAAGTATCAAAATCTCGTCGTGATATGCGCCGTTCTCATGATGCTTTGGGTGCAAATTCCTACATGGAATGCCCAAACTGCGGAGAATTAAAAAGACCGCATAATGTTTGCCCGAAATGCGGACATTATGATAATCGCGAAGTTGTAAGCAAGCCTGCTGCAACAAACGAGTAATTATCTGAACTAAAAATTCAAACAAAAATAGTGGAGAACAGGTTTTGTCAGACAAACTGGTTATATCCATAGACGCGATGGGGGGAGACAATTCCCCTCGAGTCGTAATAGAGGGGCTTGCAATAGCCGCAAAAAAGAATCCGGATGCAAACTTTTTGCTGTTTGGAGATGAAAGCAAAGTCATGCCGATTCTCGACAGCTATCCAAACTTAAAAAAAGTTTGTGAGTTTCGTCCGTCTCCTGAGGTCGTGCACAATGAGGATAAACCCTCAAGCGTGATTCGCAATCGTAATACCAGCATGTTTATGGCAATAAATGCCGTAAAACAAGGAGAGGCACAGGCCGTAGTGTCTGCCGGAAATACCGGTGCATTAATGGCTATATCCAAACTGACACTTAAAACCATTCAAAAAATCCACCGCCCGGCGATTGTGAGTATTATGCCTCATCGCACGGGACGCTACATTATGCTTGATTTAGGAGCAAATACAGAGTGTGATGCCCTAAATTTGGCAGAATTTGCCTTGATGGGAAATATTATGGCAAAGCATATGCTTGATATTGAGCGCCCCCGTGTTGCTCTTTTGAATATCGGAGCAGAAGAGATGAAGGGGCGAGAAGAAATTCATCAAGCTGTAAAAATTATTAAGAATTCTCATCTGGATATGAACTTTGTCGGCTATATCGAGCCGCATGAAATGCCGGAAGGAAAAGCCGATGTCGTTATAACCGATGGCTTTACCGGAAACATTGCCCTAAAGTCGATAGAGGGCACGGCAAAACTGGTTGTCCGGCTTATAAAAGACGCAGTCAAAAAGTCGTTTTTAGCCAAGTTTGGAATTCCGTTTATGTTTGGTGTTGGGTTAAATATCAAAAAAGTGATGGATCCAAGGCTTTATAACGGAGCAATGTTGGTTGGTCTTAACGGTCTGACAGTTAAGAGTCACGGCGGAACGGATGCTCTGGGATATTCCTATGCTGTAGGAAATGCTATCAGACTTGCCCGCCAAAATTTTGTTGCAACGATTCGTGATGAATTGGAGCATGTTGATTTAGACGAACTTTCACAGGAAATATTATACGATGCATATTAGATCAGAAATTATCGGTTGGGGACACTATCTCCCGAAAAAGGTTGTTACAAATGATGATTTGGCCAAGATTGTTGATACCAACGACGAGTGGATAAGCACACGTACAGGCATCAAAACGCGCCATTTGGTTGAAGAAGAGCTGACCTCTGATTTGGCCTACGGTGCTGCCAAAATGGCAATCGAAAAAGCCGGTATTTCTGTTGATGAGATTGATTCTATCGTTGTTGCAACCGTAACGCCGGATAACACAACGCCGTCTTTGGCTGCTAAAGTTGCTAATAAGCTAAATGCAAAATCCGGCACGGTAACCTATGATATTTCTGCCGCTTGCTCAGGATTCGTTTATGGCTTGACCCAAGCTGATAATATGATTCGCTTAGGCCAGATAAAAACCGCTTTAGTCATTGGATCAGAGAGCTTGTCAAAAATTGTTGACTGGACAGACCGCAACACCTGTGTTCTGTTTGGTGATGGCGCCGGTGCCGTTGTTATTCGCGCCAAAGAAGGCGAGGGTACTTCTGCTGATACCGGAATTTTGGCCACTAAATTATATGCCGATGCCGCTCATTATGAGAGCCTGAAAACAACCGGTGGCGTTGCTTCAACCAAAACAGCCGGTTTTATTTTCATGGATGGAAAAGAAGTATTCAAATTTGCAGTCAACTCATTGTCTCAAGCGGCCGAAACCGTTATGCAAATGGGTGGAATTAGCAGCAAAGATGTAGACTGGTTAATTCCGCATCAGGCAAATATTCGTATTATTTCAAATGTTGGCGAAAAACTTGAACTTCCGACTGAAAAAGTTATTGTTGCAGTTGATCACCATGGCAACACTTCAGCAGCCTCGATTCCTTTAGCTTTGTCCGAAAATATTGAAAGCGGCAAGATAAAGAAAGGCGACATCATTGTCATGACGGCAATGGGTGCCGGCTTCACTTGGGGCGGAGCTTTAATACGTTTCTAATAAGAAAATAAAGTTGTGTAATAATCTTCATTAATCACTTGTCATTATGGAGATTATATAATAAAAAAAGACAACAGTTAGGTTACAGAAATTAAAGGAAAAAGAAATGAAGACAATAACGCGTGCAGATGTAGCAGAAACAATTTATGAAGAAGTCGGATTATCTCGTAAAGATTCGACCGATATCTTAGACATGATATTAGATGAAATTGTTCAAGAGCTGGTCAGAGGCAAGGATGTTAAGTTGTCTTCATTCGGCACCTTTATGCTCCGTTCAAAGAAAGAAAGAGCCGGCCGCAATCCGAAGACCGGTGTTGCTGCTGTTATCACGCCGCGCCGCGTTATTTCATTCAAGCCCTCTCAAACAATGAGAAAGACCATCAACGCTTAATGGACTGAGACCCAAGAGAAGATGAGCCCACGCAAATCTAAATCAGCATTTCGTACAATTACGGAAGTTGCGGATGAATTAGGGGTTGCCCCTTATATTCTGCGCTTTTGGGAAACAAAATTTCCTCAGATTGCGCCGATAAAAAACACCGGTGGCAGAAGATATTACCGTCCGGAAGATGTTGAGCTTCTGCGTAATATTCAAGATATGCTTCATAATCAGAGATACACGACAGAGGGTGTTCAGCGCCTGATTCGCGAAAAGGGTGTAAAAGCCTTAATGGGCGAAGAGGCAATGAAAGACTTTTTTGAGGTTCCTGAAGAAGTTGTTTTGAATGAAAAAAGCCGTGAAATGGTGGTCAAACTCTTAAGAGAACTTAATACCGTCAAAGCCGACTTGCAAAAAGCATTGGATGAAGAAGAATAAAAAAAGCGGAGCAAATGCTCCGCTTTTCTTGCACTTAGAACTCAATGACGGGGCGGACCTCGTAGCTGGGAGTCTTATCGCTGAGGCTCAAGGCGTAACTGTAGTAAAAGTCTGAGTACCACGCGAGGTTAGAGCTGTACTTGGACGACGACCAAGCGTAGGTGCTAGATGTGAATTGTGTCCCACCCGCACGGCTAAAACCTGTGTTGATAACGCTTTGGTTATTATAATATGAGGTAAATATTCCCGCTGCCGGTAAGCACCAATCGCCTGCACTTGTTTCTTCTGTACTATACCCGTTTGCTGTCCATACTGCCGGATACTTACTCTTATTTCCCGCTGCCATTATCTTTTTACTATTCTCACAACTGGCATAATCTGTCGATGCTGCTGAAGTCGATAAATTCGGCAAACTTGAGATATCCGTACCATAGGGCCCCCACTCATACTCTCCTATCGACTTTAAGGACATCGCTTGTCCGCAGTTGCCGGATTTATAAACCACCACCGCGATTGGTGTTTTACCAGATACCGTATTCGCGCTGCAAGTGCCGTCGCTAAACAATATATCACCAAGTGCGCAATTTGCTGCGTAACCCGAGCAAGTCCCCCATTCGGCTTTTACCCTTCAGAACAAGTACATTCCGCGTATTTCCCATTACAGGCTTCACCAACTCCGCCAGCATAGCCGATGCCGCTACAGGTATAATCATATCCCTCAGGGCAGATATAACCTTTTTCACAACTATATGCTTCTCCAAACGGACATTTCAAGCAGTTTCCGCTGGAATTATACGCCTCGGTGTAGCCAAGCGCCGCACAATCTGTTATTGCGCATTGTGCCCATGCACTTCCGGCAAATCCAAACACACCAACCGTAGGCATAAGCATTGTCGAAATCATCAAGCTTTTTTTGTTTAACATCACCTTTCTCCTTATCTCCACGACTCTAATTTATCATAATGTTGTTTTACTTATAACAGGCATTTTGGGGGAAAGTGGTAGAGTAGTGAAAAAAGCACTTGAAAAAAAATTAAAATCATTTATAATGACAAAATAGACACAATGGAGAGTTTGATGTTTCCTGCACAAAAACTAAAATTAGCAACCGAACAATTTGACAAAGACATGAAGGAAGCAAAGCCCTCAGTCATTAAGCAAGATCTGCAAGAAATCCAAAAATATTCCAATCATCGCGATTATGGCAGCCGCTGCCATGATATTATGTGGCGTTTTTTAAGTTCGATGAAATCGGCTTATCTCAAGCTTTGTCACAGCCAAGGGATAAACGATAAAGAGCATGAAGAAATTTATCGCCGCCGCTTTTTTCAAGTCAGAGATTTGTTAGATTCCAGCCTGAATATACTAAAAGTAGATGATCATAATAAAACGGTTGCTTTGGAATATCTTGCCAAACATCGCTTGGGCGCAACACCGAAATTAAAAGCCTTTTTGCAAAAGAAAGAATCTAACGGCAAAAGATATTATTCCACCGGTCAAAGGATAAAACAAATTCAGGACTATTATGCTGAGACCGGTAAATTTGATGCCAAAGAGTTTGAAGAAAAAACAAAAGAGCTTTTCACTTTGCTGACCGATAGAGATGTTGATATAAAATATGCACACTTCAGCAAGCTTTATGCTCTGTTGGAACATAGAGCAGAGCAAAGAGAGCAGGCCGTTCAGGGCAATTTGTTTGAAGATGTTTATCAGGGCAAAGGTACGATTGATAAAACGCTTTTGGAAAAATGCTGTCGCTTATATGTTGATGTTGTAACAGAAAGAAGAAACGAAAATAATTATAATCAGCAAAGCATGCACAAATTTTCTTTAATGCTCAAGGCCGCGATTCGCAAAAATTCTTTCAGCCGAGAAGAAGTCAAGTCCATCGCCAAAACCTTAAAAGATCATCGCTTTACGAACAGAATTATTGAACGCCACCTAAATGATACGGCTGACGGACTGGTTGATGAATATGATAAAAAGCAAGAAAAAGAAATAAATAATCTTTTGGATTGGACTGATAAAAACAGCAAGCAAAGAAGCTTAGAACAAGCTGCCATGCAGTCAGTTTTAAGCAAAATGCTGTATCAAAAGCTCGTTGCGGATGACGACATCGGCAAAGAAAATTTAGGTAAAAAATACAATGCAGAAAAAGACCGCCTTCAGCAAGAAATTACAAAAAAATATAAAGAGCTAGGGGATAATAAACAGGCTCAGGAAGAAGTAATAAAAGCCAATCATCAAAAAAATCGCGAAAGATATGATATTGTATCAAGAAAGCTTAATAAAAAATGCCAAGAAACGAGATTTTATATCAGAGTGATAAATGCAGCTATAAAGCAAAACTTATCTGATAAACCCAAAAGAATGCATCCAGCCTTTACATATGATGGAAATTTCCGTTAGCCTAAAGGACTTTTCTCAAAATTCCATGTGTTTTTTGTAAAAGCAGCTCAGCTTGCTGCTGAGAACAATTCTTTGCCGCCATAACGCAAGCAGTTTTAACATTTCCACACTCAGAAAGCAGAACCGACGCTTGCTCATACGGGATATTTGAAATTTCGGATATAAAACGACAGCCACGGTCAAAAAGTTTTTTATTATTGAGCTGCACATCAATCATATAGTTTTTATACGCTTTTCCAAAACGTACCATGGCACCGGTTGTAAGCATATTCAGCACCATTTTTTGTGCAGTTCCTGATTTAAGTCGAGAAGAGCCTGTCAAAGCCTCTTCTCCTACAACCGGATTAATAAAGATGTCGGCAAAAGCTTTCATTTTAGCCTCAGGATTTGATGAAACAGCAACCGTTTTTGCACCGGCCAAATGCGCAAGACGCAAAGCTTCAATACAATAATTGGGGTTGCCACAAGCAGAGATTGCCACCACGACATCATGTTTGGTCGGAGCAAAAGTATTAATATCTTGTTGCGCCAGTTCAATGCTATCTTCTGCATTTTCGATAGAATGTTTAATGGCTTTTTCTCCACCGGCTATATAGGCCTGAACCATATCAGGATTAGCGCCAAAAGTCGGAGGACATTCGGAAGCGTCTAGAATGCCGATTCTTCCGCTGGTGCCTGCTCCAAAATAAGCAAGGCGTCCGTTTGCATGAAAGGCATTGACAATGGCATCAATCGCCAGCGCAATTTGGGGTAAAACTTTTTCAACGGCAAGAGCAACTTTTTTATCTTCATTATTCATTGCTTGCGCAATCTCAAGACTGGACATCATATCAAGATTTTCAGTATCCGGATTTCTTCTTTCTGTCAGAATAAGCTTATCAGCCATCATCGTTCCTTTATTTAACCAACAAAAGCAGTATAATCAAAAGAAGTTAAGACAAGATAAATAAAAAAAGCCCCGAGACTGCGCAGGTCTGGGAGCTTAAAAAAATTTTTTTAATACTTTGGAATGAAGTTAGCATCTCGTAATGTTGATTTATCCCCACCGGTCATTAATGTTTCTTCAAAGCCGGCATGCCAAGTTGGAAGAGCATCTTCATCATACATGACATCAGTAGGAAGCATCAAATAAGACTGAATAGGATAATCATATAAATCAAGCGGATAAAGAGCGCTATAATAAATATGATAAAGTATCCAAAAGTCCTGAACGTCAGAGTCTTTCATCTCTTTTCGAGAAAACAGCACGGAACCTATATTTTCTTCTTCGGAAGAAACTTCGATTCGTTTAGCAAATTTTCTGGTGCCTACTTTTTTGTGAATAATCATCAAAGCAATCATCTGATTGTATTCTAATGGCTGTTTGACAACTGAAAGAAAATCCTCTTTTTCTTTGTGGAAGTCATTTACCATATCTGCAAAGGCGTTTTCGCCTTTAGGAATACCATATAGATAAGCCTCTACCAAGCAGGCATCTGTCATTGCTTCGTCATACAGACGATTGTTGTTTGATGTTTCAACTTTTTCGGTCAAAATCAACGGTTCGTTATTAAGATCGTTTTTTGGTAAAAACACCGATGCAAAAAATGCAACGACTAAAAAAACGATAACGGCTACCCAAATGTAACTTTCTTTTTTCATAAATTTTAAATTTAATTTGTTAATAATATATAGAACAAACAAAAAAATAACACATTTGTCCAATTATGTCAACTGAAAATAGGGATAAAAATAAAAAATTTTTTTTTTGCCTTAAGTGAACCTTAAGAATAAAATGTAGAAATAAACTTGTAGCAAGTGAATAATTATGTATTTTAACTTCATTTAATAAAAACTTTGAAATAACTTTCAGAAAGGAACAGAAACATGAAAAAATTAGTAACCGTATCAGCTTTAGCTATCGTTCTTGGTTTTAGCGCTAATGCTTTTGCTAAAGGTGGCTTCCAAGGCCCGCAAGCTCCGATGGGAGGATATACCGGTCCGTCAGCTGCTGCAATGAGTGTAGCCGAGGCAAAAGAATTGAGAGATGATTCTCCTGTTGTTTTGGTTGGTAAAATTACCAAGAGTCTCGGTGGCGAAAAATATCTGTTTACAGATGGCACCGAAACCGTTACGATTGAAATTGATAATGAGGATTGGAACGGCTTAAGCGTTAGCGAAAAAGACACCGTTGAAATCCGCGGTGAGGTTGACAAAGGTTTCACTTCTTATGAGATTGATGTTGACAGCATAGCTAAGAAATAAGGCAAACAAAAAATGCGCATACTTCTGATTGAGGACGACCGCCTGATAGGCGACGGATTGAATGAGGGCTTAAACAGGCTTAGCTTTACGGTCGATTGGTTTAAGACCGGCGACGAGGGCTATGAAGCACTTTTCCAAGCTCCCTATGATGCGGTTGTTCTCGATTTGGGGTTGCCGGACAGAAACGGCCTGAGTATCTTAAAAGAATGGCGGCAAAAAAAGAGAAAAGAGCCGGTACTGATTTTAACCGCGCAAGGTGATGTTGACCAAAGAGTTATTGGGCTGGACAGTGGTGCCGATGACTATTTGGCCAAGCCTTTTGCCTTGGCTGAGGTCGCAGCAAGATTAAAGGCTTTGATTCGTCGCCGCAATGATAGGCTTGAACCGGTTATTAGCTTTAAGAATATTACCTATAATCCGGAAACAAAAACTGTTGAGAATAATGGCAAGCCTGTCGTTTTAGCTCCAAAAGAGCTAATGCTTTTAGAAGTTTTGTTGATGAACAAAAACAAGGTTATGACAAAAGAAACTTTGGAAAACAAGCTTTATTCATGGGATGAAGACGTCCAAAGCAATGCTGTTGAAGTTCATGTCCATCACCTAAGGAAAAAGCTTGGAAAAGACATTGTTAAAACCATAAATAAAGTTGGATATATATTGGAAGATTAATGAAAAAATTCAGCCTAAAGCTCCGATTAATTATATCATTTTTTCTGGTAGCGAGCGGCATATGGGGCGGCTCGACGATTTTGTCGTGGTATGAAAGTCGGGAGTATGTGGATGAGTTTTTTGACACCTATCAGTTATTACTGGCGCGCCAATTATCAACGGCCGATTGGACCAATATCACCCCTGGAACACAAAGTCGTGTAAATCATATTATTAAAGACCTTGATGATGACGGCGATGACGAAGATGAATCGCTGGGTTTTGCCGTATTTAACAAAGACGGCGAAATGATTTTTAATGACGACGAAGACGGCAAATCGTTTGACTATGCAGCACGTGGTTCAGGATTCAAAAATCAACCGGTTGGTTCAAAAGGAAAATTATGGCGTATTATCTGGGTAAAGAGCATTGATGGTGACTTTACCATTGCGGTTGGACAAGAGTTGAAATATCGCAAAAAAGCGGCAATCGAGCTTGTAGAAGAGGCCGTTGTGCCGTGGCTCGTTGGGTTGATTATCATGCTTGGTGCGATTATTATTTTGGTCAGCCGCGAGTTAAGCCCTTTGAAAAAAATTGCTCATAATTTGGCCAACAGAAGCCCGAACGATTTTTCTCCTTTGGAAGGCAAAGATGTTCCGCAGGAAATCACGCCGCTAATGGATGCAATTAATAACTTATTTGCCCGCATTGATGAAATGCTAAAACGAGAGCGAAGCTTTATCGCAGATTCTGCTCATGAATTAAGAAGTCCGTTGACCGCGCTTAAAGTCCAGTTAGAAGTTGCTGAATTGGCTTATGATGACAAAGAAGCTCATGCCAAGGCTCTGCATAATGTCGGGCAGGGAATAGAGCGTGCTTCTCGCTTGGTTGAACAGCTTTTAGCTTTATCAAGATTGGAGGCAAACGGCTTTCAAAGTGATGAAGAAAAAGAGATTTTAGATTGGAAAAAGATAATCGAAACATCTGTTGATGAACAAAAAGAAACGGCAAAGAATAAAGATATTTCCATTGAAACATCTTTATCAGAGCAGGGGCTTATCCCTCAAGGCAAGAGCATGCTGTGGTCTTTACTTATGCGTAATTTGCTTGATAACGCCATTCGTTACAGCGCCAAAGGTTCAACCATAAAAATTGAACTGACACCAAATGAGTTAAAAGTTTCAAACAATGGCGTCAGCCTGGATAAAAAACATTTGAACAGATTAGGTGAACGCTTTTTCCGTCCGGCTGGACAACAAGTCAGCGGCAGCGGACTAGGACTGTCAATCATTGAAAAAATCGCAGAATTACACCATTGCCGCGCAAATTATAATTGCGTTGATGATACCTTTATCGTCACCATAAGCAGACAATAAAAAAGCTAAGCACGAACAGAAACGACAGCTTCTTCAATCTTGCGTTTTTTAACTTTGGTAACTTTAATACTCAGATTGTTATAGCTCAGAGAAACATTGTCTTTTTCACTGGGAATATATCCAAGTTGAGACAGAATAAATCCGCCAAAGGTATCAAAGCTGTCACCTTCAAAAGAGACACCAAGCGCCTTTTCAACCTCTTCAATATCTGCTTCACCTTTAATTCTCCAGCTTTGACCTTTTGTTTTTTTGATAAGCGGGGTTGAAGGCAATTGCGCAGCATCATCTTCCAGTTCTCCGACAATTTCTTCAAGCAAGTCGTTCATGGTAACAATACCTTCCAAGCTGCCATATTCATCAACCACGGCGGCAAAGTGATTACGGCTTTTTTGCATTGTCTTGAACAGATTGTCGATATACATGGTTGCTGGCACAAATTGAATAGGTTTAACCGCTTTCTTAATAAGGTCTTTCGGGTCTGATTTATATTTGAAATAGTCTTTAAGACGCAGGGTGCCGATAACATTATCCGGATCATCTTGATAAACAGGATAAACGGAATAACGTGTTTTAATCATAATTTTTTCCCAATGTGCAGGGGTGTCGTTAATATCCAGAAAAACAACTTTGGTGCGGTGTGTCATCACATCTTCAGCCGTCTTTTCATCAAACTCAAAGACGTTGTTGATAAGGATTTTTTCATCATGGTCAATAGTGCCTTCCTCGGTGCCGACATCAATCATAATACGGATTTCCTCTTCGGTAACTTTATCGTCTTTTTCTTCGGGATTCATACCGATAAGGCGCAAAACGGTATTGGTTGAGACGGTCAAAAACCAAACGAGCGGCGCAAATAGCTTGGCAATCACATAAATCAGAGCCGACATACCAAGCCCGATTTTTTCGGCATAACGCATGGCAATACGTTTGGGTACAAGCTCACCAAGAATAAGTGTGGCATAGGAAAGAACAAGAGTAATACCTATAACCGCCAAAACATCAAGCTTTTTCGGAGAAAGGGTAACCCCAAGAGAAATCAGCCAGTCTACGATTTTATCCGAGAAGTTATCGGCCGCGAAGGCGCTACCCAAAAATCCGGCAAGCGTGATACCGACTTGAATGGTGGCCAAAAACTTTGCCGGCTGCTGGGTGAGGGAGTAAAGACGAGCGGCTTTTTTGTTTCCGCCATCAGCCATTCTTTTAAGCTTGTTATCATTAATAGAGATAACGGCAATTTCGGCACAGGCAAATAAGGCATTAAGAAAAATCAAAAAAAGTTGAAACAGCAACAACTCAGCAATCGTAAAATCAGACATTTATCCCTCAAATATAAATAAAACTATCAACATAATAAAATAGATTACTAAAATTTTTCTTAAAATTAAAAATTGCAAGCAGATAAAAAATATGGTACTATGGCGGAAAATAACAAAATAAAAGGCTAACGTAGAATATGAAACCTTTTCCCTCAAGCCCGCTTCTTCTGTTGTATGAATACGCCAAGAAGAATTTGAAATTATTTTTATTTGTCGCCGTATTATATATCGGCAGTGCCTTGGCAGAAAAACTTGTTCCCTTTTATTTTTCAAAATTAGTGGATGTGCTATCATCCGGTTCGGAATATGAGACGATTAAAGAAAGTATCGTATATTATGTCGTAATGATAATTTTTGCCGGTATCGCTGCTACGGCATTAGACTTAGGCGGCATGACAGCGTCAGATGTTTATTTTTGCCCAAAGGTATATAAGCAACTCGGATTAGATACGTTTGATTATTTGAATCATCACTCGGTTGAATATTTTGCTGACAATCAAGCCGGTGCTTTGGCTAATAATCAGCGAGAAATAATGGATACAAGCTATTTTTACAGCGGTATGCTCTATTTTTTGCTGAGCTTGAGCGGTATTGTGATTTCCTTAATAATGCTGTTTCAGGTTAATGTGACTTATGGTCTGGTGCTGTCGGCTGCGATTTTGTTTTCGGTTTTTGTGTTGCGTTATCCCTCGGAATACTTAAAAAAATATCGTTCCGAGATGGTCAAAATGCGGAGCAAAATTTCGGGTAACTTAATTGACGCAATGCAGAATAACTTTTTTGTGAAAATCTTTGGGCGCTATGATTATGAGAGCCGCCGCGCTAAGCGTTTGATGGAAGAAGAAGGAAAGGTAATAGCGCGCTCTGTCAGAGTAGAAAGTGGTATGAGCGAGGGCGAAAAACTTTATTTTGATATTTTCATACTGATATTTTGGCTTTATGGCGTTTATCTATGGAAAGAGGGCAAAGCAACAGGTGGAGAGGTTGTTTTGATTTTAATGCTGGTCAACAGTATCGGGCGCAGTGTATCTTTTATTTTGCACCGCTGGGTTGTCTTAAGCGGTTATGTTTCAGAGATAAGAACAAATTTAGTTCCCTTTGCCACCCCACATGATTTAACGGATAAAGAGGACGCCAAGGCACTGAAAGTTACGGCCGGAAACATAGAATTAAAAAATGTAAATTTTGCTTATAAAGACGGCAAGCCAGTGTTTAAGAATTTTAACTTAGAAATTCCGGCTGGGCAAAAAATCGGCATTGTCGGCATGTCAGGCGGCGGCAAATCGACCTTGATAAAACTGCTGCAGCGCTTTTATGATGTGAATGGCGGCGAAATAAAAATTGATGACCAAAATATCAAAGATGTCACGCAAGAGAGCCTGCATAAAGCCATTAGCTATATTCCCCAAAGCAATCAGATGTTGGAGAGAACGATTGGTGAAAATATCGCCTACGGCAGACCGAACGCCACAATGGAAGAAATTGAACAGGCTGCCAAAGACGCTTTTGCCGATGAGTTTATTCATGAGCTGCCGAATGGCTATAAAACGATTTTGAACGCGCAGAATCAACTTTCGGGCGGACAAATGCAACGCCTGTCAATTGCGAGGGCGATTTTAAAAGATTCGCCGATATTGCTGTTGGATGAGGCCACTTCTGCGCTGGATAGTGAATCGGAGTTTTATATCCAAAAAGCGATTGAGAATGTTATTCAGGATAAAACTGTTTTGGTTGTCGCCCACAGACTGTCGACTTTGAAAAATATGGATAGAATAATTGTGATAGAAAAAGGCAAAATCGTTGAAGACGGTACATTGAATGAGCTGATTGCCAAGAAAGGCAAGTTCTATAAGTATTGGAAATTGCAAAAGCAAAAAGGAGGCAAAAATGAAGGATAATAAAGCTAATATTGTCTGGACTTATGCCAAAAAGCACTATCACGGCCGCTGGAAATATTTTGTGGTTCTGCTGTTAGTGTTGCCAATTGCAGCGTTTTTGCCACAGTTAATCTCATGGTATTTTGCACAGGCCGTAACGTTGGTAACAGATACCGCCAACCGTCCGGAAGTTTGGCAAGAGATAAAAAAGATTTGTGTATTGGTCCTAATTCTGACAATTATTGTAAGACCCTTAGGCTATTTCAACATGATGTTTATGCAGAAAAAATTATTAATTCCCTTAGGCATAGACATCCGGCAGGATTTATTTGATAAAACACTGCCGCGCGACAGCCGCTTTTGGAGCCGCAATGCCGCAGGTTCGGTTTGGGGCAGAATAGAAACCGTCCGCCGCTGTTTGGGCGCTCAGTCCATGATTGGCACAATCTTGTTTGAGGGATATATTCCGATTTGTATGTGGCTGGTGGTCATAGGCTTTATTTTTAAGATAAACACCGGCTTGGGGTTTTATTGCGTTGCGGCGTTTTTTGCGCTGACCTTTTGCTTTTATAAAATTTCCGCTAATGTCAAACGAGCCTCGGCTCAACAAGAAATTTTTATTCATAAGACAAACGGCAAAATCGTCAATATGATACAAAACCATTTTCTGTTAAAGATTTTCGGCAGTTTAAAAAGAGAAGAGGATAAGTTAAGCAAAAATCTGGATACGGTTATCAAATCCATGAAGAAAAACCGTGGTTTAAGATATAAAAATCAAGCGGTACATGAGGCTTTTTCCATGTTGTTTACCACGAGTGTGATTATTTATGCGATTATCTTGTGGGTAAAACAAATTATCACGGTCGGTGATGTGGTTTACATTTTGACCTCCGTAACCTCGTTGGCCAATAATTTGGGAATGATGATGGATGTGATCCAGTTTGTTCGTTCGCAGTATTATAAAGTCAAATCGGCGCTGAATCTCTTGGATGTTGAATCGGATAAGAAGGTTAGAGAACAAAAGCTGAAAGTCAACAAAGGCGAGATTGAGATAAAGAATTTGCACTACGCTTACCACGACGGACAAACCGCGATTAAGAATGTCAGGCTAAAGATTAGGGCAGGGGAAAAGATTGGCGTTGTCGGAATGTCGGGCGGCGGCAAAACCACCTTGCTCCATTTATTGCAACGCTTTATTGAACCACCGAAGGGAACGATTTTTATTGATAATCAAGATATCAGCGCAGTTAAGGAAGATAGCCTTCATCAGGCGATTGCTTTCATTCCTCAAGACACATCTTTGTTCCACCGGAGCATTGGTGAAAATATCCACTATGGTGATATAAAAGCCCCAAAAAAAGCTGTGAAAGCCGCCGCGCAAAAGGCTTATGCCGATAAGTTTATTGAGGACTTTCCCAAGGGCTATGAAACCAAAGTCGGTGATAAAGGCGTCAAACTATCGGGAGGGCAACGGCAAAGAATTGGCATCGCTCGAGCAATTTTGAAAAATGCGCCGATATTATTGCTGGACGAGGCGACCTCGGCCTTAGATAGTGAGTCGGAGTTTTATATTCAAAAAAGTTTGGAAAAGCTAATTAAAAAGAAGACGGTTATCGCCGTAGCACACCGCTTATCAACCTTGCGCAATATGGATAGAATTATCGTTATGGAAAAAGGCGAGATAATCGAAGAAGGCTCGCCTGATGAATTGCTGAAAAATCAGGGTAAATACGCCACCCTCTGGAATTTGCAATAAAAAACCCCGCGGAAAATTTTCTGCGGGGCTTGAAAAAGACTGAAAAGAAGCTTATTTAACAGCGTCTTTAAGTGCTTTACCAGCTTTGAATTTCGGGGCTTTAGAAGCAGCAATTTTGATTTCTTTGCCGGTAGCCGGGTTACGACCGGTACGAGCAGCGCGCTTGCTAACTTCAAAAGTACCAAAACCGGTAAGCTGAACACTGTTACCTTTCTTCAAAGCGTTGGTGATAACTTCGAGGCTGGCAGCAACAACTTTAGCAGCTTCAGCTTTGGTAATACCGGCAGCTTCAGCAACAGCATCAACATATTCAGTTTTATTCATAAGAATTCTCCTAGTAAAATTAATGATAAGGTTTACCCTACACTTAAGATTTTCATTATTTTGAAATAAAATGTCAAACGTAAAATCAATAAAATCCACGAATAGTGTATAAATGTGGAAAAAAGTGATAAAATCGGGCAAAAATTTCTCTAAAAATCTCACAGATAAGAAAAAAAACAGCAAAAATCAGATTCGGAAAAAAGCTTGAAAATAAGAAAATATAAGATAAAATGCAAATTGATAAAGATATTATGATGTATAACAAAATTTGTTTAGAGCGCAAGCTCGTTATGAATTTAAGCCGAGAACAACAGGGAGAAGCATCATTTTTAAGCCAGTTTGATGGTATCAGCCTCGAAGGCTTAGAGCCGGAATGTCCTTTTTGCGGTGAATTGTTAGAAAGAGGGCAGTGCTCTTGTAAGAAATTTAAAACTGCTTTTACCAAGCTATTAAAATCTTATCCTGAGCAAGATTTAATACTTGAAGTTAACAACAATGTTAGAACCATCATTACCTTTCCTCTGAAGAAAGAAAAGTTGATTGTTACCCAAGTTTCGCTAACCGATGGATTAATCTTACTGCTTAATAAAGGAACAATAGTACGCGGTATGAAAGGAACATATTTTGTTTCTGAAGGAAGCATAGAGGGAAAAGACTTAAAGTTTTATATCCGCCAAAAGAGAAAGAAGGAGGCTTACAAGTGTCTGATGAAAAACATTGCAGACACCCCGCAGGAAGCAAAAATTATACTTTATAAGTATATTACTAAAAGAGTTCCGGAAATTATCGTCATTAACAATGAGCAAACCAATAAAAGAAAATCTTTTGTTGCATATTATTTGAAAAACCAGAAAGAAACGATTGCCGAGTTTGGCTATGGTGCGTTTTTAGCCCGCTTGCAAGAACTTATGAAAGACGAGTGATTATGTATGAAAAAAGGTTTGGAAAAAGTTCCAAACCTTTCTAATTATAAAAAATCAGATTCGGAAAAAAAGCTTGAAAATAAGAAAATATAAGATAAAATGCAAATTGATAAAGATATTATGATGTATAACAATTATAAAAAAACTACAATTATGAAAGTAAATTTGTTTAGAGCGCAAGCTCGTTATGAATTTAAGCCGAGAACAACAGGGAGAAGCATCATTTTTAAGCCAGTTTGATGGTATCAGCCTCGAAGGCTTTGAGCCGGAATGTCCTTTTTGCGGTGAATTGTTAGAAAGAGGGCAGTGCTCTTGTAAGAAATTTAAAACTGCTTTTACCAAGCTGTTAAAATCTTATCCTGAGCAAGATTTAAGATTGGTTGTCAATGACAAGGTCCGAACGGTTAGCACTTTTCCGCTTTTGAAAGATAAGCTGATCATAACTCAAGTTCCGCTGACTGATGAGCTAATTTTACTGTTTGATAACGGAACAATAGCGCGAAGCATGATGGGAAGTTATTTTGTTTCTGAAGGAAGCATAGAAGGAACAGACTTAAAGTTTTATATCCGCCAAAAGAGGAGGACTGAGGTTTACGAATGTCAGATTAAGGGCATTGATGATATACCTCAGGAAACAAAGGTTAGACTTTGCAAGTTTAAGACCAAGACTATCCCTTTAGCAAAAAGCACAAGGAAGATTGTTTTTGGCGGATACCGTATAGAAAACCAGCAAGAAACGATTGCGGAGTTTGGCTATGGCACGTTTTTAGCCCGCTTACAAGAACTCATGAAAGACGAGTGATTATGTATGAAAAAAGGTTTGGAAAAAGTTCCAAACCCTTTTTGTTGTTACCATGAAACATCTTGGTCAGCAATATCCGCGGGGAGCTGTCCTTCATAATAGATGGTTGTCAAAACATGACGGTCAAGTCCAGCATGAAAAATATCATATATGCTATCATTGCTGCTAAAAACTTCAAACGCACAAATGCGATCCAAAATATTTTCAGGACATTGATAAATTGCCTCATCAGTTGAAGGCCGCAAAAATCCGTAATACCCGCCATATGTATGGTAGGAAGTAATCCGAGCGATTTCTTTAAGTCCGCTAACTTTTGCCAAAGGCTTCACTTTCCAAACAAAAGAATGCGATTTTATCGGGCAAGCCTCTATCCAAAACAAATCAAATTTCTGAGCCTCGGAATCAATACCGACTAAACCGTCTTTATTAACTCTCACGATTGGCTTAATTCGGCGTGCAAGATTGAGGAGTTCATCTTTTGTAAAGCGAGATTCTTGCTGATGCAATTTTTCCAAGATAGAAAGAAGCTCATCGCTGTTTGAATAACGTTTTTTGTTTTCTTTAATCCATTTAATTTGTTCCAAAATATTCATAAGCAAAATAATTTAAGTGAATAGAATAATAAAAAAGTAATAAGCTTTTAACAAAAAAACAATTTTTTGTCAATAATTATTTGACAATCAAAAAAAATTGCGTAAAATAACATCAAAATTTATTATTAACTTAAAAATTATGAATATGAACTGGGAAAATTACACAGGATTCATGTTATTCGCTCTTGTAGCCGGAGTATTTGCGGCCTTTGGATTTTATATGGGACGTATTTATCAAAATTATCTAATTGATAAGGCCCAAAACAAGCCTACGCAAGACAATAATTTGACGGAGAAACTGAACCCCGACACCAAAAAACTGGTCGATTCCGTGAATAAATTGCTTGAACGCAACCGCAAACTGGAAGAAAATTCACGCCAGCTGGAAGAAAAATGCCAAAAACAGGAACAACTGTTGCGCGAGAAATAACGAATTAAAAAAAAGAGATAACGTAAAAACGCTATCTCTTTTTTTGCTGAATAAAGTTAATCAAAAGCCTCTGAAATTAATTCAGAGGCTTTTGATAATTGTTTTTCAATTTCCAGCCAAACTGTGTCATCATATTTGCTCAGGACATTGACACCGTCAGGGAACATTTTTTTCTTGCGTTTTTCAAAATCATAAAAAGCAAAAAGCTTGAATATTAAAAAAAATATGATAATATTGTGCCAATTAAGCAAATTATTATAACTTTTAATTTTTGTGTGTATGGACAGAGTAATTTTAGAAAGATTAACGGAAAGTAAGACTTTTAAGATTAAGACAAGCGGAAGACGTTTTGGTTTTTCAAAGTCAAGTTCTACGATAAACGGTAAAAAAGTCGTTGTTGCGCAATGGAAGCTTGACGGAGAAGTGATTCTGGAAATCAGAACGAATATACCGGGAACGTGGAGGATTTTACAAGACGGCCGCAAAGGATATGCTTATATCTCGGAAAACCCGTCAGACAAGCAATGTATTGTCTTGCTTGTAGAGTAAAATAAGTTCTGTCAAAAGAGATTCTGCTAAAGAATCTCTTGTTTTTTACAAAAAGGACGCCAAACAATGGCGTCCTTTATTTTTTTTGCTACCGTCGCACGGCTTGCAGCAGTTGCACTGTTGGTCGTGTATATAAAGAACGAAAAGAACGACTTCCTAAAAATATATTGTTTTAGGATGCTCAATTGCCATTAATTAACAAAAGGATTGCTGAGAATAGTGTCTTTCATTCTAATATTCCTGTTAGATGAGAGTTTCGTGAGAGGATAGCCATTTTTTTAGGTAAGTGAGTTGTTCTTCATACCACTGAGAAGAAATATAATAAGTTTTACCGTTTATTTGGACGGGAGTTTTATAATATCTAGCTCTATCTCTTTCTTCTGTAGCCAATACAGGAAATTGATTTCCTCTGGTTCTGAAAATTTGTTTACAATAATCCATATCCATAAGTTGTTTAATTTCGTGTTCAGAAATTTTTCCGCTTTGGAGAACATTTTTAAAAGTATTTTGCACCAAATCGCCGATTTTTCCTTTTGCGGAATTAGGAGCAAGATTAATTATGTTAGTGTCTTTGCTGCATAAAAATTCAATATATCTTTTTAGAGCATTTGAAGGAATTTTTTTATTATCAAAATCCTTTTGCTTAAATTCGTCATATTGATGATTAGGGTTAGTTTCCAAATTATGAAAAAGGAGCCTCATTTCATCAGCATCGATAATAGACCATAAGTCACGTTGGACACAAGGAAGTTTTCCGATCATATTAATACCACTGATATAGCTGTTAATGGTATTAAAACTATAACCGCAACGTTCCAAATAGTTTTTAAAAGCTTGTTTAGGGTCAGAACTTAAATTGATAATGGGAGCGGGCGCGAAAGGAGCATCAATATAAAGATTTTTTCTTTCATCGGCAACCAGTGGACAAATTTTAATAAAGCTCATACAGGCTTCATTGACCATATTTGCAAAAGTTGCATCTTTGCTGGCAAATGTTTTGATAACGGAGAGCAAATCGGTTACGGAGTCGAGCCATCTTAGCAATTCCATGTCAGTATTAAAAGCTGCACCGATAGCAGCTTTTTCTGGAAAATTATATAAAGTATCAAAATTGCTGTTTTCTCGATTAATTAAGATATCAGCGATAATAGGGCACAATTCATCATTATTTTTTTGCGATTCTTTGAGCTTTCGCACCAAACTGGCAGGCATTATACCTTCATTAAGCACAAAGTTACACCAATTTTCTTTAATGTTATGCATGTGTTCTCCTTATGAAATATATATGTATATATAATATTTATCACAAAACAAGTCAAGTATATTTTTGAAAATGCACACAAATTTTAAAAGTTTTACAATTTTGTGAAAATATATTGACAATATAAAATTTTTGTGATAAATATAATAGTGTTACAAGCAAAAAAGAAAAGGAAAATACGATGGATATTAAAAACTTAAAATTAACAGATTTGTTAAACATAAATAAATCTATTAATGATGAGCTTAAAAAACGCAATTTGGTCAGAACAAGTAATATTACCGGAGATTTGGGAGAAAACTTATTCCGTCTGGCTTTGGGCTGGAAGTTGGAAGCAAATTCTAACTGTGGTTATGATGCTACAGATTCTAAGGGGCTCAAATATCAAATCAAAACCAGAAAAAGCGAGAGCGGAACCATTCAGTTCGGTGCAATTCGCGATATTGAAAATCATGCTTTTGATTATTTAGCCATTTTAGTTTTGCATGAAGATTATTCGGTGCGTTATGCCGCTTTAATGCCACATCAGTTGGTAAAAAAATATTGCAAACATCAAGATTACACAAATTCTGAATTGCCGATTTTTAATTTATCGCAGCTGCAAAATGAAAGTTCGGTTAGAGATATTACTGCCGTTTTGCAAAAAGTTATGTCAACATTGTAATTTTAAAAAAGGAGAAAAAACATGTTTTGGTATGTAAAAATGAATGGAACAATTTTGCCGACACCTTATCGCACAATGAGAGATGCGCTTGATGCAATTACGGTCATGCAAAAGGAATTAGGGCCAGCTATCTATGAGCCTGTTATGATGTAAGGGAGATAATTATGCTTGAGCCTAAAATTGAGACATTTATCCGTTGTTGCACCATGAAAAAAGGAACAAAGGACTTAGAAGAACTGTTAGCACAAGGAGTAGATATTAATGAGTTCGGCCAATGCGGCCGAACTCCGCTGATGGCGGCTTGTCGGCTTAATGCCGAACCGGCAATTATCCATTTTCTCATTCAACACGGAGCCGATGTAAAAAAACGCAGTAAAGAAGGTGAAACGGCCTTAATTATGCTTGGGCGTTCTCAAAAATCGAGCCCAAACGTTGATGAAATATTGCGCATGCTGATTGAACAAGGTGCAGATATTAATGAATATGACAATGATGGATATACAGGCTTATATAATGCAACACTTAATCTTTCCAATCCCTCGATAATAGATGTGTTTTTGCAAAACGGAGCCGATATGTGGCAATCAAACAGCAAAGGGGTAACACCGGCAGAAAGAATATGCCTTTCAGCTAAAGATGTCGCCCTTGTCAAAAAATGTCTTAGTAACGCGATAGATATAGAATATATGTTCCATTTGTTTATAAATAATGCCAGAATGGCCAGATTTTCCGATGGATGGAACAGGGAGGGTGTTGAAGAATGTATTAAGGCTTTTATGCAAAAAGGCTTAAACATCAATGCCCAAGATTGTGAAGGTATGACGCCTTTAATGCACTTTTGTAAAAATAACTCAAAAGATATTCCAACGCCAGAAAAGGCATGTTTTTTTGAAAAATTGAAGTATCACCCAAGTTTAGATACAGTGGCCGAAGTGATAAAAATTTTGATAACAAACGGCGCTAAAACAAACTTAAAAAATTTGCAAGGTTTAACGGCTTTTGACTTGTGCAACAATAAAAAAGAGCTTTTAGATGCTCTGCTATATGAGGAGAAATAAAATATGATGAAGCTTTCCAAATCAGATTATGTTATTGATGATTTAGCGTTCAAATATTATGTGTTTTCAGAAGTCGGTTATAAAATACAAAATGATATATTCTGCATTTGAATAAAGAATATGTAAGAGGCAAAAAGCTGGATATTTTTTCTCTGTAAAAACGTATAGAGATAGTAGTATCAGATTTTTTAGTCTGCTGATAAAAGTTTTAATCAGCGGAGAAAAATATAATACGCCAAAAAATGACGCACCTATAAAATATAATAAAAATATCAAATAAAGAGGAGATATTTTTAATGGAAAAATTTGAACAATATAAAATGCTTTCTTATTTATTAAACGCTTTGAAAAACAAAAGTTTTTTCAAAGAACGTTTGTCTGATGTTTATGAGTGGTATGATGATTTTGGCAAAAATTTACTTAGTTTTTCTTGGGTTACCAAAGCTGAAGAAGAAAATTGTACGGATTTTAAAGACATATTGCGTAGCCAAAGAAAACAAGCTTTACAAAGAGGAAATAATTATATTGCAGCTCTTGAAAAGAAAGTCAATTCATTGCGCAAAAGCCAGCTTTCTATTTTAGAGAAGAGGTTACGATATGTTGCAGAACTTTTAGATTTATCCGAGGGAGAGCAGCGAGTTTATGGTTTTTTAGCACGAGTAAAAACAGATGAAAATTTTGATGATTTCAACCGAGAAATTTGCGGAAGAAATAATAAGTTGAAAAATACGGCAGCGATTTTTTTATCAGAAAAACAACGAAAATTGGAAGAATTGTATGATAAAAATTCATCTTTGTTTCGTTTTGGTTTGATAGAAAGTGAATATAACGGAGATGTTTGTGTCTCAGATTTGAGTGTGAAGCTGTTATCTCAAAACATTTTAAATGTGGCGGATATAAAAAACATCATTTTTGGCCCGAAGTGTATTCCTTCTTTGGCATGGAATGATTTTTCATATTTAGCGGAAAAAGATTTTTGTGCACGAATTTTAAGCACAGCCGTAAAGAACAAAGAAAAGGGCGTCAATTTGCTTTTTTATGGAGAACCCGGAACCGGAAAAACCGAATTTGCCAAAACCTTAGCAGCAAAAATTAAAGCAGAACTTTATGCAATTGGTGAAAATTTTGAAGACAAAGAACGCAAAGAAAGCTTAAATTTGGCTTATTCTGTCTTGTCAAAAGATAATAATGTTTGTTTGCTTATAGATGAGGCGGACGACTTTCTAGAGGCGGAGTACTTTGGATTTATGCGCCGAAAAGACGATAGCAAACTTTATATCAATCGCTTGCTGGAAAACAATCAAACACCAGCTATTTGGATTATAAATTCAATTGATAACATAGATAAGGCCTATTTGCGTCGTTTTACATTTGCTGTTAATTTCAGCAAGCCTAATTTGAAAACGCGTATCGAAATGTGGCAAAAAAGTTTGAAGGCAAATAATTTGCCGTCAGATAAAAAAACGGCAGAAGAATTTGCCGTGCAATACAAACTTTCACCTTCTTTTATAACAACAGCCGTCAAAACGGCTCAGTTGGCAGAAGGAGGCTTGGAAGAAGTAAAACAAAGTTTGAGCTCTTTGCAAAAAGCATATTATAACGGCAGATATATGGCCCCAAAACCCAATAATAATGTAGAATTTAATCCGAAATTATTGAATACGGATACGGATTTAAATTTATTGGCTCAAAGACTAACTCAGTTGCCGCAACGCAATTTTTCTTTGTGTTTATACGGGGCATCAGGTACCGGTAAATCGGCATATGGTGAATATTTGGCAAAGATGTTGGAAATGCCTGTTGTAAAGAAAAAATGTTCTGATTTATTATCCATGTGGGTAGGCGGTACGGAAAAAAACATATCGGCAGCTTTTCAAGAAGGCAGAGAAATGCAAGCAGTGTTGATTTTTGATGAAGCCGATAGTTTTTTGCAAGACCGAAGCCACGCGATGCGTTCTTGGGAGGTAACACAAGTAAACGAGATGCTGACGCAAATGGAAAGTTATCCATATCCGTTTGTTTGCACCACAAATTTGATGGATAGTTTGGATAAGGCCAGTTTGAGGCGTTTTACGTTTAAGGTTGCATATGATTATATGAGTGAAAAACAAGCAAGTTTAGCCTTTAAGCATTTTTTTAATATTGCCGATATAAACTTATCGCATCTAAGCTCATTAACCCCCGGAGATTTTGTGGTCGTTAAGCAAAAGGCTGAAATTTTGGGAGTATCGGATAATGTGCAGGAGTTGATAAAAATGCTTGAGGTAGAGCAACAAAACAAAGCGCCGGTTCAACACAAAATCGGTTTTTTATAAGGAGTGCTTATGATGTCCGATCAAATTAAAGAAATTTTAGAGAATTTAAAAGATGAGGCTATAAAAGTCTATCAAGAAATTAAAGAAAATAAAAATTATCCGCACCCGATTAATATGCCGGTTGGATTATTTGATTATTTAGAAAACGGAAGATTGGAAACGGTATATACGCGCACATTGGCATATCTGCTGGATGCTAAAGCACCTCACGGCTATGGTGATAAAATATTAAGAAATTTGTTGTCTCATTGTAATATACAATGTAAAAAAATGGATTATTCTGTTTATCCGGAATTTTGTTTTGGTAAGGAAGATGGGCGTTTTGATGTTTTTGTTCAAGGAGAAATGGATAATCAACCTTTTGTCATTGCCATAGAAGCCAAAACGGATAGCACGGAAGGTAAAAAACAATTAAAAATTTATAATGAATATTTGGCAGATAAATCAGGAGTTATAAAATTATATCTCACAATAGACGGCGAAACGGCCTCAAGTAAAGAGTGGAAATCAATATCTTGGTTAAATATAGCTGATATTTTGGTGGATGTTATTCAAAATAATTCTGAACAGGTTGGCTATGCATTTATTAGTTATTATGTTTCCTCCATATATTCACAACTTTACGGGAACAAAGCGGATTATCTGAATGTTTATCAATTGTTGGAAGACGACATATTGCAAGAATATGCAAATCAACTGAATGATAAACATTTTAAGTTTGAGCTTTTTGAACAATATCCTTCAGCTATTTTTATGTTGCATCAATATACTGAAGCGGATAGCAAATTTGATGAAAGCTATGATGAATGTGTTCAAAATCTTAATAAACACATATCTGACATTTTGAGAAAATATAAAGATAAAAAAGCAATTCATAATCCTCAAACATGGAATCAATACATAGATATAGAAGATCATACGTATTTGAATATCGGAATAACCAATCGAGTGTTGATAGAAGGTAACAAGGTTAAAGATGAGCTTTGGTGGTTTGCGGATATAAATTTTTCTTCTCTTGAGCAAAAGTTGCAAAATATAGAAAAATACAAAGCTATGGGTATAAAGGAAAAGTACAAAAATTCTGATATTGGTATTTTGGGGCATAATATTGTTTTCTTTATGCAAAAATATGAAAATGATTATTTACCGGACATAAAGATTGATAACATTTTTACGTCTTAAAAGAAAAATGTTAATTAAGTTTATAATTGTTCCGGATTAAATCGGAGAGGCAATAATGGCTTAATAAAAGATGTAGAAATATTAACTAGTACGATTGTTATTCTTCCGGAATTTAGTTTACAAAAATATGCAGAGGAATCTTTTGGAGCCTTTCATGAAACCCCTTTGATGTGGAATGGCTGTTTGATAAAGAAGTGGCGGAGAATGCCTCTCAATATATTTTTCACTCCAAACAAGTTCTGATAAAAATCCGGATTGAGAGATATATTCACATTTCCGCCAGCATGAATAAATTTGTTTTTATTATCTTCATAGGGAAGATAATAAAAACAAGAAGATAATAAAAACAAATTATGACAATTCTTATCATAGGAAATTTAAAGCCAATGCGAAAAATTGATATGCAAGCCTTGAAATTACTGCTGTTTATATCTCAAGTTCAAGTTTTATGCCGATGATGTTTTTGGCTTTCCAATACTTTAGAGGTCCGGTATTTATGTTAAAATCCAAATTTGAGTTTCTTGTGAACTTTCTCACACTCCAGATATTCGTTATCGAAGTATTATCAGCATAATATATTGTTCTTTTAACATTGCGTTCGTGATCCCATAAATAGGAAGAAAATTCACTTGAACTGCATTCTTTACCGTTAATAAAAAACTCTTTTTTGGGCGAAGATATAGAAGTCGAAATCTGTGGATTTTTATCAGCAACGGAAGATTGTATTTTATCCTTTTCTTTTTGAAGAGATAAAAGCTTTTCTTTGAGCTGATTATTTTCTTCCTTTATCAGATTTAGCTTTTCTTCATATTCGTCCTTTATGTCAGATAACTCTTTTTTTTAATTCCTTATTTTGTATTTTTAAACGCTTTATTGTTTCATCTTGTTCGTTAGTTTCTTCTATAATGCCATATTTATTTTGCAATTTTTCAAATTCTTTGTATATGGCATTTTTTAGCTTTTTCACATCAGTTTCCACTTTTGACGCCGAAAAATGTTCTTTTTTATTGGACGTAGCCGCATTTTTATTATTTGCAAGTTTTTTACTTGTATTTATGTCATCAACGTCAGAGATCACTTTTGCAACATCTATTTCTTGAGATTTTTCTAAATCCATATCATCCTCTTCAAAAGTTGAAACATCGTCATTATTGTTATTCAATTTATCTATTTTTACTTGATTATTTTTGTATTCGGCAACAGCATATAAAAAATTTCCGAAACAAACTTCTTCATTTATTTGTTCCAGATAATTATCTTCATTATTATCAATAAGACAAATTTCAAATTTTTCATCAGCATCAGGTATACTGCCGTATTTACGTTGAATGGTTAGATCAATACCAAATTGATCTCTGTTTAACGCACTAGCTGGAATAAAAAATAATTTAGAAATTTTATTTTTTTTATCCGTACAAACCATGTACCAATCATTTTCCAATCTTGAATTAGGTAATGTTGCCCAAAAAGATTGCCGATGATTGGAATTTGTTCCTTTGCTGGCATAGTTGAAATTGTTATCATGAATTTCGGAAAAATATTTTTTCCAGAAGGTTAGGGCATCGGCTGCGTTTTCAGGAGTGCATATTAACTCATCGGTGAGAGGAGCAGGACGTTTTCCGGTCTTCAGAAATTCTTCGATGCGAGGGTTAACTCTAACATCAGAGGCTAATAGTTTTCTTTTAAGATGAATTCCTTCTTTAGTTTTTACGCGACTCAGTGCTACATATACTTGTCCGTCAGCAAAAGCAGCATTATTTCCCAAATCTATACAGATAGCATCCCAAGTTTGCCCCTGAGATTTGTGGATGGTAATGGCATAAGCTAATTTTATGGGAAATTGGGTGTATGAGCCGATATTCTTTAATTCCAGTTCATTTTTATTATTCTTAACATATTCTTGTATCTGCCAAGTGGCTTTTTTTATATCAACCAGATGTTTTGTGTTTTGAATTTTAACTCTAATAACATCAACCCCAACGCCATCCTCTGATATTTTACCAAAATCGACTATTTCACCGATTGTTCCGTTAACATATTCACCATCCGGATCATTCTTACAAATCATAACTTTAGCTGTTTTTTTCAAATGTAAAAATTCAGGAACTTGCACATCACTTTTTCTTTGTTGTAAAATCTTTTCATTACCGTTGGTGTAATAATCGCCTTCAAATTTTCCTTTAAAAATTTTTTCCTCAGTTTGAATTTTTTCAAATTCTTCATCATTTTTCTTTTTAGCTAAACTTCTTGTAGAAGTAACAATAGGGACGTTGATGTCATTTTCATCACAATTATTAAAATAATCTAATGCATCATCTATGCTTTTATTATTATTTTCTCTGATTATATTAAGATTTTTTAAGAATTCCGCATCATTTTGCCGATAACAAGTTGTTAGTTCTCTTTTTTGAAAGTCAGCCTCTTGATAGCAGAGAGCATCAAAGAAAAACGGTTGTAGGCAGCCATAAGTCTCATTCATATAATCACGTGCATCTATTTTTTCCTTTTTGATTTGTTTATTATCGTAATGATGAATGTCATACCTATAAACAGGAGGAAGTTGATACAGATCTCCAACCAAAATCAGTTGTATCCCACCGAATATTTGGGAATTTTTTTTAGCTTTCTGGCAAAGTATATTGATTGTATCTAGTATATCGGCTCGCAGCATAGATACTTCATCAATAATCAAAGTGTCAATGAGTTCAACGATATCATCATAATTTTTATATTTCTCTACAAGATTTAGCGGAAAATAAGGGCGTCCTCCCAGTTTGAACAAGGAATGTATTGTTACCCCATTTATCAAATCAGCGGCGATTCCTGTCGGAGCAACCACAGCATGTTTACGCCCCAAGTGTTTTCTGATATAGTTAATCAGCGTTGATTTGCCGGTTCCAGCTCCGCCTTGTATAAAAAAGTTTTTATCAGGATTATTCATAATTTCCTCAAAAATAACCTTTTTAGTATCATCAATATCTATCAGCATAACAACATGTTCCTTATTCTGTTATATTATAAATAAAATAGCCATTATAATACCCTTTTTAGCGAGAAAGGATACGTTTCGATTGCATTTTTGCCTAAGTTCTAAAACCTGTTCTTTAAAAATCTTGGTCATATTATTTTCTTTCCCGCTTTGGGAGCTAGAGTAAAATATATTGGTTGTGTAATTTTTCTGATATTATATTCTGTAAGATAGTTTATAAAAATCAAGTTTTTTTATATAAAAAGATGACAATAGACACAAAAAAAACTACTTTAAGAGCGTGTCTTTTTATATTTTGTCGGGATGACAGGATTGACTTGTTCACAATGCTCACTGCGCCGCTTCGTCGTCGCTCGGCATAAGCCCTTCTCCGGCATACTTCCGTCTACCTCTCCTCCTAGTCGAACAGCTTCCACGCTGATTCAAATCAACCACTCCGTGGTCTTTTAAAACAAAAAACCGCCATAAACGGGCTCTACATCAAAGGTTGGGGCAAAAGCAGTACTCAAGATTATAAAAAGTATTATAATCAGTTCAGCACAAACCTATTTTGGAGGACTGCTAATGCCT
>CASFMW010000031.1 GCA_949295935.1 uncultured Pseudomonadota bacterium | reverse complement strand
GGCATAAGCAGTCCTCCAAAATAGGTTTGTGCTGAACTGATTATAATACTTTTTATAATCTTGAGTACTGCTTTTGCCCCAACCTTTGATGTAGAGCCGGTGTGCTTTGTTTGCTCTTGAGACTTTTCTTCGGTAATGTCTATTCCTTTGTTTGGTGTTTTTTTTCTGAGAAAAAAGTATAACCATAGCAAGAAAATAACGTTGAGCGTTAAGCTCAGATAAAATAGTGTGTCCATAATACATAAAATTTAATTGTAAAACATAATGATAAAATTATAGAAGTTGTCATATAGTTGTTTGTTTTATTTGTCAACCTAAACATAAAGCCCCGCTTTCTGCGAGGCTTTATGTTTTTAAGGTGTTAAGACCTTATTTCTTGGTTGTTTTCTTTTCTTTTTTTACAACCTTTTTCTTTGGGGCAGGAGCTTTTTTAGCCGGAGCCTTGCTTTTGGCAGCCGGTGCAGCGGCAACTTTAGTCTCTTGTTTGACTTCTTTTGTTGCTGCAGGGGCTTCAATTTGTTCGGCTTCGATGTTTTGCATTCCGATGCGTTTGGCAATCCATACAAAGACAACGCCGGCGCAAATTAAACCTAATCCGGTTAAAGCAATTGAACCAAAGTTTTGGTTATATATCAGGATGATTCTTAAGCAGATTAAACCCAAGAGCCATTTGCTCAGTCCGCTTTTGCCTAGCTCGATTGTTCTGACCAATGCTGTCAACATAATAGCCAACGTGCAAACGGCAGCGATTAATCCAAAGTTAGGAATGAATATAAGCGGTGTATAAGCAGCAATGTAGTTGAATAAAATCAAGATTAACAATGCAATTACGCTGCCGTTATATTTGCCATCTTTATCAGAATAAATGAAGAAAGACAGAGCAATAGCGCAGGCTACCCAGTATATCCAGCAATATTCTGATGGGGTGAACAGTAAGTCACGCAAAAATACGCCGTAGCTGTAGAAGCCAACATCTTGTAATAATTCATTAATCAATAAGTTTAAGGTGATGATTCCCATAAACCAGAAATAAGCCGCACGGCCGAACGGAGAAGTTTCTCCTTTGCGAACCGCGATCATTAACAAGCAGAAGGCAATCAACCACATGATGACGCCAGGGGCTTGTAAATGCAGCGTATCAATTATCATAGCTGTTGTTTCAAAACGGCTCATCAAGGCTGTTAATGCCAACAACAGTAAAGGAATCCAGAAATAGCTGAGCAAGCTTTTGTGTGTTATGAACAAAAGCGGTAAGCTCAATACACACCAGATTAGTACTCTGTCGTAGTATTGAACAGGAAGGCCAAATACGTCAGATGCCAAGTTTATACCGGCCATTAACAAAATAGCTAGAACGACCAAAAGGCCTTCTTTTAGGTGATCTTTGTTGGCTGCAGAGGCTTTGACCAGCCAATAAATATTAACTGAAAAAAGAGCAAGGTAAAAAATAACTTTTATAAAGCTTGGAATATTACCCCAATTTGCGCCGATAATAGTCAGCAAGCCGATACCAATGCATACTGCACTGATAAACAGCATTGAAAAGCCGAGCATTGGGCAACAACAACTGCAGGTGCCGTCTGCTCGCTCATGTTTTGCGCAAGATGGAGTGCATCCCTTGCTCCATGCGCTGAGTGTGCATTTTTTTATCATTTATCTGTTCCTTCTAAATTGTTGAACACTGGTTTAAGAATAATCATTGTCTGTTATTTTTACAACATTAATTATTGTTTTCCCCTGATTATTTCTCGTTGGAGCTGAGAAATTTTTCGGCTTCAAGCGCAGCTACGCAGCCAGAGCCTGCGGCAACGACGGCTTGTCTCCAGTTGCCGTTACGGACATCGCCGGCAGCGTATATGCCTTTTATATTTGTTTCGCAGCTGTCGGGTTTGCACTGAATATAGCCGTCTTCGGATAGTTCAAGCTTGTCTTTGAAGACTTCAGTATTCGGATGGTGTCCGACAGCGATAAATACGCCATCTACCGTTAAATCTGACAATTCTCCGGTTTTGACATTTTTAATCTTTAGGCCTGTTAGAGATTTTGGTTGATCTGTTCCGATAAATTCACTGACAACAGAATCCCACATAACGGAAACTTTTTCGTTTGCAAACAGGCGTTGCTGAGAGGCTTTATCCGCTCTTAATTCATCGCGGCGGTGGATAACCGTTACATGTTTGGCAAAGTTGGTTAGATAAAGGGCGTCTTCAATGGCTGTATTGCCACCGCCAATAACTGCAACGTCTTTGTTGCGATAGAAAAAGCCATCACAAGTAGCACAGGCAGAGATACCAAAACCGCGGAATTTTTCTTCGCTTTCCAAGCCAAGCCAGCGTGCAGACGAACCGGTGGCGATGATTATACTATCGGCTTCATAGCGATTATTGTTTTCGCTTTCGCAAATAAACGGGCGTTTGCTGGTATCGACGGAGGTAATGCGGTCGTTTATCATTTCAACGCCTAAAGCAAGAGCCTGTTCTTTCATTGTTTCCATCAGCATGGTTCCGTCTTGTGGGTCTTTGAAACCGGGGAAATTTTCGATGCTGGTGGTCATGGTTAATTGTCCGCCAGGTTGATTGCCCGAAACCAAAAGAGGTTTTAATCCGGCTCTTGCAGCATAAATTCCGGCTGTATATCCGGCCGGTCCGGAGCCGATAATTAATATTTTTGTTTTGTAGTCCGCCATATTATTTGTCCTTTCTTTGGCATTTTTGAATCTTTTTTTTGTTTTTTATCATCTCTCTTTATAAAAATAAAGCCGGTATTGTGTTTTATACCGGCTTTATTTTTTTATTTATAGCAGACGTCTATAATCTCAAATGATTTTTTTCCTCCGGGGGCCATATATTCGGCTGTGTCGCCACATTCTTTGCCAATCAAGGCTTTGGCTAACGGAGAAGAAAGTGATATTTTGTTTTTTTCGATATCTGCTTCATAGTCACCGACGATTTGATATTGTTTTTCTTCATCAGTGTCTTCATCAGCTACAACAACGGTTGCGCCAAAGCGGATGACGCTGCCTTTGTTTTGACTTGGATCAATGACTTGGGCACGGCTGATGACGGCTTCAAGCTCTTGGATGCGTCCTTCAATGAAACTTTGTTTTTCTTTGGCGGCTGAGTATTCGGCATTTTCCGACAAGTCACCATGAGAACGTGCTTCAGCAATTGCTGCAATAACATTAGGACGATCTTCGCTCTTTAGTCTTTTTAATTCAGCTTCGAGTTCGTTAAAACCATTCTTTGTTAAAGGAAACTTATCCATTTTTCACCTCAAAAAATTATTTGCTCCGACCTCATTGCTGAATATCGGAGGCTGTTTGTTTTGGTTATATCAGAAAAATTTGACTGCGAAGGAAAATATTCCGTCACAGTCTGGTTACAATCACTTTCAATTCTTTCACTATATCATTCTATTTTTATTCTGCAAGATATTTTTTTTATTATCCATGTTTTTTACTCAATGATGTGACTTATTATTTTTTTTGCTATACTTTTTTTATTGATGTGTTAGAGTTTTATTTGCTAATTTTACTCAAGGAGATGTTTTATGAAAAAAATATTTTTTGCCTCTTTGGTTGGTGGAGCTATGATGCTTTCTTCTCAGGCAATGGCTATTGACAGTACCGGTTGTGGTCTTGGTTCTATGGCCTGGCGCGGTCAGAGCGGTCCGGTTGCTCAGGTCTTGGCCGTTACAACCAATACTCTTTTTGGATCTCAGACCTTTGGTATTACTTTTGGTACATCCGGTTGTGATCCTCATGGACGTATTACCGGCGGAACGCAGAAGATGGTTCTTGCTTTCTTGGAAAATAACCTTGAGCAATATGCCATGGATGCAGCTCGCGGTGAGGGAGAGACAATAGATACTTTGGCTGGTATTATGAATGTCGATAGCAAGGTACTTGCTCAAAAGAGTCAGAAAAATTTTGCTTATATCTTTCCGTCTCAAGATGCTGATGCCGTATCGGTTACATTAGCCGTATTTGAAATTATGAAGGCATAGCTTTAATTTTGATGGGGCAGGCGTGTTGGCGTTTGCCCTTTTTGTTTTTTTTTACATGACAAAGTTTTTTGTTTTTATCTTTACACTTTTTCTGAGTTTGTCTGTTTATGCGGCTGAAAATGCGGCTTTTTCTCCGCAGTGGTTGGCTCTGGTTCATTATCGGCCGACATGGTTTGGCGGTTATTATGGGGCGATTGATTCTGATACTTTTTACCTTGCTGCTGATGGACGAGAGAATCCTCAAAGTGAGCTGACGGCGACAATCAATTTGTTTGAAAAGCAGAAAGATGTTGAAAAAATATGTCTTTTTCCCGCGCGTTATCTGTTTTTGAAACGTAATGGATTGGTGTCTGCTGATTTTCCGGACTGTTCTGAATATAAAAAGTTAGTTGATGATTTGCGCCCTGACGGTGTTACGCTTCTTTTTACCGATGCTTATATGAATAATCCGTCTTCTTTATTTGGGCATACGCTTATTCGTATTGATACGGCGCGAAAAGGGACGCAACTTTTGGCGCATGGCTTGAATTATGGGGCTTTTACCGGTCCTAACCCCGGGCCGCTTTATGCTTTATGGGGGCTGACGGGTGGTTATTATGGCGGTTATACGTTAAAACCTTATTATGATATTATAAATACTTATAATAATATCGAAAATCGTGATATTTGGGAGCTTTCTCTTGATTTTACGCCCGAAGAAAAAGAGCTTTTTGTGGCTCATGTTTGGGAGCTTGGTCATACGCAGACACGTTATTATTTCTTTACGCAAAATTGCTCTTACATGCTTATGGAGCTTCTTGATGCTGTGCGTCCTGATTTGAAGCTGGCTGATGAATTTTGGGCGCAAACAATTCCTTTAGATACATTCAAAGCTGTTTATCGCAAGCCTAATTTGGTGAAGTCTGTTAATTATCGTCCTTCTCGTCAGCATAAGTTGATGTATCAACATCAGCAGATGAATGAAGCTCAGGAAAAAGCTTTTGTTTCTGCTATTAATCAACAAGATTATTCTTTTCAAGGATTGTCAGAAGAAGAAAAGGCCGATGTGTCGGAAGCTGTATATCGTTATGTGCAATACCAAAATGTGGCTAAAGAATTACCTTTAGAAGAATATCGGCGCCGAAGCTTTAAGTTGTTGATGGCTCGTAATCAGATTGATCAAAAAGGTAGTTTTAAAGAATTGGAAACTGCAAATTCTCCTCTTGAAGCTCATGAATCTAAGAGAATTGTTATCGGGGCAGGGGTTCGTAACGGTGAAGGATTTCAACAAGTGTCTTTTCGTCCGGCGTATCATTCTTTAACTGATAATACTTATGGTTTTTTGCGTGGGGCAGAGATTAATTTTCTTAATTTGACGGCTCGTCATTATGATTCCTCTGATCGCTATGTCTTACAAGATTTTGATGTTTTGGGAATAAAGTCTCTTTCTCCGATTAATGATATGTTTCAGCCGTTGTCTTATAATATTCAGTTTGGAATTAATCGTGAAATTAATCCAAACAGCGGAAAGGATAATTATGTGGCTAATCTTGTTGTCGGCGCTGGCTGTGCCTTTGAGCCTGTTTCTCAAGTTTTTGTTTTTGCTTTGCTTAATAATTATGCATCTTATGGTGGGGCATTACCGCGAAATCAATATGTTGGGCTTGGTCCAGTCCTTGGTGCTTACGCTGATATCGGTGATTTTCGTTTTCTTGCGCAAGCTGAACAGGTTTTTGCAACATCAGACTATGGCAAAAAGGTAAAATATTCTCTGGAAGCGGCATATGCTTTATCAACGAATTGGGCGGTGGCTTTTGATTATAAGTATCAGCAAAATCATGACGCCTTTGACGATGAGGAAGCTATGCTCGGAATGCGTTTTTATTTTTAATTTTTTTTGTTGACTTTTGTCTAATTGTATTGTACTTTTGGTGCGAATTAACATTATTTTATCAATTTAAATTATTATAGTATGAAAAAATTTAGATTTCCTGTGGCTTATGCTAATGGTACAATTTCTTATCAGAAAATTGAAGGTGAAACATTTGTCGGAGTTATCTGTGGTGGTGTGCTTATTTCTGCTCAAGATGCTCCCAAAAAAATGAATTATGTTCAAGCTTTAGCCTATGCAAAATCTAAGCAGTTTAGAGGAAAGCGAGGTCGATTGCTTTATCGTCGAGAAGCTGATAATATCTTTCAACATTTTGATGAAGTGAACGATATTTTTTCAGCATTTAGTAAAGAAGGGGCTCAGCCGCTTTCCCATGAATGCTATTGGTTGATGCTTGTTGATAATAATCAACTTGCAGATATGGGGGTAAAAAATGCGATATGCGGAATTTCCGGAACGGGAGAGTATTGTGTTCGTCCGGTGTTTTATTGTTACACACAACTCAAAAAAATCTGTCCTAAACCGCATTTAGTTTAAAATCTAAACTTTCGAGAGTTGCTGCCTGAATTGGCTGCAACTCTTTTTTGTGGTTTTGGTACTTGCAATTTTAGCTGAAAGTGTTTATTCTCAAGAAAATTGTTTTTTTGTTTAAGGAGAAAGTCATGTTAAGAGAAGATTTGCAAAAAGCTTTGAAAGAATCTATGCTGGCTAAAGATACTCAACGTGTGAGTGCTGTTCGCTTGATTATTGCCGGTATGAAAGAAAAAGATGTTGATGCTCGCGGAAATGGTCTTAAAGAAGCCTCTGAAGCTGATTTGCTTTCTATGATGCAGAATATGATTAAACAGCGTCGTGATTCTATTGATATGTATCTTAAAGGAAATCGTCAGGATTTGGCAGATAAAGAACAAGCTGAAATTAATGTAATTGAAACATTTTTACCAAAACAGATGTCTGATGATGAAGTTTTGGCAGCCGTTAAGGCCGCTATTGCTGCAACCGGTGCAACTTCTATGAAAGATATGGGCAAAGTTATGGGTGAGCTCAAAGGCAAATATGCCGGTCAGATGGACTTTGGTAAAGTTAGTGGTTTGATTAAGACTATGTTCTAATTTTGCTTTAATTTGTGCGGGTAAATGGCTGATTTACAAAGTTTTATTGAAGAACTGAGGACTAAGGTGTCTATCGTTGATGTGGTGGGCGCTAAGGTTAATCTTGTTCGCAAAGGACGTGAATATCAGGCTTGTTGTCCGTTTCATAATGAAAAAACACCATCTTTTACCGTTAACGAGGCGAAAGGATTTTATCACTGCTTTGGTTGCGGGGCTCATGGTGATATTGTGAAGTTTGAAATGGAAGCCAACGGGCTTCCGTTTCTTGATGCTTTGCGCAAGCTGGCTGATAAAGCCGGTCTTGAAATGCCTAAGCTCTCTCATGAAGATCATGCTCATTCGGAAGAGAGAAAGACCCAGTATGAAATTATGGAGATGGCGGTTTCTTATTTTGAGCGCTGTCTGCGGTTGCCAGAAGGGCGTCATGGGCTTGAATATTTTTATGCTCGAGGCTTTGGTGATGAGATTATTTCAAAGTTTCGCCTCGGTTATGCGCCGGCTAATAATGGCTTAAAGTCTTGGCTTGCCTCAAAAGGTGTTAGCGAGCATGATATGATTGAGCTTGGATTAGCCGCAATGTCGTCACGTGAAGGGACCTCTCGTGTTTTTGACTTCTTCAGAGACCGCGTGATTATTCCTATTTTTGATAAGTCGAATCGTCCGATTGCTTTTGGGGGACGTGTGATGAATGATGGGCAGCCCAAATATTTGAATTCTCCCGAAACGCCAATTTTTAACAAACGCCACACACTTTATAATCTGAACAATGCTCGAGAGAAAGGGTATGAAGCCAAAAATATTATTGTTTGTGAAGGCTATATGGATGTGATTGCCTTGTCAAAATTTGGTTTTGAATATGCCGTTGCGCCGCTTGGAACAGCTTTGACCGAAGAACAAATCACTGAAGCATGGAAGGTTTGTGAAGAGCCAACCTTGTGCTTTGACGGAGATGGGGCCGGTATTAAAGCGGCTATTCGTTCGGTTGATAGAGCTTTGCCTATTTTGAAGCCGGGGTATTCTCTTAAATATATCTTTCTTCCCGATAAGCAAGATCCTGATGAATTCTTAAAAGCAAAAGGTCATGATGCTTTTGCAGAATATTTAACCAAGACAACGCCGCTTGTTGACTTGCTTTGGAAGAAGAATTTTGATAATGCGCCCGTGGCAACCCCTGAACAAAAAGCGCTGGTTGAAAAAAATATTATGGATGAAGTTGCAAAGATTACTCATGAGCAGGTTCGTTCTTATTATCAACAGACTATGAAGCAGCGTATTTATTACGAACTTGGAAAAGGTGCTTGGTTAGCTAGTATTTCTCAGGGAAATAAATGGAACGGGCAAGGTGGTCAAAAAACGGGGCGGCAGATGCCGGTTAAGGTTCAGGTGACTCGTCCTAAGACGACGCTTGATGAGTTAGTGCTTAAATTTGTTTTTTCAGCTCTTATCTTTTATCCGGAACTTATTTTGCAATTTGAAGAAAAAATGTCTTTGTTTTCTTTTCCTAACGCCGAGTTGCAAAAATTATTTGATGCAATGTTGGAAATTGTTAATGCTCATGACGGAGACGAGGCTTTTAACAGTAATGTTCTTTGTGCCGAACTGGAAGAAAAAGGTTTAAAGAAACTTCTTAACTCTTTGTGGGAGCTTAAAATGTTTCGTTTACAGAAGCCTTTTGAAAGTAATCTGCGTCGCGATATCGAAACAAAGCTTGCTGAGGTGCAAATCCGTCAGCTTGAAAAAGAAATTAAAGATATCCTTAACAAAATGGAAAATTCTTCTTCGTTTTCCGAAGAAGATTATTCTCTTTACCAATCTCTTAAAAATGAACGCCAAGCACTAATTGATTCTAATTCTTCTCTTGATTAACGAATAATTTATCTTATGTTAGTATTATCTGCTTAAAAATTCGTTTTTTTGAAAAGCAGTGCTTGACAAATTAATGAAAAATTATTAATAAGTTCTTTGCTAGCAATTTTTAGGAGTCGTTTGTACTCTGTATTTATTTAAAATCGATTTTAAGGAATGTCATGTCAGATATTGATAATCAAGACTTTTATGATGGAACTTCTGCTGATGCCCCGTTGATTGACAGCTTGGGCAGTGCAGTAAAACGTCTGATTGATAAAGGTAAAGCCAGAGGCTATATTACTGTTGAAGAACTCAATAAAGCTTTGCCTTCAGAAAAAGAATCTTCTGAACAAATTGAAGATATTATGACTGAAATCTCCGATATGGGGATTAGTATTGTTTCCGAGTCGGATGCAGATGTCGCTGATGCTGATGAAGACTTTGAAGACGAAGATTATGATGAATCCGGTAATTTTGATGAAAAAGAGCTTGGACGTTCGGATGATCCTGTTCGTATGTATCTTAAAGAGATGGGAACTGTTGAACTCTTGTCTCGCGAAGGTGAAATCGCTATTGCCAAGCGTATTGAAGCCGGTAAGACCGTTATGATCGATGGTTTGTGCGAAAGTCCTATGACACTGAAGGCTATTGCCGGTTGGCGTGATGAGCTTGTTAATGGTACAATGCAGTTACGTGATATCGTCGATTTGGAAATGATGTATGGCGATGATGCCGAAGCTTTGGCTTTTGACGAAGATGAAACTCAGGTTGATGATTTAGAAAAAGTGGCTGAAGAGCTGGAAGATAAAGAAAATCTCGATGATATTGATGATGATTTGCAAGATGATATAGATCTTGAAGATACTGTCGAAGATGATGCTGCTGATGAAGATGATGAGTCCATTGCAGATGACGAAGAAGCTCAATCTTCCGGCGGTATGGATGAAGAAGACGAGGATGGTTTGAATGGTCGTTCGTCAGCTTCTGTTTCTACAATGGAAGACGCTCTTTTGCAGCCGGTTTTGGAAATTCTTACAAAAATTTCAAGCTATTATGATGATTTTAAGAAAATTCAATGCCAACGTATTGAAGCTATTATAAGTGGTAAGAAGATTGCTCCTGCCGTTGATAAAAAATATCTTCAAGTTAAAAAAGAGCTGGTTGAGTTGATGAGTTCTATTCATCTTAATTCAACAAGAATTGAGCAGTTGGTTGAGCAGCTTAATGATCTTAATCGTCGTTTGATGGGGCTTGAAGGAAAGTTGTTGCGTTATGCCTTATCTTGCAAAATTAAGCGCGAAGACTTTCTTGAAGCTTATCAGCAATCGGAACTTGATTCTAAATGGCTTGAAAAGATTTCTAAAAAAACAGATAAGCACTGGAAAGCCTTTGTTGAAAAATATGGCAAAGAGATTAAGGGATTGAGAGATTCTGTTGCTCAGATGGCAACAGAGTGCGGTTTGCCGATTACTGAATATCGCCGTATGGTTGATACTATTAAAAAAGGTGAACGTGAGGCTGATCGAGCTAAAAAAGAAATGATTGAGGCTAATCTGCGCTTGGTTATTTCTATTGCTAAGAAGTATACAAACCGTGGTTTGCAATTCCTTGATTTGATTCAAGAAGGTAATATCGGTTTGATGAAAGCCGTTGATAAATTTGAATATCGCCGTGGCTATAAATTCTCAACTTATGCAACTTGGTGGATTAGACAGGCTATTACTCGTTCAATTGCTGACCAAGCTCGCACTATTCGTATTCCTGTTCATATGATTGAGACAATAAACAAGCTGGTTCGTACCTCTCGTCAGATGTTGTCTGAAATGGGACGTGAGCCAACGCCGGAAGAGGTGGCTAAACGCTTGTCTATGCCTTTGGAAAAAGTTCGTAAGGTTATGAAAATTGCTAAAGAGCCGGTTTCTTTGGAAGCTCCGGTCGGTGATGAAGAAGATTCTTCTCTGGGCGATTTTATTGCAGATGAAAGTGCGTTGCAGCCTTTGGATTCTGCTATTCATTCGAACCTTAAAGAAACATGTACACGTATTTTGTCTTCTTTAACCCCACGTGAGGAACGTGTTTTGCGTATGCGCTTTGGTATTGGTATGAATACCGATCACACGTTGGAAGAAGTCGGACAGCAGTTTAATGTTACTCGTGAGCGTATTCGTCAAATTGAGGCGAAAGCATTGCGTAAGCTTAAGCATCCGAGCCGATCACGCAAGCTGCGTTCTTTCTTGGATAATTAATGTGTTAGTCCTCCGCCATGTCGGGGGACTTTTTTGTGTTGCAAATAAATATTGACAAAAATTTTTTTTGCTATATATTTACTTTCTCATTTTAATTATTATGCGTATGGAGAAAATATTATTAGAAAAGGCTGAAGGTTCTTTTGTTGAAGCTTATAGCTTGTTATGTGACTGGGATTGTAAAAAAATCTCCCTTTCGGAAAAGTCTATCATTCTTTTGTTTAAGATTGTTTCTAATTGGCTGAATAAGCTTCCTCTTTTATGTGATGAGGAGTTGTGTCCAGAAATGAAGGCTGATTATCGTGATTTTCAAGCGTTGATTATAGCTTGTTTTGATAACTTTGCTTTTTATTTTTCAGAACACAGAGACAAAATGATGGCTTGTATTCAAGCTTGGCAAGTCAAAGGTATGTCTTCAAAGGATAAGGCCGCTCTTGATTTGTTTATTAGAGAAGTGGTAGAGAAAAATTAGTGAAACCTATGTTTCTTATATTTATTAATTTAATATTATTATTGTATGAAGCGCAAATTGTGTGTTGAAAATCGCAGAATGGCTTTAAAAGCAATGTGCGATATGTTATCTGCAAATTTTATGGATAATGAGTTAGAAGAAGTGTCTTCGGATAGTAAACAGTTTGAAGATGTTTATGGTGTTAAACTGGTTTGGTTGGACCGTGGTGCTAAGGGTTGGGTAGGTTGTCCTTGCTTTGTAGCAAAGTTTGATGGTTGTTTGCCTAACGGAAAGAAGATTAAGGCTATTGTTTATGTAAAGATTTTTGCTTCGCATTCTTTTCAGATGTGTAAAATGCATGAGCTGAAAGATGGTGAAAGTGAAAATTGGCGCGAGATTCAGGACGGTGAAACGTTTGAAATGCCCGAAGACAAGAATCTTCCCAAAGAAAGTTATCTCTATAAGGATGGTTGCGTGAAATCAATTTGATTTAAAGATTGCTGTGAGATGTTTTGTCTCACGGCAATTTTTTTTGTTTTATAAATTTAAAATTATCTCTTGACTAAGGGTAAATAATCGCTTATGTTGCATATCGGTGATGGTCATGGGCCCTTAGCTCAGTTGGTTAGAGCAGGCCGCTCATAACGGTCTGGTCGTTGGTTCGAGTCCATCAGGGCCCACCATATAAAAGCCTCTTCGCAAAGAAGAGGTTTTTTTGTTTGTGCAAGAGGTGGGAAAACTCAATTATTCAAACTAAATTGTTACAAAAAATGTTAAATTTGATGATTTTGTCAAAATAAGATATCAAAAGGCTTGCCTTAAAGGTAAGAAAATGGTATATATAATATGTTTTACCAATTATTACATTTATTATGAAAAAGATTTTATTATTTTTTATTGCATTATCTGGTATTATTTCTTTATTGTCCTGTACAGAGAATCAGCTTTAGCTGCGGTAATTTGGTTAGTGATATATCTTGAAAGATTGTTTTTTTGGTGTAGACTAACAGGAAGTTTAATTTTGCAAGGAGAGAGGAACGATGAAGATTGTTGTTATCGGTGGGGGTGCAGGGGGTGCTAGTTTTGCTGCGCGTATGCGTCGTTTGGATGATAAGGCCGAGATAACTATTCTTGAAAAAAGCGGAGAAACCTCTATTGCCAGTTGCGGGTTGCCTTATTTTATCGGTGATGTTATTGACAACCGTGATGTTATGCAAGTGGCAACGCCGGCGTTTATGAAAAAAATATTTAATATTGATGTTCAGCTTAATACTGAAGTTGTTGCTATTAATCCTCTGGCTAAAACTATTACCACCGCTCAAGGTGACATTTTGAATTATGACAAGCTTGTTCTCTCCATGGGTGCTCAGCCGATTGTTCCAGTTTTTGATGGAGCTTCAAACTTACCGAGCTTCGTGGTTAAGCATTTGGCTGATGCTGATAAAATTAAAGCGTTTATTGCCGAGCATCATCCGAAAAATGCAGTTGTGGTCGGCGGGGGCTTTATTGGTGTTGAAGTGGCTGAAAATCTTTGTCATCTTGGACTTCATACCTCTCTTGTTGAATTGTCTTCGCAAGTTTTAGCACCTCTTGATGCAGATATGGTGGCTCAAGTTCATCATGAATTGAAGCAAAAGGGGATGGCTCTTTATCTTGGAGATGGATTAAAAGAGATTTTGCCTGACGGAATTATCCTTTCTTCCGGAACAAAAGTTGCCGCTGATATGGTGGTTTTGGCGCTTGGTGTACGTCCTGAAACTCATTTGGCGCAAGAGGCTGGAATTGCTTTAACCGAACGCGGTGCCGTTATTGTCAATGACTATATGCAGACGAATTTTGATGATGTTTATGCTTGTGGGGATTGTGTGGCCGTGAAAGACTTTATTTCTCATCATTCAACAATGATTGCCTTGGCTGGACCGGCAAATCGCCAAGGGCGCTTAATTGCTGACCATATCGCTCAAAAGAATCCTTATCCTTATATGGGAACACAAGGAACCGGCATTGTGAAAGTTTTTGATTTGACAGCTGCTTTTACCGGAAATAACGAAAAGCAACTGCAAAAATCAGGTATTGCGTATGAGAAAATGGTTATTGTTGCAAATTCTCATGCCGGATATTATCCGAATGCGCACAACCTGACATTAAAAGTTCTTTATAACCAAGACGGAAAAATTCTCGGTGCGCAAGCCGTTGGCAAGGAAGGGGTTGATAAACGTATCGACGTTATTGCGACCATTATGCGCCTAAACGGTACAACAGCGGATTTGCGTGATGCTGAGCTTTGTTATGCACCGCCTTATTCCGGCGCGAAAGATCCTGTCAATCTTATCGGTATGGCTATTGAAAATGTTCGTCAAGGTTTGGTTAAGCCATACTTTGGAACAGATTTTGAAGGTTTAACGGTATTAGATGTGCGTCCGCAAAATGTTTATGAGCAAGAGCATATTGACGGCGCCATTAATATTCCGGCCGCACAAATTCGCACTCGCCTGAACGAGCTGCCGAAAGACAAGCCGATTATGGTTCACTGCTTTAAGGGCTATACCAGTTATGTGGTTGCGCGTATTTTAATGCAGAACGGATTTGATAACGTGTTGAGTTATGCCGGTGGCTGGACTTTTTATAAAGCCTTGAAATCGTAGTCTTTTATATTTTGAGCAAGTTAAGCTTTCCAATTATACGGTTTAGTGTTATTAACTTGCTTACTATTCTTTATTTGACCACCATTTCTGTGTTTGCGTGGTGAGGTCATTTATTTTTTCACCCATAAGTGGTGTTAAAATTTGTATATCAGTAGTCAATCATAATAGTACTCAAGCTATCTTATGAAGGAGGATTTTATGAAAAAATTTCTTGCTATTTTATTTATAGCTTTGTCTTTTGGTTCAAACAATCTGTTAGCGGAGGAAAATATTATGACCAGAGCACAGAAAGCCGATGTTGTTTATAAAGACCTTTTTGGAAGTGAACGGGGGAAAAGTCCAACAGACCCAGAATTTATAGAAATTTTGCAACGTAATATTTTTGGGGATGTATTTTATACCGGAAATTTAACAGAAAAAGACAGAGAACTTATTACGGTTGTTGCTTTATCGACTTTACAAACTTTGCCTCAGCTTAAGGCTCATGTTAATGCAGCTCTTAATGTTGGTAATTCTCCTCTTGAAATCAGAGAGGCTATTTATCAATGTGCGCCTTATATCGGTTTTCCGCGGACGCTTAATGCTATTGGCGTTTTTAATGAAGTTGCTAAGGAAAGAGAGATAAAGCTCCCTCTAGACAATGCTTCAACCACAACTGATGAAAACCGTTATGAAAAAGGCTGGGAGATTCAAAATCAACTTTATGGTGATGAGGTTAAAAAAGCTATGGTGTCTTTGCCTGATATTTATGCCAATGTTGTTCCTGATACTTTAACGACTTTTTGCTTTGGAGATTTTTATACCAGAAACGGATTATCTATTAAGCAAAGAGAACTTTTATCTTTAGTCGTCTTAACTGCTTTGGGTGCAGAAAAACAATTAAGTGCTCATGTTGTCGGTGCGTTGAAAGCAGGTAATGATAAAAAAACACTTTTAGCCGCAATGGTTCAAGCTATTCCGTATATCGGGTTGGCTAACGCGATGACAACCATTAATTTGATTAAAGAAACCAGCATTGAAAATTATAAACCTATTTATGAGGAATAAGTTTTATGAAGAAATTACTCATTCTTCTTACTATATTTCTAGGATGTACTCATTGGGTGTGGGCTCAAAATATGTCAAAGGATAATGATATGAAAATTAAATTAATTTTAGATAATAATAAAGAAGTTGTTGTGCAGATGGTTGATAATGCGGCTGTTAGGCAATTTTTGAACATGCTTCCTAATGATTTTGAATTTATTGATTTTGCCGGAGAAGAAAAGATATCAGAATTTCCGAAGCCGTTAGCTTTGGCTGATGCACCGCGCGGTATGGTGGCAACAGCCGGAAAAATGTTTATTTATGCTCCTTGGGGAAATTTTGGTTTCTTCTATCGAAATCATGGAAATGTTTTGGATAAAAGTTTGATTGAATTGGGAAGCGTCGAATCTGGTTTGGAGCATTTATCTGCGTATAAAGGAGGTTTTCATGCTCGGATAGAAATTGTTAATAACTTATAAAATTGGTCATCAAAAATACTTGACTTAGAGTATTATCTAAATGCTAACCTTAGTTGTGTGAGCATTATTTTGAAAGGAATTTACCGATGAACAGGCGTGAATTTTTGATGTCTACTCTGGCGGCTTTTGCATTGGCCGCTTTGCCCAAACTGACATTTGCTGAAGTTGTTCCTGTATCTGAGGAGGTAAAGCGTCAGATTAATCCCAAAAACAAACTCGGTTTTGGTTTTATGCGTTTGCCTCTTACGAATCCGCAAGATCAAACGTCGATTGATTATAATCAATTAAATAAAATGGTGGATTTGTTCTTAGAAAGAGGATTTACCTATTTTGATACGGCTTGGATGTATATGGGCTATGAAAGCGAGGTGGCTTTAAGAAAGTCTCTGGTGGAGCGATATCCGAGAGATAAGTTTACAGTAGCCAGTAAAATGCCTATCGGTATGCTCAGAAGTGAGGATCAACAAGAAGAGATTTTTAATAAACAGTTAGAGAAAACAGGTCTGGATTATTTTGATTATTACCTTGTCCATAATGTAAACGCCAATACTATCGGTAATGCACGCAAGTTTGATACATTTAAGTTTATTGCAGATAAGAAAAAAGAAGGAAAAATCAAACGAATCGGATTTTCTTTTCATGATGGTCCGGAATTGTTGGAAGAGGTTTTGAAAGAGCATCCCGAGGTTGAATTTGTTCAGTTGCAGATTAACTATATTGACTGGGATAATGCCAGCATACAATCTCGTAAGTGTTATGAAGTGGCTCAGAAATATAATAAGCCTGTGATTGTGATGGAGCCGGTTAAAGGCGGTAGCTTGGCTATGGTTCCTGAGAAGGTGGAGAAAATCTTCAAAAACGCCGAGCCTAATATGTCGGTTGCTTCTTGGGCTATTCGTTATGCGGCTAGTCTTGACGGCGTTATGATGGTTTTAAGCGGAATGAGTAATATGGAACAAGTTGAGGATAATACCTCTTACATGCAAAACTTTAAGCCGTTGTCTGAGCAAGAGCTTAAGGTTGTTGAAACTGCTGTTAAAACTTTGCATGATGAAGTTACTATTCCTTGCACAGCATGCAAATATTGTGTTGAAGCTTGTCCGATGAAAATCGCTATTCCTGATTATTTTGCTTTGTATAATGCCGAAAAGCAAGAACGTCGCGATAAGCCGTTTAATGCTCAGGCGATGTATTATGCTAATTTAACCCAAACGCATGGAAAAGCGTCTTCTTGCATTGGGTGCAAGTTGTGTGAAAAACAATGTCCGCAGCATATTGAAATCAGCAAGTGGATGAAAGAAGTGGCTAAAACTTTTGAAGGGTAG
>CASFMW010000030.1 GCA_949295935.1 uncultured Pseudomonadota bacterium | reverse complement strand
TTGCAAGGACAGCAAGTTAGAGCGCATACTTGCGGTTAAAGATATATCTGCCATGGTTTTTCTCCCAATTCTTGTGTTTAATAAAATTAATATCATCCTTCTGATGACATTAATCAGTGTAGCATAATTTTTGCATAAAAGCAACAATTAAGATGACCTCAGAATAACAGATATTCCATAATATTTAGTTAATTTTCATAAAAGATAAGGAGCCGCAAGCGCGACTCCTTTAAGTACAATCAAGTTCCTCCTAGAACAAGCTCAAAACAGATTGAGCAGCCTGAGAAGCCAAAGACAAAGAGTTAGTAGCCAACTGCTGTCTGGTCTGCAGAGCAAGCATATTAGCAGATTCTTCGTTCATATCGGCCAAGGTCAAGTCATCAGCACCTTCTTCAAGCACGTTAATCAAGTTTTCGGTAAATTCCTGACGAGTTTCAACGATAGAATAGTTATTACCATTCAACGATAGAATAGTTATTACCAAACTTGGTAGCCATATCACGCAATTTGTTGATAGCGCCGTCAATGGAGGTAATAGCACCATCAAGACCTGTATTATCGTTCCATACAGTTGCAGTTGCTTCGGTCAAACCGAGGCTAACAGCATCGGCATGGTCACCTTTAACTTCCAAGAAGGAAGAACGATCTTCGTTGAAGACAACCTTCAAATCTTCACCCTTCAAGAGGTTAACACCTTTATAAGAAGCGTCAGAAGCCAACTGGTCAATCTGTGTCATGATAGAGTTAAACTGTTCAACATAAGTATCACGAGCATTCGGGTTGATTGTGCCGTTAAGCTCCATTCCACCGCCGGAAACAGAAACAACTGTCTTGGCCACATCTTCAGCAGTGTTTGCCGCTTTAAGAACAATGCTGTTTCCTTCAACGGCAAAGGTCAAATTAGCATCAGCTAAAGCCTGCTTGATATTGTCACCGGTTGCATTGTTGTTAAGATATCCTACTAACGTATCTAAGTGGTCGGTATTCACAGTATCAGCATAGTCAATATCGGCCTCAACTTGGTAGCTATAAGTTTTATCGCCGATTTTTACGCTGATTTCTGTATTTTGAGCCATAAACGTACTTTCATCGCCTTTACCTGCCATTTCATTAGAGGCAACCTCTTCAACAACGGCAGTGTCACGAGCAGAGTTCGCAATAGCCTTAGCCTGTTCAACGAAAGAAGTGATGGATTCGATACCTTCGTTAGCGGCTTTAATGGTCTGGACAGCTTGTCCCATACTATCCAACAAAGATTCCAAGTCGCCTGCGCGGTTGGTCAAGCTCTGTGCTGTATAGTAAGAAGACGGATTATCGATAGCTGAGTTAACTTTTTTACCCGTAGACAGTCTTTCCTGAGTCATATCCATCAGAGACTGAGTGTTTTGCAAGGACAGCAAGTTAGAGCGCATACTTGCGGTTAAGGAAATATCAGACATAACATTTTCTCCCAATTCTTGTGAATGATTAAAGCAAAAACTAAAAATAATTTTAACATCATTATATTAAAAATAATTTAATAAAAAAACAACCTGAACATTTATTCAGGTTGATAACTTTATTTAGTATTTTACTCTTGCGACTCGGGATGAAGCATTGTGCCGAATAACTCGTCTTCTTTCTTGGTCAGAACGGCCGCAGCTTTAATGGCACTGTAATAATCTCCGCGCAAAATATTGTCGGTAATTGCAGAGGTATAAGGGATAAGGCTCGGCGCCGCTTTTTGCAAATCACGCACATATTCAATATAAAGCTTTTGCAATTCTTCCACATTTTTAGAAAGATACATCTGCTGCACAATAAAATATACACGTTTGCTGGGTGTATTAGCGTCTTTTTCGCGCAAAATAAACTTTTCGCGCAGAATAGGAACATTTCCGTCAATATAAAAACGAGTTCTTTCATTATCATTAGTAATCAGTGCCTCACCGATAATAATACTTTCATGCGGTTTCAGCTCAATCTTCAAAGGCATAATTCATTCCTCTATAAAAAATCAAAAACTGGAAGTTATTATATAATAAAAATATTTTGTTTTGCAAATCATAATTTTATAATGTATAAGAAACAAGAGAAAACAACTAGGGGAGAACGACTGTGCCAACAATCATAGAGGATTTAAGCGCAGAAGAAAAAACAATCTTTGTCACCAGCTTGCTTTACATAATGGATTTGAGCAAAAACAAGCGAATGGACTATCTTTTGAGTCGCATAAAAGAGTTTGGTTTTACCGAAGAAAATATCAAAAAAATCAAACATGCAAAATCTCCGGCAGAAGTTTATAGCCTGATAAAACAAATCAAAGATATCAAAGTAAAGAGATACATCTTGCGAGAGATGATTTTGGTGGCCGTCTCTAACCACGAGTTGTCGGATGAAGAAATCTCGACCATATATAATATCGGCACCAAAATCGGCATTAAGGAAGAAAAAGTGAGCGACTTTTTTATGTGGGCGGCCAAAGGCATAGAGTGGGAGATTGAAGGTCTCCAACTCATAGAAGGCGATTTGTAATAAAAAGATGTTTGAACCGCCGATTCTCACTGTTAAAGGAATAAAATTAAGTTTTGGGCCGAAAGAACTTTTCAGCAATGTAGAATTATATGTCAATCGAGGCGATAAAATCGCTTTAGTTGGGCGCAACGGCACCGGAAAATCAACCTTGTTAAAAATTCTTAATGGAGACCTTGATCCCGATTCGGGAGAAATGTTTATCCAACCGGGAACCAAAATTGCCTATATGCCCCAAACCCCAAATTTTGATGGATGCAAAACCCTAAAAGAAGTTGTCTTATCGGGTTTGCCGGATAATGGCAAAGGGCAGGAATACAAGGCCGATATTTTAATTGAGGATTTAGGAATTGCTGCTAATCAAGCCCCCGATGAATCTTCCGGAGGAGAGAGAAGAAAAGCCGCACTGGCCAAAACACTGATTAACGAGCCTGATATTTTGCTGCTTGATGAGCCGACCAACCATTTGGATATGCCCACGATTGAAAAACTGGAAGAGATAATCAAAAACTTTTCCGGCGCAGTCATTGTTATCAGCCATGATAGAATGTTTCTGAAAAACATTTCAAAAAACACCTTCTGGCTTGACCGCGGCGTTATGCATCGCAATAACAAAGGCTACGAAAATTTTGAAGAATGGCAGGAGCAGCTGATAGAGCAAGAGATTATTGAACAAAAACACTTAAATAAAAAAATCGAGGCCGAAACCGAGTGGCTGCATAAGGGGGTAACCGCCAGACGCAAACGCAACATGGGTCGCCTGCGCCGCTTGCAAAAATTACGAGAAGAACGCCGCACTCAAATCAAACAAACCGGCCGCATCAATCTTGAGGTTGAAGAAAGCGACGGCCGCTCAAGACTTGTGATTGAAGCAAAGCACATTAATAAAAGTTATGGCGATAAAAATCTAGTAAAAGATTTTTCAATCAAAGTGTTAAGAGGCAACAAAATCGGCATTGTCGGACCAAACGGTGCCGGAAAAACCACTTTGGTAAAACTCCTGACCAAAAGGATTGAACCTGATTCAGGATTCGTACGGATAGGAAAAAATCTTGAAGAAGCTTATTTTGATCAAAATCTGGCTGATTTAGATAACAAAAAAACGCTCTGGAAAACTTTGTGCAATGAAGGCGACCATATTTATGTCCGCGGACAATATCGTCATGTTGTTGCTTATTTGAAAGACTTTTTGTTCAAACCGGAACAGGCTCAATGTCCGGTCGGAGCATTGTCCGGCGGAGAACGCAGCCGCTTAATGCTGGCTCTGGCTTTGGCGCGCCCGTCCAATTTTTTGGTTTTGGATGAACCGACCAATGATTTGGATATGGATACGATAGACTTGTTGCAAGAAGTTTTAGATGAGTATGAAGGCACGGCGCTGATTGTCAGCCATGACCGCGATTTTCTGGACAGGGTTGTGACTTCAGTGATTTATATGGATGGCAGCGGCAAGGTGGAAGAATTCCCCGGAAGCTACAGCGAGCTCGAAGAAAAGTTAAAAAATAAACCCCAAGCCAAGAAAGCTCCTGAAAAGGAAAAGAAAGATAAAACTAAGGTAGAAGATATTCGCCAACCCAAAGCCGAAAAAAAACAAAAATTGAGCTATTCACAACAGCGCAAACTCGACTTGCTCCCACAAGAAATTGAGCAAATAGAACAAAAAATTCAAGAAATAGATGAGGCTCTGGGAGATTCTGCTTTGTATAATGCTGACAGAGAAAAGTTCACAAGCTTAAGCACCGAGCGCGCAAATCTTCAAGCCGAACTCGAAGCCAAAGAAAATGAATGGCTGGAATTACAGCTTTTGCAAGAAGAACTTTCTTCTGCGCAATAAAATTACCACCGCAGATTTGAAATCACAAAATCAGGATAAGCATCAAGACTAAGGGCAAGCTCTCTGGTTTTTGCTACATCAGAGATGTATCCTTCTCCGAGGAAGTTCACATGAACCCCTTTTGAAACCAAAATACTGCTAAGTCCGGCAAGATTAGCTCCTTTGATGTCGGTAGCGATATTATCGCCGATAACCAAAATTTTTTCTTTTGCCAAATTTTGAGGTAATGCCTCTAAGCAATAAGCCGTAATAATAGGATCCGGCTTACCGAGGGTAATAATTTTTCCACCAAGCACGGCATATTGTTCGGCAATAGCCCCCGGAGCAATACAAATCTTTCCGTCTTTGAATGAAGACGTATCATTTCCTGCGGCCACAAAAGGCAAGTTCAGCGCAACGGCTTGCTGCAAATCAGGAAGATACTTTTCAATCACATCATCAAGATTTTCCACACTTTCCATGTAAACAAAATCAGCAGAGCCAAGGTCAGCAACGCGTTCATAGTCAAGATGAGCAAAAATGGCAGAATTTTTCTTTGAGCCAAGCTGAAAATAGCGCTTGCCGAGCTGAGAAAATTCACCACTTTTGTTTTTGAGTTTGTAGTGCAAAATCTCACCGGCAGAAACAATGGCATCAAACACATTAAGCGGTTCTTTGTTCTCATACAAAATATCAGCAATCTGCGAAACGCGCAGCGGAGAATTTGAACAAAGAACAACGGACTTACCGGCTTTTTTCATGTTAATTAAGGCATTAACAGCATCTTGTTTTATACCGTTTCCTTCGGTCAAAACACCGTTAAAGCCAACAATAACAGCGTCAAAGGGGTCAATGATTTTGCTTGCATTGACTATAGGTCTGATCATTTTCATCACGGAATTTCTCGATACCAAAAATTAAACTTAACAGCAATATATCAATGATTTACTTAAAAATGATTAATGAAAATATATGAGATAAAAAGAAAAGTTGCTTGTCAAGAATAAATATGCTGATATTATATAAAAAAAGTTCCAAGAGGGAAGGAAAAGATGAAAATTTTATTGGGCGCAGGGATAATTGCGGGATTGCTGACCTCAGCATCTGCGCAGGCACAAATCGTAGACTTAGGAATAGAAACACAAACGACGGAAAAAGCCAAGCCGAGTGTCGATTCGTTGCCGGAGATAAAAAATTTAAGAGCAGAGAAAAAAGCTCCGCAAACCACAGAAATCACTGCTGAAGAGAAATCATCTACCATTGCAGAAGAGCAAGCACCGGCTCAGGAACAAAACGCAGAGCCAAAAGAAGAAAAAAAAGGCTTTTTCTCTTTTCTGAACTTTTTCAAGAAAGATGACGAGGGCTTAAAACAAGAAGCTGCAAAAAATCAAGAAACTTTTGTTGAAATGTTGACCAGACAAGCCAATGAAGGCAACGTAGATGCACAGTTGTCACTAGGCTATATGTATTTGTATGGTGATGGCGCCAATAATGTTTCTCAAGACTATAAAAAATCATTTGAATATTATGAAATGGCCGCCAAACAAGGCGATATCATTGCCATAAATAATTTGGGAAGCTTATATTACAGTGGCATCGGCACATCAAAAGACATGAATAAAGCCGCCGCACTTTTTGCTCAGGCAGCGGATAAAGGCAATGAAGAATCAGCCCTGAATTTAGCCTTTTTATATTTGAGCGGCAATGGCGTCGCACAAGATAATCGCAAAGCAATGGACTACTTTGTTCAGGCCGGACAAAAAGGCAATCTTGCCGCCCAATTTATGCTCGGCTATGCTTACTACCGTGGTTTTATCGTTCCGCAAGACTACAAGCGCGCCTTTACCTTGATGAGAACAGCCGCAAAAGCCGGATACGATGATGCTCAACTTTTCACCGGATTAATGTACTTGACCGGAGACGGAACAACAAAAAACTATGGCAATGCCGTCACGTACTTGGGACATGCTTTTTTGCAGGGCAACGTAAATGCAACCGTTCATCTTGCAAATATATATGCGGAAGGAAAGGTTTATCCCAAAAACATTCTTCAGGCATATATGATGTATAGCATAGCCGCCAATAACGGTGTAGAAGAAGCCGCTACCAAAAGAGATGCACTTGAGAGTGGCTTAAAAATAGAAGAGTTACTAAAAGCTCAGGCAGCTGCCGAAAAATTTGCACCAAAACCAACAGAATTAACAACTTATATCAGAAACACCTTTGGCTCAAATATATTCAGTTATATAGCCGACCAAATGCCGAAACAATATATTGAAACCCCAGAGGGAAGTACTGAAGAGCAGCAAAATAAAACAAACAACAAATTGCTCTAGAATTCAAAATCAGGAATAATGTCAAAATTGCGCAAATGCTGAAGCAACTCAGCCAAAAAGAGCTTTTCCTGATAGTGAATAACTCCATCGGCAGCACTGATTTTTGCAGCATCAGAGGCCAGTTCTTTCATACGCTCAACATTTTGCGTGTCAAGCTGGTTAAGGGCATCATAAAAGGCTTGCTCATCAATTTTAAGGCTTTTGTAATAAGCCTCAATATATTGGTTTGGCAAAGCGTTGCCGTTAGGAATAGCGCGACGAATAAAGTCGGTCACAACACTAAGCTTGACCTCATATAAACAAGAAGACAAACGCGCAAAAAAGGCCAGAACCGTAATCTCGGGCGCAATTTTTTGCAAAAGAAAATAATTTTGCTCAATTTTTTCGCCTTCTCTTAAAACAGGTTGTCTGGTTGGGTTTGAGCTGCTGCGCTTAACGTAATCTTCAATAAATTTATTAATATCTTTGTAATAGCGGCCGCTGTCATGATCCAGAATGTCATAAATATAATGAACATCCAGTACTTTGGTTTTTCCGCTGGAATAAAAATAAACATTAAAATAACAATTATCACCTTTTTGCCAGATATTGCGAATGGCGATATTTTCTTCATGCAGAACATTATCAAACAAAATATTGGCTGTCAGGTTAGAAAAATCGGCAGAGGCCTTACTTTCGGAATAGAGCTTCATAATCATATCACACCGCCAGCTCAGCCAATCGAGAAACAAAACGCTTTATGGTATCAATGCGAGCCGCATAAGATTCCAGATTACGCTCAAGGAACAGCCTTTGGTCAGGGCGAACTTTAATCGAGCCACCTTGCCGAGCAATAAAGTCAAGAAGCTTGTCGGCGTTTTTGAAGGTGTTATTATGAAAAGCAATGAGAATACCTTTGGCACCGGCATCAATTTTTGCCACATTGGCCATATAGCAAAGCTGTTTGATTTCGACGGTCTGGAGAAGGTTCTCAACCTCTTGCGGAATTTTACCAAAGCGGTCGGTCAGTTCTTCGCGTATATTAAGCAGAGATTCTTTGTCTTTGATATCGCCGATACGCTTATAAAGCCCCAACCGCACGCCAAGGTCGCGAACATAAGTTTCTGGAATCATAATCGGAATACCGGTAGTGATTTGCGGTGCCCAGTCATGAATCTCTTGGGTCGAAGAAGAGACTGCTTTCGTTTCGGCAGATTTAAGGCGCATAATTTCTTCTTCCAACATATGCTGATAAAGGGCAATACCGACATCTTTGATATGTCCGGATTGCTCTTCGCCTAAAACATTGCCTGAACCGCGAATATCCATATCATGACTGGCGAGGGAGAACCCGGCTCCCAAAGTGTCAAGCGCCTGCAGAATGGAGAGACGACGCTCAGCCACGGGCTTCAGATTTTTTTGTTTGGGCACGGTAAAGTAGCAGTAGCCGCGAACTTTTGACCGCCCGACACGTCCACGAAGCTGATAAAGTTGTGCCAAACCAAACATATCGGCACGGTGAACAATCATTGTGTTCACGCTGGGCATATCAATTCCTGATTCGATAATCGTGGTAGAGAGAAGAAGATCGGCTTTTCCGTCAGCAAAACTATTCATCACTTCTTCAAGTTTTGCTACCGGCATTTGCCCGTGAGCGACAAGGATTTTAATGTCGGGAACAAGCTCGCGCAGCTCTTTTTCCACGCCAAAAATATCAGATACACGCGGACAAACAAAAAAGATTTGCCCGTTGCGGAATTTTTCGCGGTAAATTGCTTCTTTAATCATCACCTTATCAAACGGCATCACAAAGGTGCGCGCGGCCAAACGATCAACCGGCGGGGTTGCGATAATACTGAGTTGTTTAACACCGGTCAGCGACATTTGCAACGTGCGCGGAATAGGTGTTGCCGTAAGGGTTAAAACATGAACATCTGACTTAAGTGATTTAAGCTTTTCTTTGTGCGCCACACCAAAATGCTGCTCTTCGTCAATAATAAGCAGTCCAAGGTTGGAAAACTTAATATCTTTTGCCAAAAGTGCGTGCGTTCCGATAACAATATCGACCGAGCCGTTTTCCAAGCCTTCTTTCACTTGTTTGGCCTCTTTAGGCGTCACCAAACGAGAAAGCATTTTAACGCTAATGGGAATATTTTCAAACCGCTTTTTGAAGTTATAAAAATGTTGACGAGCGAGCAGGGTGGTTGGCACGATAAGCGCAACTTGCGCACCGGCCGCCGCTACACAAAAGGCCGCCCGCAGAGCCACCTCGGTCTTGCCAAATCCGACATCGCCGCAAACTAGCCTATCCATCGGAATACCTGCGGCAAGGTCTTGCAAAACATCAGAAATAGCATTGAGCTGGTCATCAGTTTCGGAATAAGGAAAGCGCGAGCAAAATTCATCATATAGCCCTTGCGGCGGAACAAAGGATTCGGCTTTGCGGAGCTGCCGTTCGGCCGCAATTTTAATCAGCTTTTCGGCAATGTCTTTGATTCTTTCTTTGGCACGAGCTTTTTTCGCCTGCCAAGCAGCACCGCCCAAAACATCAAGCTGAACATTATCATCTTCGGAGCCATAGCGTGAAAGAACATCAATATTTTCCACCGGCACGAAGAGCTTTGAATCATTAGCATAAAGAATTTTAAGGCAGTCATGCGGTGCGCCGCCGGCGGTAATATTTTCCAGGCCCAAGAACCGCCCGACACCATGTTCGATATGAACCACAAGTTCACCGACATTCAGAGACCCGACATCGGCAATAAAGTCTTTGGATGTCACTTTGCGTGTGCGGTGGTGCTGGCGTTCTCCGAGAATATCTTGCTCCGAGATAAAACACCAGTCATCGCCGTTTTTAATATCAACGGCGGAGCGAAAACCATGTTCCAGCGGCAGAATGGTAAGAACAATTTGCTTTTTCTGTGCCTTTTTGAGGGCATCATCCCAAGCATCGGCAAAAGTCAAGTCGCTGAAACCATATTCCGACATCAGGCTGAACAAGCGCTCGCGCGACCCTTGAGAAAAACAACAAATAACACGTTTCAGTCGGGCATTTTCGATAAGATAATTTTTCAGTTCCTGATAAACTTCGGCGGCATTAACATTTTTGGCATGAGAAAAATTTCGCCCCGGAATCACCCCGACGTTTAACACCGTATCAGATGTCGGCGTTGACAGCGATGAAAAGAACACCGCCTTTTTCTGCGAGAGAAGGGATGATACATCTTTTTCTTCCAAATAAAGAAGATGCGGATTAATCGGGTGATAAGAATCAACTTCGGAGGTTGACTTGATTTTCAAAGCTTCCAGACGGGCGTGATAATAATCGGCAATGCTATCGCATTTTGAGGAAACAGCCTCATCAACATTTTTCCCGACCAAAACTTTCGCCCGTGGCAAATAATCAAAAATCGACGGTAACGGCTCTTCATAAAAGAACGGCAGCCAGTTTTCCATACCCATATATTTTTGCGCGGAAGAAACCGCTTCATAAAGCTCGTCTTTAAGCCCGTCGGCACCGAAAGCTTCTCGATATTTTGAACGGAAGGTCTTGACCGAATTAGCATCAATCACCACTTCGTTCATAACCTGAAAATTATAAGAAGAGAGCTCACCGGTTGAGCGCTGACTCATCACATCAAAAGTGCGGATTTTTTCAACCTCATCATCAAACAGGTCAATACGCAAAGGCTCTTTTGTGCCGACCGGAAAAATATCAAGAATATCACCGCGCACGGCATATTCCCCCGGCTCATAAACTTGCTCGACGCGGTTATAGCCGTTAATCACTGCATAATGAATAAATTCATCAAAATTGAGCTTTCCGCCGACTTTAACCTCGCGCATGGCGTTAAGAAAGATTTTTTTCGGCGGCAGCTTTTGTAGGACCGCGCCCACGCTGGCAATAATAATTCGGCAAGACTTCGATTCGGGGCAAGAGGCCAGCTCGGCTAGTGTCGAAATACGTTCAGCCACAATATTGGCATTTGGCGAAACGCGGTCATAAGGCACGGTGTCCCAAGCCGGAAGTTTCAGCACCCGGCATTGCGGCGCGATTTTTTGCAACAAATCAACGGTTCTCTGCAAAGATACCCCGTCTGAAACGATATAAAGCATATCACGATCAAGCGTTTTTGCCGTTTCAGCCAGCAAAAAAGCATCATAACCGTCCGCCACGCCCGAAAGCGTGATATTTTCAAGATGTCCGATATTAAGCGGCATAAGAACTCATCTTAAATTGTTTACAACTGATAATAAAATATATAGAATAAAGCGCAATAGCAACAATTTTCTTCAACAAAAATCACGAAATCAAGGGGGAAAGGTAAAATGCGCCCGCAGGTATTATTTCCGCTGTTTACGGATGTCGCTTCCTTAAAAGGGATAGGTGCGCGCTATGAAAAGCTGATAAAAAAGCTCTGCGGCGAAAAGGTGGTCAATCTTCTGTGGCACTTGCCTTATAGCATTATTGACAGGAGCTACTGTCCCAAGATAAAACAAGCGCAAGAGGGCAGGGTAGCGACTTTGAAAGTCCGCATCACCGAGCACCAACCGCCCAAAACTCGCAAACAGCCGTATAAGGTTTATGCCGAGGACGACAGCGGCGAAATGGTCTTAAACTTTTTCAAGGTTTATAAGGATTCGATTGAAAAAAATCTGCCGACGGGGCAAGAAAGAGTTATCAGCGGCAAGGTCGAGCGCTTTAACGGCCTACTGCAAATGACGCATCCTGATTATATCGTCAAGCCTGAGGAGGCTGAAAAGATTATCGGAAAAGAGGCGGTTTATCCTTTGACCGCCGGCGTAAGCAATAAAATGCTGCATAAGCTGATAACTCAGGCTTTGCAACGTGTTCAGGATTATCCCGAATGGCTGGATACACACTTTAAGCAAAAAGAAAATTTCATGCCTTTTCGCAAGGCACTTGAAGCAGCGCATAATCCCCAAACCATCGCCGGCACCGAGCCAACCTCTTTGGCACATCGCCGCTTGGCTTATGACGAACTTTTGGCCAATCAGTTAGCTCTGGCTTTAGTCAGAAATAAGGTTAAGAAGCAGGCCGGACGCGCTTTTTCGGGCGATGGCCGCTATCGCAAACAAGTTTTGGCCGAATTACCTTTTGAATTGACCGGAGCACAACAACGCGTGCTTGAAGAAATTTTTGCCGACCAAAAAGCCCCGTTCCGAATGTTAAGATTATTGCAAGGCGATGTCGGCTCCGGCAAGACCATTGTCGCTCTGTTAAGTATGTTAAATATCGTGGAATGTGGCGCACAGGCGGCGATTATGGCGCCGACCGAGATTTTGGCCAAGCAGCATTATGAAACAATTGAACCTTTGTGTGCCAAAATTGGGGTTAAGGCGGCACTTTTGACCGGAAGGGTAAAAGGCCGTGCCCGCCAGCAGCTTTTAGCCGCGCTCGAAAAAGGTGAAATTGATATTTTAATCGGCACGCATGCTTTGTTTGTCGATGATGTCAAATTCAAAGATTTAGGATTCGTTGTCGTCGATGAACAACACCGCTTCGGCGTTCAGCAAAGATTATCTTTGTCCGGCAAAGGGCACGAGGCTGATGTTTTGGTTATGACCGCCACACCGATTCCCCGAACGCTGGTTTTAACCGCTTACGGCGATATGGAATATTCCAAAATCGATGAAGTTCCGGCAGGGCGAAAACCGGTGGACACGCGGGTTTTGCCTTTGAGCAGAATGACGGATGTCGTCGCCGGCTTAAAGCGCAAATTAGAGGAAGGTTGCCGTGCTTATTGGGTTTGCCCATTGGTTGAAGAGTCGGAAAAAATAGACCTTGCCGCGGCGGAAGAACGCTATGAAACACTGAAAAAAATATTTGGCGACAAGGTAGGGCTTGTCCATGGCAAAATGAAAGAGTCGGAAAAAGACGCAGTCATGGAACGCTTTAAGCACGGAGAATTAACCCTATTGGTTGCCACAACCGTTATTGAAGTCGGTGTAAACGTGCCGGAAGCCACGATTATGATTGTCGAACACGCCGAGCGATTCGGTTTGGCGCAACTCCACCAACTCCGCGGCCGTATTAAAAGGGGATTTCAGGCCTCAAATTGTATTTTGATGTATGGCTTTCCGTTGTCGGAAACTTCACGCGCCCGCTTAGACATCATGCGCCGCACCGAAGACGGCTTTGAAATTGCGGAAAAAGACTTAGAGCTAAGAGGCGGCGGCGAGATATTAGGCACGCGCCAGTCGGGTTTCAGTCTGTTTAAGGTGGCAGACATGACGGTACATAAAGACTTGCTCTATACCGCCAATAAAGACGCCAAAATGATTGTTGAAACCGATTCTCAACTCAAAACCCCGCGGGGCGAAGCCTTGAGAATCTTGCTCTATTTGTTTGAACAAGACGACGCCGTCCGCACCTATCTCGCCGGATAAAAAAATAAGAAATAAATTTTGCTTGATTTATGTATTAAATCTGTATAGGCTTTAGTCTGTCAGAATTGCGTAGAAAACAATTCTGCCAAGGGCTTAGAAAACCCACAAAAATACCATTGTCGTTTGCATAAGCGACTCAAATTCTTATGCCGATTTTCGTTCTGTATTCGGACGGATGTCGGCGAATAAGGCTTTGGCCAAATAAGCCGAGCCGTCTGATGGTATACGGTTTTCTAACATCCGCCCGCCTTTTATCAAAAAAAGCGGGTTTTGTTTTAAATTAATAATAAGGATGTTAATCGTATGAAAAAAATCTTTTTAATCTTAGCAATCGGCCTGTTTTCAGGGCTGATATGTTCTTGCGCCACGGTCATGAGAGAAAACACACAGGCCGTACCGTTTAAGTCTAATGTTGATAATGTTAATATAAAAATCATGAACCGTTCGGGCGAAGTTGTGTTTGAAGGCCAAACCCCAACCACAATAACCTTAAAAACTTCCACCCCCGGATATTTCAGTCCGGAGAAATATACCGTAATAGCGTCAAAAGAAGGCTATAAGACCGAAACAACCATTGTCGATTGGCACGTCAGTGGCTGGTATTATGCCGGAAATTTAGTTATCGGCGGTTTAATCGGATATCTGATAATAGACCCGCTTACCGGAGATATGTATTACCTTGATGAAAGCGTCCATATCAATATGAGTAAAAGCAAATAAGATAAAAAAATAAAGCAGATTTTCATCTGCTTTATTTTTTTGTGATAGATATTCCTACAATCTCTCAAGTGCGTTTTCGATTCGGCGCAAGGTTTCGTTCTTGCCGATAATCACTGCAATTTCGGTTGCGCCGCCTGGGGTGGTTTCCCGTCCGCTGAGCGCAATACGCACCGGATACATAATCTGCCCGTTTTTCAGGCCTTTTTCTTCGGCAAGGGCTTTCAGCTCGGCAAAGAGATTGTCATTAGACCAATCGTTAACGGTCTTCAGTCTTTCAAGCGCAAAGGCAAGAGCCTGCTTGGCAACAGCTTGGTCGGTCTTCATCTTTTTGTTGATATAAAGCGTGGTATCAAATTCCGCAACATTATTGATAAAACCGATTTGGCTCGGAATATCCGAAAAGACTTCCAAACGTGGCTGCAACACGCGAGCCAAAGCCTTGATATCGACATTGCGAGTCAGCGTTTGCTTCAAATACGGCTCGGCATAAGCAAAAAACTCATCTTCGCTAAGCTGGCGGATATATTGCCCGTTCATCCAAGTGAGCTTGACAATGTCAAAAATCGCCGGCGAACGATTAAGCCGCTCAATTGAAAAGACCTTTTTCAACTCGTCTAATGAAAAGATTTCGCGGTCATCACCGGGGTTCCACCCAAGCAAAGCAATATAATTGATAATCGCTTCCGGCAAATAGCCTTTGGCCACCAAGTCTTGGAAAGAAGCATCACCATTGCGCTTGCTGAGCTTGTGTTGAGCATCTTTCATAACCGGCGGCACATGAACATAATGCGGCGGCGTCCAGCCGAAAGATTCATAAATCAAGTTATATTTCGGGGTGGAAGACACATATTCGTTTCCGCGCACCACATGCGTAATCTGCATCAAATGGTCATCAACCACATTGGCAAAGTTATAAGTCGGAAAACCATCAGATTTCAGCAAAACACCTTCGTCGAGCTCGTCATAGTCAATTTCGATGTCGCCATAAACTTCGTCATGATATTTTGACTTTCCTTTTTTGTTGATTGTCTGGCGAATAACAAACGGCTCACCGGCGGCAACACGCTTTTTGGCTTCTTCAAGCGGAATACGCTTGCACGGGTCTTCAAACTTAATATTTTGCTCTTCGTCTTTTTCTTCATCAGCCTGTTCTTTAGAGCAAAAACAATAATGCGCGCCGCCAAGCTCAACCAACTTATGGGCATATTCGGCATAAATCGGCTTGCGCTCGGACTGAATATAAGGCCCGAAATTTCCGCCGATATCCGGTCCTTCGTCCCACAACATTCCGACGCGTTTCAGGGTTGAATAAATAATATCGGTTGCGCCTTCAACAAAGCGTTTCTGGTCGGTATCTTCGATTCTAAGAATAAAATCGCCGTTATTGGCTTTAGCGATAAGATATTCATAAAGCGCGGTGCGCAAATTTCCGATATGCATATAGCCGGTCGGACTTGGCGCAAATCTGGTACGAACAGACATCAAAAAAACTCCCAAACAAAATATATAAACAAACTATCCCACAGGATAAAACATTTTAGAATTTTAACAAGCGTTTTTTTCGCCCGCATGAGGGATTTTTTTGCGTTTTTGCGAAAAAAACTTTTTCAGCAGAGCCGCGGATTCTTCAGCCATAATGCCGCCTTCGACATGAGGCTTGTGGTGGCAGGTCGGTGCTTGATAAAATTGCACACCGTTGACAACCGCACCACCTTTAACATCTTCTGCGCCGAAATACAGATTTTCGATTCGCGCAAAGGATATGGCGGCGGCACACATGGTGCAAGGCTCAAGCGAAACATAAAGGTCAAGCCCGCGCAGGCGATTTTGCTTTAAGGCTTCACAAGCTTTGCGCAAAGCCAACAGCTCGGCATGAGCCGTCATATCGCCCGAATGTTCGGACAGATTATGCGCCTCAGCCACAATCTCTTGGGTTTCGGGATTAACCACCACCGCACCGATAGGAACTTCGTCGGCATCAAAGGCTTGTTGCGCAAGCTCAAGCGCACGCTGCATAAAAACGGGGTTCATAAATAAATCCTTTGCTAAAATATAAAAAGTTTGATATATAATACAAAAATTTTCAAAGAAGGAAAGCAAAAAGATGAGCGAAAGATTGGCCAAAGTTATTGCCCGCAGCGGCGTTTGTTCGCGTCGTGAGGCCGAAGAGCTGATAAAACAACAACGCGTAACCGTCAATGGAGAAACGGTGGAAACACCGGCCTTTAATGTTGAAGGCACGGAAAAAATCTTAATCGACGGCGAAAAACTTCCGCAAAAAGACAAAGTTCGCTTGTGGGTTTATCACAAGCCGACGGGATTGGTCACAACCCACCGCGATGAAAAAGGCAGAAACACGGTGTTTGATAACCTGCCCAAAGGCTTGCCGCGAGTCATTTCTATCGGCCGTCTGGACTTAAATTCCGAAGGCTTGCTGCTGTTGACCAACAGCGGAGAGTTGTCGCGCAGTTTGGAATTACCGTCCAACGGCTGGAGCCGACGTTATCGAGTCAAGGTTCACGGCCGCTTGGATAAAGATAAATTAGCAGGGCTGGAGAAAGGCATAGAAATAGAAGGCGTCACTTATGGCTCAATAAAGGTAGAGATTGACAGCGAACAGGGAACAAACGCTTGGCTGAGCGTCACCTTGCAGGAAGGCAAAAACCGCGAGATTCGTAAGGTGATGAAGTTTTTAGGGCTTGAGGTTGCGCGCTTGATTCGCGTGTCTTACGGACCGTTCCAACTTGGAAGTTTGAAAAAAGGCGAGGTTAAGGAAGTCCCGCAAAAGGTTTTGAAAGAACAACTGGGGAGCAAGTTTTCAAAATGAGAATCATCGGAGGTCGCTACCGCGGCAAAAAGCTGTTTTCGCCGCTATCGGAAGCCGTTCGCCCAACCTCGGACCGAGCGCGCGAGGCGGTGTTTAACATCTTGTATTCTCTTTTGCCGAACAATTGGGAAGATTATGACTTGCTTGAGATTTTTTGCGGCAGCGGCGCCTTTGGGCTAGAGGCCGTTTCAAGAGGAATAAATAGCGCTTGCCTGATTGATAAAGATACAACCGCCGCCGCCAAAAACGCCGCTCTTTTTCCCGCTGAAAAAGACAAGATAAAACTTATCAGAGCCGCGGCCGAAAATCTGCCTTTTGCCAATAAAAACCAAAAATATAATTTGTATTTTTCGGACGCGCCTTATCATCAGGGTTTGACCGAAAAAGCTCTTAATGAGGCGGTTAAAAAAGACTGGCTGACAAACGGCGCCATCTGCGTTTTAGAAACCCACAAAGACGAACAACTGTCCATCCCCACGTCCTTTAAGTTGCTTGATGAACGCCGCTACGGCATCGCCAAAATCACAATTCTGGAATATAACGCTTAAAACTCTAACACAGGGCGGACCTCGTAGCGGCTACCCTTACTGCTGATGGTCAAACCGTAACTGCTGCTAAAGTATGAGATCCACGCGCCGTTACTATTGTACTCGGACGACGACCAAGCTTTGGTGCTAGTTGTGATTTGTGTCCCACCCGCATTCGTCATGCCTATATTTACTAGCTGTTGATTGTTATAATATGAGGTAAATATTCCTGCTGTTATACTCATGTGCCGCCCAGGCTGCCGGATAGGTACTCTTATCTCCCGCTGCAATTATTTTCTCTGTATTAAGACAGCTATTTAAATCATAACTTGCAATATCTGAACCGCTAAAGTTTATTAATGTTGGAATATCTCCATTCTCCATTAACCAATTATAGTTTCCTATCGAATTTAATGCCATTACATGTCCATGGCCTTGGCCACCGGTATATACCACAACGCCGATTGGCGTTTTCCCTGTCTGCATAGAAACAGAGCAAGTTTTATCCGAATAAAATATATTTCCAATTGCACAGGATTTTAATGCATTATCTTGTTCTTGTTGATCAATCTTCTTTTCCAACTCTGCTATTTTATTTGCCAAATCACAATTCCAATAATTGCCAAAC
>CASFMW010000029.1 GCA_949295935.1 uncultured Pseudomonadota bacterium | reverse complement strand
AAAAGTAAGTATCCAGCTGTATGGGCAGCAAATGAGTATAGTACGGAAGGGACAAACGCAGGAGATTGGTGCTTACCGGCAGCAGGAATAATTACCTCAATTTATTACCACCAACAAGAAGTTAATATGGGGTTAGCCTATGGAAATGGGATACAATTCACAGGAAGCACCTACGCTTGGTCATCGTCCGAGGGCAATAATATCGGCGCGTGGTACTCCTACTTTGACGACAGCTACGGCTTGAGCTACAGCAGTAAGGGTAACAGCAACGAGGTCCGCCCCGTCCTCGCTTTTTAGGTTTTTATCCCTTTATCTCTTTAATTCAGCTCCGCGTAGCGGAACTGCAAATTATTAGTTGCATATATTTGTTTAATACAACTTATTATATAGCAAACTTCCCCGTTCGGGTTGCCGTGCGGGGAAGTTTTTTTGAGTCATGCGGCTCGGATTATTGCATATTAATCAACGTGATTTCAACACAGCGGTTTTGCTCACGGCCGGTGGCGGAAGCAAATGCTCCGCTTTTTGTTTTTACCGCATTTTATCTTTCAACAAAGGGCGGCCTCTTTTAATTGCACGTTTGCGAATCTTGCGGCGTTGGATATTTTCCGTATCAAAACGCTCGCCTATCATGGCAAACATCATCGGCACAAACATGGTCGAAATAAAGGTCGAAACCAACATTCCGCCGACCATGCCCGTTCCTATCGCGTGACGGCTGGCCGCACCAGCGCCGGAACTGATTGCCAAAGGCAATACGCCGAAGGTAAATGCCAAGGATGTCATCACAATCGGGCGGAAACGCAATTTTGCTGCATCAAGTGCCGCATCAACATAAGTTTTGCCGGCGTGAACCTGCTGAATCGCAAATTCTACAATCAAAATCGCGTTCTTTGCGGCCAAACCAATTAAGGTTACCAAGCCGATTTGGAAGTACAGGTCATTATCAATACCTCTCAACCAAATGGCGATCAAAGCACCCAAGACCGCAAATGGTACTGACAATATAACCACAAAAGGCAAAGACCATTTTTCGTACTGCGCCGCCAAAATCAAGAATATCATGATTAAGCCGAAAGCAAAGGCTTGTGTTGATGCACCGCCGGCCAGTTTTTCCTGATAAGCAGAACCAATCCACGACAAGGTATATTCATCACCCAAAACCTTATCGGCAACTTCTTCCATGGCTGCAATGGCTTGTCCGGAGCTGTAGCCCGGTGCCGGATCACCCAAAATCTTTGCTGCAGGGAAAATGTTAAAGCGGTTAACCAATTCCGGTCCGGTCACTCTCTTGACTTTTATCAAAGATGACAGCGGAACCAAATTTCCGGTACTTGATTTGACATAGACATATCTTAAGTCATCCGGAGAACGTCTGAAGCGTGACTCTGACTGCAAGGTTACGCGGAAGTTGCGGCCCAGATAGGTAAAGTCATTAACATACAGGCTTCCGAATGTTGACTGCATGACCGCATAGATTGAGCCAATCGATACATCCATGGTCATTGCTTTTTCTCTATCCAAATCAATCGTATACTGCGGCGTTGAAACCGAGAATGTTGTTTTAACATTAGCCAGAGCCGGATGCTCATTGGCTGCCTTAATCAGCTCTTCGGTCTTTTTCATCAACTCGGCAGAACTGCTGCCGGCACGGTTTTGAACATAGGCTTCAAAACCTCCGGTCATACTCATTCCCATAATCGGCGGCATGCTAAACGAGTAACCGATACCTTCGGGTTGGCTCATGCCGATACCGGTAAAGACATTACTCAAGTAAGAGGCACTTTGGTCAGCCTTTTTGCGCTCATCCCAGTTTTTTTTGGTCAGCCTTTTTGCGCTCATCCCAGTTTTTTAAGATAATAAAACTGATACCGGAATAAGTGTTTTGGCTTGATGAAAGTATGTTATAGCCGTTAATTGTCAATAAGTCTGTGACATTGTCATTCTTTCTGACCATATCCGAAACTTTGGATGTGAATGCTGTTGTGCGTGGCAGAGATGAAGCCGGTGGCATATCATAAGCCATCAGCAAATTTCCCATATCTTCCATTGGAACCAAGCCGCTCGGAACAACTTTAAACAAAGCCAGAATCCCAATAATTACTGCTAAAAATCCGCCAAGAGCCGTTTTGCGATGCGTGATAAAGAATTTAACGCAAGCTAAATAACCATTTGTTACTTTCTCAAAAAAAGCGTCAAACCATTTGAAAAAGCCTTTGGGCTCATGCTTGTTTTTCTTAATCAACAAAGCGCAGAGCGATGGCGTCAAGGTCAAAGCCATTAAAGCCGAAATAATAACCGAAACGGCAATCGTTACCGAAAACTGCTTATACATAACGCCGGTCATACCCCCCAAAAAGGCAATCGGTAAAAATACCGCCGATAAAACCAAGGCGATTGCAACAACCGCTCCGGAAACTTCTTCCATTGCCTTTATGGCTGCATCTTTCGGGCTTAGTCCCTCTTCGCTCATCAAACGTTCAACGTTTTCCAGCACAACAATCGCGTCGTCCACAACGATACCGATTGCCAAAATCAAACCGAACAACGTCAATAAGTTTATTGAAAAGCCCAGCAAATACATTCCGGCAAAAGCACCGATAATCGAAACCGGAACGGCCAATATCGGAATCAACGTCGCACGGAAATTTTGCAAGAACAAATAAACAACCAAAATAACCAGCAATACCGCTTCAAAAAATGTATGAATAACTTCTTTGATGGAGGTATTTACGAACAAAGTTGTATCATACGGGATTTTATAGGTTATGCCTTCAGGAAAACGCTTAGACAGCTCTTCCATTTTTTGTTTAACTTGCTCGGCTGTTTCCAAGGCATTTGCTCCAGGCTGCAAATAAACAGCGAAAGCAACGGCCTTCTCTCCGTTGAATTTTGAATTTACGCTGTAATCCTGCGCTCCTAACTCAATTCTTGCAACATCTTTCAGGCGAAGCATGGCTCCGTTTGAATTTGTTTTCAAGATTATATTGCCGAATTCTTCTGCATTTATCAGACGGCCCTTGGTGTTAACCGAGTATGTATATGGTTGCTTTTCATCCATTGGTTCTTGACCAAACTGACCAGCCGCAAACTGTGAGTTTTGGTTTTGAATCGCATTAATCACATCTTGTGACGTCAAGTTATGGTCCGCTAACTTGTCAGGGCTGAGCCATATTCTCATGGAATAATCTTGTGAGGCAAAAAGCGAAGCACTTCCGACGCCTTTAATTCTCTTTATTTCATCCAAGACGTTTAACAAAGCATAGTTCGAAACATAAAGCGTGTCATATCTGTCTGTGTCTGATTTCATCATAACGACCTGCAGAATCGAGTTTGACTTCTGCTCAACCGTTACACCATTTTTGGTTACTTCACTCGGCAACTTCGGCGTGGCAGCCTGAACCTTATTGTTGACGTCAATTGTTGCCTGATCAGGGTCCGTTCCGATATCAAACACGACACCAATCGTTAAATATCCGCTTGATGTTGCGTTTGAATACATATATATCATATTTTGAACGCCGTTGACTTCTTGTTCTATTGGCGCTGCAACCGTATCGGCCAAAACTTCGGCCGTTGCTCCGGGGTAAGTTGCTGAAATTTGGATTTCTGTCGGAACAATGTTTGGATATTGTTCAACCGGCAGAACTTCCATTGATACCAATCCTGCCAAAATAAAGACCAAAGAGACAACCGTGGCAAATATCGGACGATTGATAAAAAACTTTGAAAACATTACGCTTCCCTTTTCTACTTGATTTTATTTATCTTATTCCGTTACACCGGCGGTTGTTGCCTGCTCTGTCGAGATTTGTGCCGAAACAGGCATTCCGGTTCTTAGCTTCATTAAGTTGCTGGTGATGACAATGTCGCCGTCTTTTAAGCCGGAATCAATTATCCAGCCTTCATCTTCCGTTGATAAACCGGTGATGACATTAACAGGTTCAACCAAACCTTTGTCATTTACTTTATAAACAAAAGAGCCGGTTGAGCCTTGCATAATGGCCTCTTGCGGAACAACCAAGGCATTTAATCTGGTTATGCCTTCCATGACTAAGCGAACAAATTGTCCGGGCTTTATTTTTCCATCCGGATTTGGGAAAACGGCTCTCAATTTGACTGTTCCTGTATTTTCATCAATAGTCGGATTTATGAAATTGACATATCCAACCTCTTTATAAGTATCTCCTGACCCAAGCTTTAGTTTGGCAGTTATTTTGCGGCAAGAATTGGTGGTGCAACCACTGTCTGCTTTTATCAAGCCCTTTTCTCCCATATTTATGAGTGAGCTTATTTCTCCTTCTGAGGCTGAAAAAATCACATAAATCGGGTCTGTTTGGGTGATATGAGTCAATAAGCTGTCGCTGCCAGTGGCTGAAATCAAGCTACCTTCCGATTGGGTCTCAAGGCTGGTTAAACCTCCGACCGGCGCGGTTACCGTTGTGTAATCCAAATTTAACTGTGCTTCATCGACCTGCGCCTGTGCCATTTGCACAGCCGCTTTTGCAGAATCGAGTGAAGCCTGGGCATCATCTTTTGATTTTTCGCTGACAACTCTTTGTTTAAAGAGTTTTGATATTCTGTCCCAGTTTTGTTGCATTGATAACAGCTGTGCTTTGGCTTGAGAGAGTTGGGCCTTGGCCTTATCCAATGCGACTTTATATTGTGCCGGATCAATTTCGAACAAAACATCGCCGGCATTGACTCTTGAGCCTTCGGTATAATTTCTTTTCAGCAATATACCTCCGACGCGGGCTCTGATTTCAACCTCTTTTGAGCCCTGTGCTCGGCCAGGAAACTCAAAGCTTAAAGGAATATCTTGAGGTGTGACTTTTATGGCTGCAACCGGCATGGGCTGTTGTGAGGCTCCCTTTGCTGCATTGTCATTGCTTTTTTTGCAGGCCGTAAGCGCTAATGCACCGGCGACAACAATCATCAGTTTATATATAGCTTGCATGGATATATCCTTTACTTTTAGGTTTTCGTCTGGTTTTAGCCTATACTATTTATCTTAAATTTCTAGCTTTTTCTTATCTATATATCCTTTTAGTGGATATTTTACATCTCTTTCACATAAAAAATTTTTATCTATTGAAATTTTGATTTCCGTTATTAGCTTTTTTATGATTTTCAACTTTAACTTTACTATGGAGGTTTCTATGACTACTCAAGGTGTTCGCTATCCGACTTTTGCCTTTATTACAGCCGGTGCCGGTCAATCTGATGACGGTATTCCCCCTCAACCGTTTGAAACATTTTGCTATGATTCGGCTTTAATGCAAGCTCGTATCGAAAATTTTAACATTGTTCCTTATACATCTGTTCTCCCTAAAGAACTCTTTGGAAATATCGTTCCCCTTAACGACAAAATCGTTTCTCAATTCAAACATGGGGCCGTTCTTGAAGTTATTATGGCTGGCCATGGGGCTAGCCGTGATGAACATAAGGCTATTGCTACGGGTATTGGCGTTTGCTGGGGGAAAAATAAAAAAGGTGAACTCATCGGTGGTTGGGCAGCTGAATATGTTGAGTTTTTTGACACTCAAATTGATGATGAAATTGCTAAAGGTCACGCCGAAATGTGGCTTAAAAAATCTTTGAATCACGAACTCTCTATTCGTGGTGTTGAGAAACATTCCGAATTCCAGATGTGGCATAACTATGTTAACATCACTCAACAATTCGGCTTTAGCTTAACGGCCATGGGCTTTTTGAACTTTGAGCATGCGGTGCCGGCTAAATTGTAATTCTTTTTAACCTGTCCCGACATGCTCCTCCATGTCGGGCTTTTTCTTTTATTAGGAATTTGACATGATAAAAAAATCTCAAAAAAGTTCATCACCCCAGCCTGATGATGACAACAAGCTTGGTGTTTTGGCTTTGGCGGCAATTGTTGTCAGCTCTATGCTTGGCGGTGGTATTTATAGTTTGCCGCAAAATATGGCGGCTGGAGCTTCGGCCGGTGCAATTTTGCTTGCTTGGGTGATTACTGGTATCGGTATTTATTTTATTGTTCACACTTTTTCTATCCTCTCTTTAGCACGTCCTAACTTGAAAACCGGTATTTATTCTTACAGTCGTGCCGGATTTGGAGCTTATACCGGATTTACTATCGGTTGGTCCTATTGGCTGTGTCAGGTTTGCGGGAATGTCGGTTATGCAGTGATTACTATGGATGCGCTTAACTACTTCTTCCCGCCATACTTCCAAGGCGGAAATAACCTTGCTTCCATTATCGGCGGTTCGCTCATTATCTGGGGCTTTAATTTCATGGTGCTCAAAGGTATTAAACAAGCCAGTATCGTCAACACTATCGGTACCGTTTTGAAAATCATGCCGCTTATCTTGTTTATCATTATCATGCTGTTTGTCTTCTCTCCGGCTGAATTTGATTTTGACTTTTGGGGAGAAACTGCTGTTTCCAAAGCTAAGCTCGGTAGTCTTGAAAACCAAATCAAAAGCACCATGCTCGTCACTCTTTGGGCCTTTATCGGCATTGAAGGTGCGGTTGTGATGTCTAACAAAGCAAAAAATGTTCAGGAAATCGGCAAAGCCACCTTCCTCGGATTTATCTCTTGTCTTGTTATCTACATTTTGCTTTCACTTACACCGTTCGGCTATATGTCACAAGCTGAAATTTCTTCCGTGGCTAATCCTTCTACTGCAGGAATCCTTGAAAAAGTTGTCGGCAAATGGGAGGCCTGGTTGATGAACATTGGATTGGTTATTTCAGTCCTTACAAGCTGGCTCGCTTGGACGATTGTCACTGCGCAAATTCCGCAAGCTGCCGCGCAAGACGGCACCTTCCCTAAAGCTTTTACCAAAGAAAACAATGTCGGATCTCCTTCGGTTTCTTTGTGGGTGACCAGCGCTGCTATGCAAATCTTCTTGCTGTTGGTTTACTTCTCTAACAATGCGTGGAACACCATGCTCAGCATTACCAGCGTTATGGTTCTGCCTGCCTATCTTACTTCTTGCGCTTATTTGTGGAAGATGTGTGTGGACGGAGAATATCCGTCGCAAAGCCTTCCGATTAAGCGATCAACCGCTCTGATAACAGGTATTCTCGGCTCTATCTTTGCTCTGTGGCTTATTTATGCAGCCGGTCTAAAATATTTGCTGTTAGCCGATGTCATTCTTGTTCTCGGCATTCCAGTCTTTATTTTGGCAAGAAAGCAAAACAATCCGTCCGAGCCATGTTTTCAGTCTCATGAAAAATGGTTGGCCGGATTGCTTATTGTCGTGGCGCTGTGGGCAATCTATGCTTTTGCTCATGGGCTAATTAATCTTAACTGATTTCTCTTTACGCAAAAAAATACGGTAGGTCTTTCCTATCGTATTTTTTTACCTATTCAATAGACAAAAGATCTTGAAAAATTATTTTTTTATGCTACTTTCTAGTCCTGTTATCTCTTATTATGTCATTTTAATTTATATTTTTATGAAAAAAATTATTAATCTCACAGAAGCTGAAGTTTTGAAAACTTTTAAAGCTCAGCGTAGCTATTATGTTTTGGAAAACAAAATTGCATTCAAAAACGTGCTTTGCCTTCACGACTATGCTTTGTTTTTGGAAAATAACAAAAAAATCTTTGTTGAAGGGCAAAAATACGATTTATGGATTGCTCAAGCGCAAAACAAGTCCACCGGTGTTATGTTCTATTTTGTTGCCTTGCCTAAGCCCATCGATGATGGTGAATATGATTTTTACATCGTGTCAAAAGAAGTGTTTGGATTTGTTGATATGAACATCAAACCAACACTCGTTTCTATTGATGATGTTCTTCATCGGCTTGTCGTTTCTCCCTCAGGTAAGCAAATGCTTGTTCCTGTATGGCGATTTGAAAAAGCCAGGGTTTTACGTTACATTGCTAAAATGGATAAGTCCGTTCCGCTCAAATATCAACTTATTCCTCGTATCTTAGGAAAAAGCTTGAACAATATGTTTCCGGCATGGGAAATCAGAAAAATTTTTGATGGTCGTACTGAAAGTTTTTACTTAAATATTTTCACAGGCGAAGTTAAAGCAGACTGGCTAAAGCAAAATGTTTTTATTTCTGTCGGGAATAATCAGAAAAGTATACAGCTTGGTGCGTTAAACCTTGCTTATCGAAAAAATAATATGGTTGTTAAATTTTGAATATGTATAAAGCCCGTCATCAATGACGGGCTTTTGCTTTTTTATCATTTCTTTTTAATGACGATATTTCTTTATCGCTTCTTCATTGCGTTTGAACATCTCATTGGTGCCAAAGTCTTCCAAATCAACCGGAAGTCTTCTTCTCCAGTTTGGATGTTTGTCGCGGTCAACTCCGGGGAGGTTTTGACGTTTGTCAACTTCTAAGATATTTTCCAGCTCTGCCAAAAATACCGTACTCGGCGCACTTGAGACAAAGGCGTTTGCTGCTTCAGCCATTCCCTCCGGATAGCTCTCTCCGTAGAGGTAATCACCGTGTCTTAATCTGTCTTGCGGCCATACGCCTGATTTGTCTATTGCTTTCAGAAGTTTTTGGCGATCATTTTCGCGGTCATGATAATTATTCTGCATAACCTCGTCACTCGGTAAAATTCCGGCTTTTCTTGAATCGGCAATATCATAGCCAAACCACCACATCTTTAGCGGTGACATATCGTGACTGCCAATCGAAACAAACGCTTTTTGCGGATATTCTTCAGGAGGTAAGAAATCACCACCCCAACCGACTTCACGTTCAGCCCACAAAACGCTCAAAGCATAAATATTTTTGCTTTCCAGTGCCTCTAAAAATCCTTCAGGAACATTGCCCAGGCTTTCTCCGGCCACAACGCAATTGTTCAAAATACTCTCTATGGCGACAATATTCATCATGTCTTTGAAATTATAAAGGATATATGTTCCTTGCGTACCTTCGTTCGGAATAACATACAGGCGCATTAAGCTCATGACATGGTCTATTCTCAAAGCGCCGGTATTACGCATATTGGCGCGCATAATTTCAATCAATGGCTCATAAGCCTTGGCCTTTAAGGCAAAGGGATTGAAAGCTCCCAAACCCCATTTTTGCCCGCCGGGGAAGAATGCATCTGGAGGGGCACCGGCACCGGACTCGGCAATAAAGACATCCGGATTGCTCCAAGATTCCGCACTGTCTTGTCCAACGCCAACCGCCAAGTCACGATAGAATCCAATCTTAAGCCCTTTGTTTTTGACCTCAGCGGCCGCTACATCAAACTGGCGAGATGCTTCAAACTGCAAATATTTGAAAAAGCCAATTCGGTCTTGATGAGTTTCGGCATATTCTTTAACTGCAGGCGATGACGGATTGCGATATTTTTCTTCCCAAGCACGCCAGCCGCCCCAAACACTGTGACAACGCTCCTCATACAAGGTTTCAAATACTGCCAATTTATTCAGCTCTGCGCCTTCTCTTGCGCAATAAGCTTCAAATTCTTTATATCTGGCGCTTTGCTTATCGCTCATCATGCGGTGATAAAATGTTTCAAGCAATTTTATCTTTAAGGGATAAATTTCTTCATAGCGAATTATATCCGAGCGGCGATATTCTTCAACTTTTTCCCACAAGCCGTTCATGTCTTCGGGGCGATACTCCGGAACAGCCTCAATGTCAATGTATATCGGGTTTAAGAACAAGCGACTGACAGACAAATACGGGCTGGCATTCTCAGGATAATTATGTTCCAACACATTCAAAGGATTTAAGCCAATTACATCAGCTCCCTGATTAGCGCAGACATCTACAAAATTTTTCAAATCCGTAAAATCACCGACGCCCCAGTTTCTTTTGCTCTTCATTGCATATAGCTGCAATGCATAGCCCCAAAGCTTTTGCGACATGGCTTGATTATCATAGCATCTCTCAGGTGCAACAGCCAGCACGGTTTTATATTTCTTTCCGGCGGCTTCAACCGTCATATCATAATAGCCAACTGCCAAATCGTTGGTTAAGCGAAATTTGAGCTTGGTGTAATTCATAGAATGAATTGTTCTGTCTTCATTTTCAATCCACTCAATTTGTCCGATGAGTTCTTCTCCGTTTTGGCGGCTTTTTAATTTTATTTCACCAATGGTTTGTTTATCTTCAGTCTTGGTGACAATATCAAAAATCTTGTCTTTTTGTTCGACAACATAAACCGGCTCTAAGGCCTGCTGCCAACGGCGATTTTCAATAGCCTCAAATGAGCGATCAATAGCTGCATCATCCTTTGCACTGTATCCTAACTTCTCAACAAAAAACTTGATAACATCTTCGCTTATCTCATATTTTTTGCGATCTTGTCCGGCGTCATAATACTCGGTCAAAATTCCCAGTTTGTCTGCAAGCTGCTGCAGTTTTTCGCTTACCATATTTTTCTCCTATTTTTTGATTTCAATAACTAATGTGCTCCATGCCGGAACTTTTATCATCTGATGACTACCAAGCTTACTGCTCTGATTGAACTTGCCACTGCTGTCTAATGCTAATTCCCAAGTATTGCCTTCTAAGGCAGGAAGTCTCCATGATATATCGGAAGATTCCGCATTCAATATCGTCAGAACAAAACTGCGATTGTTATAAACGGCATAAGAAAGGCTTCTTCTATTATGATCATTCCAATCGGCAACGCTAAACTCAACCCCTTTTTCCGTAAACCAGGCTAAGTCTTTATACCCCTTACGCCCCTGACTCTTTCCTTCAAAAAACTTTTTACGATTAAATATTTTTAGTCGGCGGCGGAGCTTTATTGCCTTGCGGATAAAGCGGACCATGTCTCTGTCCTTATCCATAACCGCATCCCACACCAACCAGTTGATAATATTGTCCTGACAATAAGGATTGTTATTTCCAAAGCGGGTGGTCGACAGCTCATCTCCGGCTAAGATTATCGGAACACCATAGCTCATCAGCAAAGTTGACAACATCGCTTTTGCACGGCTACGACGATTTTCCTTTACAGTAGCGTCATCAGTTTCACCTTCGACGCCGGAGTTCCAACTCCAGTTGCTGTTTGAACCGTCACGGTTTTCTTCGCCATTTGCCAGATTATGTTTGCCGTTATAACTAACCAAATCTCTTAGGCAAAAACCATCATGTACCGTTACAAAATTGACACTGCTCGTAATATTTCTGTTCTCATGATTAAAGACATCACTTGACCCGCTTAAGCGACTTCCCATTTCAGGAATTTGATAAGTGTCTCCCTTCCAAAAGCGTCTGATGCAATCTCGATATTTATCATTCCATTCGTGCCAGCCGGGCATAAACGCACCAACCTGATATCCGGCATAGCCAGTATCCCATGGCTCTGCAATCAGTTTTACCTTGCTTAATACGGGATCTTGTTTTATGGCATATAAAAATCCGCTATCTCTTTTGAAGTCTGTTTTGTATCGGCACAAGGTGGTTGCAAGGTCAAATCGGAAGCCATCGACATGCATTTTCTCAACCCAATAGCGCAGAGAATCCATCACAAGTTCAAGCACATAAGGATTTTGAACATTAAAGCTTGCGCCGGTTCCGGTGCTGTCGTAATAATAGCGCTTGTTGTCTTTGCTCAGCGTATAATAAGACGCATTGTCTATGCCGCGATAGCACAAGGTTGGGCCAAGTTGATTGCCCTCTCCCGTATGATTATATACGACATCAAGATAGACTTCCAAGCCTTTTTTGTGCATGGCTTTGACCATGTCTTTAAATTCATCAATTTCGCCCCTTACCAAGTAATTCTGCTCAGGTGCAAAAAACGAAAAGCTCTCATAGCCCCAATAGTTATCATTCACCCAACCCTTACGGTGGCGATTTCCAAAAAAGGCATGTATCGGCAAAAACTCAACAGCGCTTATGCCCAACCACTTCAAATAATTCAAAACGCTCTTGTGCGCCATGCCTGCAAAAGTTCCACGCTTTCTATCCGGTATAAGTGGATGAAGCTTGGTATAGCCACGAACATGCGTTTCATAAATAATGGTTTCTTCTATCGGGGTTCTGGGTGAAACGTCGCCTTCCCAGTCATAGTCATCTTTTACCACAACTGATTTTGGGACATAAGGCGCGCTGTCAAGACTGCTGAACGACAAATCTTTTTCCGGACTGTCCAGATCATAGCCAAAGATTGCTTTATGCCATATCAGCTTGCCGACCAGTTTTTTTCCATAGGGATCTATCAATAATTTGTTGGGGTTAAAACGATGCCCCTGCTCCGGCATATAAGGGCCGTAGACACGATATCCGTACACCTGCCCCGCGCTCAACCCAGGAATAAATATGTGCCAGATATTATTATCGTTTTCTTTGATTTCGTAGCGCTTGATTTCCTCAGCGCCGGTTTTATCAAATAAGCAAAGTTCTACCTTTTCGGCATGAGCCGAAAACAACGCAAAGTTTACGCCTTTTCCATTATCATATGATCCTAACGGATAAGGGTTTCCGCTTTGCGGTTTCGGCTCTGCCATATTGATTCTCCTTAATACTTATTACTCTTCTCTTATCGGCTTAATAACAATTGTCGATAATGGAGGAAGGGTTACTTTGATTGAACGAGGCTTGTCGTTCCAGCTAATATCTTCAGCATTCATAAAGCCTTCGTTCTTAACGCCGCTACCCCAGTAGTTTACGTCATCACTGTTAAAGATTTCTTGATATTTAATTCCTTCGTAAACACCAATACGATAATTGTAACGAACAACCGGCGTAAAGTTGCAAGCAACAATCAGATAATCTCCAGGTTTTTCACCTTTTCTTATATAAGTGATGACGCTATCGTTAGCGTTTGAATGTTCAATCCACTCAAAACCACGGTAGTCAAAATCAATCTGATACAAAGGTGCGTTGCCTTTATACATCAGGTTCAAATCACGGACGCAGTTTTGCATTCCTTTGTACATCGGATAGTTTAGCAAGAACCAGCGAAGTCCTTCTTCCGAATTCCATTCCCAATCTTGGCCAAACTCACAGCCCATGAACAATAATTTCTTTCCAGGGTGGGTATACATAAAGCCGTAATAAGCTCTCAAGTTGGCAAATTTTTGCCACTCATCGCCCGGCATTTTTGCAAGCATTGAACCTTTGCCGTGAACAACTTCATCGTGAGATATCGGCAAGATAAAGTTTTCGTTAAAGGCATATAACAGACCAAAGGTCAACATACCATGATGATATTTGCGGTGAATTGGTTCATGCGAAATATAACGCAATGTATCATTCATCCAGCCCATATTCCATTTATAACCAAAGCCCAGTCCGCCCATAGATGTCGGACGAGAAACCATCGGCCATGCGGTTGACTCTTCAGCGCAGGTAAAGGCGCCTTTGCACTGACCATAAACCAACTCGTTCATCTTGCGGATGAAAGATATGGCTTCAAGGTTTTCATTACCTCCATGGTTGTTTGGAATCCATTCTCCGGGTTTGCGAGAATAATCCAGATAAAGCATTGAGGCGACAGCGTCAACGCGCAAACCATCAATATGAAATTCCTTCAACCAATATAGAGCACTGGCGCACAAGAAATTGCATACTTCATTGCGGCCATAGTTATAAATTTTTGTACCCCAATCTTTGTGTTCACCTTTGCGCGGATCTGCGTGTTCATACAGATGTGTACCATCGAGTTCGACCAAGCCGTGACCATCTTTGGGGAAGTGAGCCGGAACCCAGTCCATAATCACAGCAATACCGGCTTGATGGAATTTATCAATCAGGTAACGCAAGTCATCCGGTGTGCCGAAACGAGATGTCGGGGCAAACATACCAACAACTTGATAGCCCCAAGATGCGTCTAACGGATGCTCGGCCAAAGGCAAAAATTCGACATGAGTGAAGCCCATGTTTACGACATAGGGAACCAAGGTATCGGCCAACTCACGATAGGTCAAAAATTCGTTATCTTCTTTGCGGCGCCATGACCCTAAATGAACCTCATAAATCGACATTGGTTTATCAAAAGAGTTATGCTCTTCACGATAGTTCATCCAGTCATTATCCGACCAAATGTATTTATCAATATTGTAAACAACCGAGGCTGTATTCGGTCTTTTTTCAGCATAGAATCCAACCGGATCAGACTTGGTCAAAATATAATTTTCGTGTGTTTTAACTTCAAATTTATAGAGTTCGCCCTCACCAATATTGGGAATAAAAATATCCCATACGCCGCAGTTAATATTTTTGCGCATAACATTTACGCGACCGTCCCAATTATTAAATGCTCCGACAACAGAAACTCTTTTTGCATTAGGTGCCCAGATGGCAAAACTTACACCCTTGACGCCTTCCATTTCTCTGACATGGGCGCCCAAGATTTTATACATATTCAGGTGATTTCCTTCAGACAAGAGATAAACATCAATATCACCTAATGTGCAAGGAAAACGATAGACATCTTCCTGCTCATATTTTTCACCTTTATCATTTTCTATTCTGAACTTGTAAGAAAAATTATCAGCCGCACCGAGGTTGATTTGATAGAAGCCGCGCTCATCTAATTTTTCCATAAAACCAAGTGATGATCCATCAACTTTGTTGATAACTTCTATTGAATTCGTATGAGGTTGATAGGCTCTTATAAAGACCTCTTTTGACCCCTTGTTACGGTGTATTCCCAGCACCGCAAATACGTTTCCATGATCACCATTGATGATTGCGTCCATTTCTTCTTTTGATAATAAATTTTCCATTCGGCGTCCCCCTAACTGGCCTTTCACATAATTAGATTAAACTCAGCTTTTATCTATAATGGATATGAAATTTTTTGCAAGCAAATTAAACGCGAATTTCAACTTTTTTTAATTATCTTTCAAAAACAACAGATTTCTTGTTGACGTATTAATTTTTGATTGTATATTTATTAGTGTTGACCAAACATTTTTTATTTGGAGTTAGTTATGGTTAAATTAAACGAAAATGCAATCCGTGAAGCTGCTTATTACAACTGGCAAAATGCCGGCTGCCCGCAAGGACAGGATGAGTACTTCTGGTCTTTGGCTGTTGAACAGCTTTCTAAGAGCTGCAACTGCTCTTGCAAAACTTCTTCTGCTAAGAAATCTACTTCTACTGCAAAGAAGTCTACAACAAAAAAGTCTAAGTAATTTTAGTTTTTTTTAGTTGGATTTATAAGGCTTTGCTCGTTTGGCAAGGTCTTATTTTTTTATCTTTTTTGAGCGGTAATCACATATCCCATAACGGCATTTCCGCCTTCGTTACGGAGCTTTTTACGTTCAATTTTTTCCACATCAAAACAGCTTTTTTTCAGCACTTCTCTGACATAATTTTCACTATGCAAAAAACGTCCCGACGGATGCAAACAATAGCTCTTTTTATCATAATTATTTTCGCTTATGGTAAAAATTATTCTGCCGTTTTCTTCAAGATTTTTATTCACATATTCGAATAGTTCATTAAGCTCTCCAAAGTATGTAAAAACATCGGCAGCAACCATCAAATCATAAGGTGTTTCACAAGATTTTAAATAGCTGATTATTTCTTGATTTATCAGTCTTGAATATTTATTTTTTGTGGCGGCTTCTTCTAACATTTTTTTTGAAATATCTATGCCTTCAAGCCCTTTTTCTGAAGCATAAGAATCCAAAAATTCACCACATAATCCGGTGCCGCAACCTAAGTCAAGAATCCGCAATTTCGGGTTCTTTTTTTTGCCATAAAGTTTTTCTATTTCTTGGCGAATCAAATCCGGCGCACAATAGTCCAAAGAAGATAAAACCTGCTCAAAATCGGGAGCAAAAATATCAAATATATTTCTGACATAACTTATGTCTGCGCGCTTAATTTGCGCGTTTCTCATCAATGCGTTGGCAGTGTATTTTACGATTGGATTTGCTCCATATTTTTTAACCCAAAGCTCAACACATTCGAGCACGGAATCCAATCCCTTTTCAATGGCAATCTCATAAAACAAATAACCAATATTTATCTGGTGAGAATTATCTCCTTCTTCACCTAATTCCACAGCCTTCCATGCAGCGCTTAACGACTCTATATAGTTACCGTTTTTTTGATAGCTCTGACTCAGATAATTATACAACCACGGATCATTTTTATCTCTATTTAGGGCCTTGTTAAAACAGGCTATCGACTCCGGATATTTTTCAAGCTCATTATAAGCATTTCCCATAATCGTATAAGGCAATTTGCTTTCAGGGTGAATTTTTATTCCTTGGGCTGCGCATTGCAATGCCTCTTTATATTTTTTTAGCTCGCAACAACAGTTTGCCCAATTTATCCAAGCCGAAAAATTTTTGGGCGCATGTTTTACTGCCTCACGATAAAATTTTATGGCTTCTTCGAATTTTTTATTCACATAATAAACATTGCCGGCCGTTACCCAGATACTGGCATTTGACGAATCGCTTTTTAAAATATCTCGGCAGAGCTTGAGTGATTTTGCATAATCACCGCTTTCATAAAGGGCTATTGCCTTATCTATTTTTCCGCGTAAACCGAACATTTTCCTTAATCTTTTGCCTTTATTTGCATATTTAATCATTTTTTAGTAAAAAAACTATTGACGAATAAAAATATTTATTATATTTATTGTGTCGTTATCTCGATGGGGGTATGGCGGAACTGGTAGACGCGCTAGACTCAAAATCTTGTTCTCTCTGAGAGTGTCAGTTCAAGTCTGACTACCCCTACCAATCAAGAAGCCTTGCAGCTGCAAGGCTTTTTTCTTATCCAATTTCTTCGCTGATTGTCAGCCAATCTTCTTCGGCTTTAGCTAAAGCGGTTTCTATTTCTTTTAGTTCTTTTTGCAGAGAGATAATTTCTTGCGTTGTCAGCTGATTTTGAAATTTGTTTTCTATTTCTGTTTTTCTATGGCTTAGTTCTTCCATTGCTTTTTCGGCCTGACGAAGTTTTTTCCGCAGTTCTTTCTCTGCGGCTTTTTGTTCTTGCACCTTAAGTTTGGCTTGTTGTTTTTGACGTAGTTCTTCTTCCTTGGCCTTTTTTTCTTGTTTGTTTTCTTTGCTGGTCAGCAAGAGCTTTTTATAATCATCCATATCACCATCATAAGGTCTGCAAGTTCCTCCATGAACCAGCCATAAATCATCAGCTACGGCATCAATCAAATATAGGTCATGGGCGATTAAAACGACAGCACCACGATATTCGTTTAAGGCCTCAGCCAAGGCCTCTCTGGCGGCCATATCCAAGTGGTTGCTCGGCTCATCAAGTATCAGCAAATTAGGTGCTTGATAGCTTATTGACGCAAACAGCAATCGGGCCTTTTCGCCGCCTGACATTAGTTCAATTTTGGTTTGAGATTTTTCCTGCGTTAAACCAAATCTCCCTAAGAAAGCTCGAATCTGTGTTTCGGTTGATGCCGGAGGCATAATACCTGCCATATATTCGGTCGGGGTTTGATTAAGGGGCAATTCTTCAGCCTGATGTTGGGCAAAATATCCGACTTTTAATTTCGGGGTTCTTCTTATCTCGCCTTTCATCGGTTGCAGTCGCTCTGACAGAAGCTTGGCAAAGGTTGACTTACCGTTACCATTTGCGCCGAGCAAAGCAATTCGGTCATTTTCAACAATGCTTAGGTTTAATTTTCGCAGAACTTCTTTGCCTTCATACCCTACCGACACATCTTCCATATTTATCATCGGTGACGCCACTTCTTCGGGAATCGGAAAATCAAACTTGGTTTGCACTTCATTTTCCGGCAAGGTTAGCTCCGGCATTTTTTCAAGCATTTTAAGGCGGCTTTGCGCTTGTTTGGCCTTTGTAGCTTTATAGCGAAAACGCTCAACAAAACTCTCTAGATGTTTGCGGCGTTGCTCCTGTTTTTTGAACTGACGTTCTTGGGTTTCTCTTTGCTCTGCCCTCAAGCGGCAAAAGCGGTCATAATTGCCCGTGTAGCTGACTAATTTTTTATTTTCAAAATGGATTATTCCGTCACAGATTTCATTTAGAATCGAGCGGTCGTGACTGATGATTATCAAGGTGCCACGGTAGCGTTTTAAATGTTCGGTCAACCAAATTGAGGCCTCCAAATCCAAGTGGTTGGTCGGCTCGTCCAGCAACAAAATATCGGACGGACGAAATAATGCCGCCGCTAGGGCCAGCCTCATTCTCCAGCCGCCGGAAAACTCTTTTATCGGACGTTCAAAATCTGCATTTGCGAATCCTAAGCCATTCAAAATTTCTGCCGCACGCGCCGGTGCCGAAGCGGCTTCTATCATCTTTAATCTTTCGTGAATTTCGGCTTGTTCTTGCGGGCTAACCTGTTCCAGCTTTTGCAATAATTCCGCTCGCTCTTTATCTTGAGCTAAAACATAATCTATAATTTTTACCGACGTATCACCGATGTCTTGCGCCACATAAGCCACCCTTGCGTGCTCAGGAAAATAAATGTCACCGCTTTCGGTTTCAAGCTCTTTTTGAAACACGCGAAACAATGTTGATTTTCCGCAACCGTTATAGCCGATTAATCCGATTTTTTGCGAATCGCCGATATGGGCCGAAGCCCCTTCCAAAAGAACTTTTGCACCAATGCGCAAAGTAATGTTGTTTATATCTATCATTTTTATTCTTATCTGATTTTGTTTATTTTTTTGCCTGATGTTAAAGTTTTTTTGCGCAAATTGCAACCTTAAAGAGTTTGTTAGTTTTTGCGTGATATGGTGCAGGATAATTTATAAGGAGAATCGATTATGAAATTGTCTCAACTTATTTCAAAAACAAAGCTTGTTGCGTCCTTGCCGGATATGGAAATTTCAGGGCTGACTTCTGACTCGCGCAAGGTTCAAAAAGGCTATTTGTTTGCGGCGCTTAGCGGTGTTTCGTTTGACGGAAGGCAGTTTATCGAATCAGCTATTCAAAACGGAGCTTCGGTCATTCTTTCCGATGATATTTCTTTGGCTGGAAAATTTCCCGATATCGCATTTTTGAAAAGTGAGAATCCTCACCGAGATTTTGCGTTTTTGGCTGCCGCTTTTTATCAGAAACAACCCTCTCATATTGCTGCAGTTACCGGCACAAACGGCAAAACGTCCATTGCTGATTTTACACGGCAAGTTTTAAATATGATGAGCAAAAAAGCAGCCAGTCTCGGGACACTCGGTTTGATAAAAAATAACGAAGAGCCGCAATATGCGATGACTACGCCCGACCCAATTACGCTGCATCAAGATTTAGCAGAATTAAAAGATGAAGGAATCGATTATTTGGTCATGGAAACTTCCAGCCACGGCTTGTGCCAATATCGTGTTGGCGGAATCGAATTTGAAGTGGCCGGTTTTACTAACCTGACACGCGATCATCTTGATTATCACAAGACGATGGAAAATTATTTTAACGCAAAAAAAATGCTGTTTACCACTTTTTTGAAAAAAAGCGGAAGCGCGGTTCTTAATGCTGACTGCGATGTATTTATGCCGCTCAAAGAAGCTTGTCTTGAAAGCGGCAAAAAGGTTGTTGCATATGGGCGCAAAGGTGATGTTATCCGCCTTATCGAATCACAGGCCTTGGCACATGGGCAAAAACTCAAGCTTGAGTATTACGGCAAAAAAATTGATTTAGAAATTCCACTGGCCGGAGAATTTCAAGCGATGAATGTTTTATGCGCTTTAGGGATGTTGGCCGAGCTCACGCATGAGCCGTTTGAAGTTATTAAATATATTTCAAAAATTCACGGTGCCAAAGGGCGGTTGGAACTGGTCGGACAAACAGCTAAAGGTGCGGCGATTTATATTGATTATGCTCATACGCCCGATGCTTTGGAAAATGTTATTAAAGCGCTTCGTCCGCATTGTGAAAGCAAGTTATGTGTTTTGTTTGGTTGCGGCGGCGATCGTGACAAAGGCAAGCGTCCGCAGATGGGAAAAATTGCTAATGATTTGGCAGATGTGATTTATGTGACCGATGACAATCCGCGCTCGGAAGAATCGGACATCATTCGCTCTGAAATTATGGCGGCTTGCCCGCGTGGGCTTAATATCGGCAACCGTGCTGAGGCTATCAAAACCGCCATTCATAATCTTGAGGCAGGTGACCTTTTGATTATCGCCGGTAAAGGTCATGAAACCGGACAAATCATCAAAGGTGTCACCCATCCCTTTAGCGACCATGAAGAAGTTCTGAAAAACATCTAGAACTCAATCACAGGGCGGACCTCGTAGCTGAGATTCTTATTGTCGTAGTAGCTGAGGTAGTTGCCCAAACCGTAACTGTTGAGAAAGCTTGAGCACCACGCGTAGCT
>CASFMW010000028.1 GCA_949295935.1 uncultured Pseudomonadota bacterium | reverse complement strand
CCGTATTTTATGTGCTTAATTTATTTTTAATTTGGTGTTGTGATTATGATACTTTTTTATAATTTTTACTCTCTGCCCCATACTTTGACGATGAACCTAAAACTTGGCTGCTTCACATGGATTCGAACCACGATTAACGGAGTCAGAGTCCGCTGTCCTACCATTAGACGATGAAGCAATTTATTGAGACCTATATACATGATTCCATCATCATTGTCAATACCATTTTTTTCATTTTACAAAAAAACTACCGACTTTTTGTCGGTAGTTTTTGCATTTGAGCATTAATAAGATTGCAACAACTCAACCAAAATCTTTTGCTTCTCTGTCCATTCCTTACCTTGTGCATATTGTAAAATCTCTTTATAGAATTTACCAATATTCGCCTCAACATCAACTGAAAACAAATCAGAAGAAAGCCACTGCACAAAAGCTAAAATCAAATTCAAAGCTAAATTAGATTGCTCCCAAACATAAGCAACCATCACTGGACAAGAAAATAGAGCTGAAATTTCAGGTAACTGCTTGCGAAAGGCATCAGACACCGGCTGACAACGAACACCGCGTGCAACCTCAGAAAAAATAGCAAAAATGTTCCATTCTATCCCTTTACAAAGCTCCGGATATTTATGCAATAAATCCCAATATGCAGAAAATTGCACATATGACACAGACCCTGACAGCATTTTTTTAACACTCGGAAAACTCTCTTCAAAAAATTTCTGCAAAAGTTCCAAAACTTGTTGATGAGAGGCAAGAGCATCTTCAAATACACTAACAACATCATCAGATGTGTTGTCAATTTCTTGCAATAACTCCTGATAACGCTCCACTTGCATTTTAGAGCAAACGTAAACATCTTCAAAACTTGCTAAATCTAACATAATTGTAAATATTTAATTAAACATAATAAGAACTAAAGCGAAAAAAGGGTATCATTTTTTTAATATTTGTCAATAAAAAAGAAATTTACGAACCTTTCGCGATTATCATCGACCATAGTTATTAGTTACAATCTTATTTGTAATCTGAGAGTTAATGTTAGAATTTTTATCTTGTTGCCTTTGATTTTTAACTTGTATTTCCTTTTGTGATACTTTTTCTGTTTTTCTCATTAAAATAGTGTTAATTCCTAACCGTAAATTATGAAAAAATCTGCCTTTTTCTTTTTTACCCATAGCATAAACTTTTTCTGTTTTATCAGAAGAAAGACTTTTATCTGAAGATTGCACCTTTTCAAAATTATTTATCTGAGAATTTTGAGCATTGTCTTTTTTAACCACATCTTCTGATTTACTCTTATCAAAAATAGCTTCATTTGACTGTGTCTGTTCGCTGGCAACTCTACCACTAACACTCCTTGTTTCAGGCAAAGCTGTCACACTATCATATTCAAGCTCACGTTTTTTAATCTCTTCTGCTTCTTTTACATAATCTTTTACTTCTTTCATTTTATTATTCATAAATTCATTATTAGTAAATTTTTCTCCATTAGAAAACATAACACCATAGCCAACATCAACACAACCGTCACTGCTTTTCATAGCTTTGCGCAAATCATAACTTGGAGCAACCACATAAATATTCTGTTTAGCAAAATACACTGCTGTCATTCCGTTATTACTTCCCATCAACTTAAAAGCCCCCATTTTTGCAGCTTCTTCTTGCTTATCAAAATAACCAGCTATTGAGCTTCCTTGCTCATTTCCATATCCAATTCTCAATTCTTTATCTTTAGGAGTAAGCATCAAATAACTTTTCTTATCCACACCCAAACTTTCCAATTCCCTTTGAACTTCTTCCTCCGGAGTCAACGGTTTTGAGGAAGTATTCAAATTCTTATTATTAACTTGTAAACTAGAAGCAATACCGGCAAATTGCTTGTTTTCTGCCATTTTCTTTTCAAAATTATTCATAGAAGTACTTTGAGAAGCAAAAACAATCGACTGCTTATTTTTTATGGACTCTCTTTCCTGTTTCTCCATAGAAGCAATTTTATCAGCATACTCCTTTACCGAATACTTAGCCATCTCAGTTAAAAGTTCTTGATAAACAGGATTTCCGTTATTACTATAATAGCTTGTTCCAACTTCATCCAATAACTTATTAAACTCTTTTTTATATTTTTTCTTTTTTCTACCAAAAAAATCATTAGAAAACGACTTCTCTGAAATCAAATCTCGTCTAAAATCAGCACTATCCAAACAACTTGGATTTCTAACCATCATTTCCAATATAGTTTCTTTTGTCTTCAAAGGAAGCTGATATTCTTTTGCAAAATTTTGAACTTTATTAATCTGTCTATGTAAAGGATAGGTAGCTAATCCATAATTTTTTTCGCTATATTCCAACCCTGCCGTAACTTCTTTATCTGGATTTTTAAGCTTATCTTTAAGCATATTTTTTAAGTCATATTCGCTTGTTCTATTATCCATTATTTTTTTAAAATACGAATTATATTTATTCTTTTGAATAATTTTCCGCACCTCCTTCAATTCTCGCTCAATCAAGACTTTATCTTTTGTATTTTCAGATAATAAATCAGCTGATGTACGAATAAAACTATCAGTCATCCTATTTTCAACTATTAGAGGAAATTTACTGCTGATATATTCTCCAACATCATTCTTTGGCAATTCTTTATCAATTAACAAAAGCTTTACTTTCAATCGTTCATATTCTTTTAAGGCCTGCAACTCAGGATCTTTACAGTTATTTTCTTTGGCAACAAAATTTCTTAATTTTTTGTTTTCCTCAGCGACTAATCTTTTATGTTTATAAATTGATTTCAGAGCCTCTTTTTCACCTTTTTCAAACAGCCTTGTCATAACTATAGGTGTAGCAACAATAGACTCAATAGTATCACGCCGCCACCCCTTTTCTTCATCGGAATGAGTATCACCAATTTTATACTCAAAAAAAGATTTCAATGTTCGCGGAGAATAAGCATTTTTCATTACCACATCTTCACATAACTTGGCAAATTTCTCATCATTCAATACACCATTTTCATCAAAAAACTCTGCTTTTCTGCCTTCCTTACGAATCTTCCAAATAGCTTTTATCATCGGTTTCATTACAGACTTCGTAACATAAAATTTACTGTTATTTTGTCCATCAGAACCATATTCCGTTTTGCCAAAAGAAAAAAAACCTTCAGCATTTCTACTTACACCACTTCTATAAGCATTCAACGCCTGTTTCAAAAAATCACGTTTACTCTCAGCGCGTAACAACAACGCGCCATAACCGAAAACCTCAGAATGCATCTCATTTAAATAACGCTTATAATTTTCTTTATCTAATAATTTATCCTCTTTATTTTCGTCTGACCTTAATGATTTTTCACTTTTATCATACAAAAGATCTATCTTTTCATTATTAAACAAATCATATTTATCTTGTAACGAGTGAGCCAACTCGTGATACTTTGTCTGATAATCTTTACTAGATAAAAAGAAAAAAGCATCACCATAATTTAAGCCGCCCCCTTCCCTCGTTGTACCTCCGACATTAACTTCATATTCTCCTCCCGGCAAAAATCGCAATATTCCCTTATCAACTAAATTCTTTTCAGCTTCTTCCGGAGTAGTTTTTTGTAACCGACTGACTTCTTGAATAACACGTTTATAATCATAATGAAATTCATTATCAATAGCCTCGTTATGAATATCATCATAAGAAAATAACGCAACCCCAACTTTTTCAGAAATTGAACGAATATCTTTATTTATATCACTTGGTTTTACCATTACTAATTTTCCAAAATATTGTTATAATATAATTATATCATAATTATCCTAACAAAACAATAATGTTAAATCTAATAAAAATACTTATAAACATATATATATTAATCACCACTCTAAACAGTTTAAAGAAACAAAAAAAATAGAGGCATTTCTAGCTGCAAGAAAAATTTTAGTGGGTACATGAATTTTTCGAGACAGCGTAAAATGCCTCTAGATGTGCTGTCATTCACAGTTTAACTTAAACTGCGGAGAACGAGGCGAATAATAAGATTTCAGGAAGGAAAAAGCGCAGTGTACATAGAAGTACATGAGCATTTTTCCTATCCGCAAAATCTGTATTAGTCGCCCACAGAGCAAACTTGCAAAACTGGGGATAATAGTACAGATAGAGGCATTTCTAGCTGCAAGAAAAATTCTAGTGTACAAAGTAGTACATGAATTTTTCGAGACAGCGTAAAATGCCTCTAGATGTGCTGCTATACACAGTTTAATTATGCGGCCTTCTTAGACGACTTACTCTTTCCATACTTAACCGCTGCTTGAGCTGCTGCCAAACGAGCAACAGGTACACGGAACGGAGAGCATGAAACATAGTTCATGTCACAAGTCTGGAAGAAGTCGATAGATGCCGGATCACCACCGTGTTCACCACATACGCCAAGCGTAATGGTCGGATTGGTGCTGCGAGCTTTTTCGCAAGCCATCTTAACGAGCATACCAACACCATCAACATCGATAGATGCAAACGGATCAGCAACATAAACACCGCGAGCGCGATATTCGTCAAGAATAGCACCGGTATCATCACGGCTCATACCCAAAGTTGTTTGAGTCAAGTCGTTTGTACCAAATCCGAAGAATTCAGCAGACTGAGCCAATTCGTCAGCACGCAAAGCAGCGCGCGGCAACTCAATCATTGAACCGACTTCATACTTAATCTTCTTACCTTTCTCGGCGAAGACTTTTTCAGCGGTTGTATCAATAATGTGTTTAACAATATCGAGCTCTTTCTTAGAACCTGTCAAAGGAACTTCGATTTCCGGCAAAACTTTAATACCTTCATCTTGGCATTCCAAAGCAGCTTCCAAGATAGCACGAGTTTGCATTTCGCAGATTTCCGGATAGGTAATCGGCAAACGGCAACCACGGTGACCAAGCATCGGGTTAGCTTCATGCAAAGCATTAGCGCGCTGTTTAACTTTTTCGAGAGTCATGCCCATCTTGTTAGCAAGTTCGAGCATTTCAGCATCAGTGTGCGGCAAGAACTCGTGAAGAGGCGGGTCGAGCAAACGAACGTTAACCGGCAGACCGTCCATAATTTTGAACAAATCTTTGAAGTCTTGCTTCTGATAAGGCAACAAGCGAGCCAAAGCAGCACGACGACCTTCTTCATTGTCAGAAAGGATCATAGCGCGCATATCAGAAATACGGTTAGCATCAAAGAACATGTGTTCGGTACGAGCCAAACCGATACCCTGAGCACCGAAGTCACGAGCTTGTTGAGCATCTTTCGGAGTTTCAGCATTAGCGCGAACTTCCATTGTACGGATTTCATCAACCCAAGACATGAGTTTACCGAAGTTACCAGAGTTGGTATCAGCTTCAACTGTCGGAACTTTACCTTCAATAATCTGACCTTTAGCACCGTCCAAAGAAACCCAATCACCTTCTTTAACAACAACACCCTTATCGGTTGTCATAGTCTTTTTAGCATAGTCGATGTGGATTTCATGAGAACCGGAAACGCAAGGAGTACCCATACCACGGGCAACAACGGCTGCGTGAGAAGTCATACCACCGCGAGCGGTAATAACACCTTGAGAAGCGTGCATACCACCGATATCTTCCGGAGAAGTTTCGTTACGGATAAGGATAACTTTTTCACCTTTAGCGGCCCAAGCTTCAGCATCTTCAGCGCTGAATACGGCACGACCAACGGCAGCACCCGGAGAAGCAGGCAAACCGGTAGCAATAACGGTTTTCGGAGCTTTCGGGTCAAGCATCGGGTGCAAGAGCTGATCGAGCTGCTGAGCACCAACGCGCATAATAGCTTCTTCTTTGTTCAACAAGCCTTCTTCAACCATTTCAACGGCCATACGAACAGCAGCAGCGGCAGTACGTTTACCGTTACGGCATTGGAGCATCCAAAGTTTACCGTGTTCAATGGTGAATTCCATATCCTGCATATCTTTATAGTGTTTTTCGAGGTTATTACGAACATCTACCAACTCTTTATAAAGGTGCGGCCATTTTTCTTCCAAAGAAGTACCATCGCCTTTAGAAGCCATCGGTTGCGGAGTACGAATACCGGCAACAACGTCTTCACCTTGAGCGTTGACAAGATATTCACCGTAATAAACATTTTCACCGGTAGCCGGGTCACGAGAGAAGCAAACACCGGTTGCGCAGTCTTCACCAGCATTACCGAAGACCATGGTCTGAACGTTAACGGCAGTACCCCAATCACCAGGAATGTTGTTTAATTTACGATAGGTAATAGCGCGGTCAACCATCCAAGAACCAAATACGGCACCGATACCGGCCCAAAGTTGATCCCAAGGATCTTGAGGAACGACTTTACCGAGTCTCTTACCGATTTCTTTATACTCATTAACGAGTTCTTTCAAATCATCGGCAGTCAAATCAGTATCAGACTTATAGCCCTTAGCCTTTTTCATTGCTTCGAGAGCGCCTTCATATTCATCGAGGTCAGCACCGAGCACAACGTCAGAGAACATCTGCAAGAAACGACGATAAGAGTCATAAGCAAATCTTTCAGAGCCGGAAGCCTTAGCCAAAGCTTTAACAGTTTCATCATTCAAGCCGAGGTTAAGTACTGTATCCATCATACCCGGCATTGAAACGCGAGCACCGGAACGAACGGAGAAGAGCAACGGATTGTCAGCATCAGCAAATTTCTTGCCCATAATCTTTTCAACACCAGCAACAGCTTCTTTAACTTGATCTTTCAAGTCAGCTGGATAGGTGTGATCATTGTTGTAATAATAAGTACAAACTTCGGTAGTAACGGTAAATCCCGGAGGAACAGGCAAGCCAACCTTATTCATTTCAGCAAGGTTAGCACCTTTTCCGCCGAGGAGGTTGCGCATGGTAGCATCGCCTTCGGCTTTGCCGTCACCAAATGTATAAACCCATTTAGTCATGGTTAATTCAGCTCCTTATAGCATTAAGGTTAAAACGAGACCGAAACCTCAGACACAAACCACAAAAGAGTGAGGCTGATTCGCGGTCATTTAGTTATCAAACTGCGAAGAATGTATAACATGATTCAAGATTCTTCAAGCAAAATTTTATCTACAAACGTTTTATACACAAGCGCTCGGTTGCTTTTGGGGCGCTCATTTCGACTCGCAGCCTATTTTTTTAGAAGATTCATTGCAAGACAACCTCGAGTCGCACCATTTGTTTCAAGGTGAAAGCCGGACAAATCGGATAAAACCTTTGACAGATTCTGCAAACATTTTTTTCTACATTTCTTAAAAGATTTGTTTTCCTTATTTTCCTAGAAGTTAACAAATATTAATTTTGTCTTCTTTCGGCAAAAAGACACAAGAATCCACACTACTAAAAGGTTAAAATTTCATTAAAATATAAAGATTTTTCTTGCAAACAAAGATGTTTTATGCTACCCTATAATAGACAAAATATAACTATGTCTTTTTCTATTATTGAAGCTATTATTCACCATACAAAATATTTTTTCTCATCTTAATTTTTTTAAGATTTATAAAGAAAAATTCATTTTGGTATATCAAAAAGGTTTAAGGCTTTCAGACAAAGACATTCGGTTATGTCTCCGGCTGTTAATCTGCATGGAGTTTCAAAAATTTTTTCAACCTCATTGTGTTCGCACCTTGAGGTTCAACATATTTCAAAAAAAACAAAAAAAAATAATAATAAAAAACTTTTTTTAATATGAAAAAAATGATGAATAGCCTTGCAGGTTACGCGACTGCATTGGTTCTCGCCATTTTCGCAATGGCTAGCGTATTCGTTTTCACCGGTTGCGAGACCGGTCTTGATGACACTGTAGTTAAGACCGAACCGTGTCCGGATTGTCCGGATCCAAATCCGGATCCAGATCCAGAGGTTACTGTTAAAAAAGTTGACCACTATGGTTGCGAACTCAGCGACTTCATTTGGTCGTTTGAGAACGCTGCTGAAACGCGCAACAGCGAGTATTCGGTCGAACTGGCCGACGGCGGCGCCTTCTGTAATTCTCAGTTCAAGTATTTGGCCGACATCGTCTATACAGACGGAACAAGCCAAAAGGCTGATGAGGAGTATGCAAACCGTAGTGCCTTCGTAGGTTTCGGTTACAAGAATACTCTTTACGTTGCTGCCGGTGAGGCTGCAACATTTGAGAACAAACCTGAGATGACAAGCCAAAACACCAGCAATGGTGTGGTGACTTTCCTCTCTTGGGAAAAGAAGACCGTAGCCGTTCTTGCCAACACAACCAACGAGGTGAAATCTTTGAGTATCGGTGGCAAGACAATGACGGACTTATGTCTTCCGGAAGTAGCTTATGAATATACATCTTCTGAGCTGAATAAAATCGGCGAAGATGATGAATTCAATAGCTATGAGTTAACTATTTTTGGAAAAGCAGAAGTATCTTATGATGCAGCTGCAGAAACCAAAAGTTTCCACTTTGTTCTCCCGATTAAGGAGGCAAAACAAAATGGAATCACTCCTCCGGACACTGAAAATCCTGAAGTTGTTGACTACGACATCGTCAATGAAAAACTTGACGATAATGGCAACTACAGCGGCGATTTGGAAGAGCTTTTGAGCGATGGTTCAACCACAATCGTGGGAACAATCTCATTCTCTTACTCTTACAGCTTCGACGCTGAAGGCAACAAAACAGTCAAGGTTAATGAACTGACATACGTAAAAAGATCTGCTACATACGGAAAGAACATCCGTACAGGAGAAAATAGAAGCTTTGAACAGTTAGGTTGTGTTATCAACTTGATTGGTATGAAAAATACCGTATCAATGGTAACAAATCGTGGTTCTCGTTTATTCTCAGGTTTCTGGGAATATCCTGTAATCACTCTTCCTAACGGTAAGGAACTCGAACTTCTCCACAACAAAGCAGAAATGACTGAAGGTTCTATTAGCGATAATGGAATCTCTGGCGACCAGTTGGTTATTAATTTAACCACAACTGGTAAATACGGTTCAAAAGTTCAGGATTTGACTTCAACCATAACGCTTGTAAAAGTTGACAATGGTGAAATTGGCGGTGGCGACGAAGACTTCCAGACAGGTGCTTATGCCAAGGATCAGCGCGTTGAAGGTTCTGTCATTAAGTGGACGCTCGTTCGTACATTTAACAAAAAGGCAGACACTGAAACCGCAATGAGCATTGCTCACGAATATGCAATGTCTCTTGATTCTCGCAAGAGCACTGAAAACCGCGTTTACAACGCAGGTACTCCGAGCCTGATCGAAATATCAAAGAGCTCAAATATGGACGGTAACTATAGCTTTGATGTTTATAGCTACGCCTCAACTTGGGTTTACTCTGATTTCACTCACGCTGCAAAGGCTGAGGGAAGAAGAAACATCGTTTATCATGACGGTGACTTTGACATTCCTGTTTGGGATGCCGCGCTGTCGATTGAGAGAAACGGTGTCACTCTTGGCACAAGCAATATCTCAACCTCAGACGACAAAGAGACATATCTTGATTTAATCAACTATGCCCTCTTCGCAGGAGACGCTAGCGTAAGCGCAAAGTCTCAGGAAGTTGAATACAGCAAGTCAATTGAACCGCAGCCTGAAGAAGACGTTGTTTCATACAATGTTCAGAAGGTAAAAGTTGAAAATGGCAAGCTGTATTATAACGAGATTGAAACTCATACAATCAACACGGAGCTGAATAAGACCGTTGAAAAGAGCATCGACCTCGTTTACGCTCTGACCGCCATTGCAACCGAAGATTGGACCACAACAGCTAACGCCACTGGTATCTTGCTGAGCACTTATGCTCAGAATTATACCACTGCCAAAGATTATATCTTCGGTAGTAACCGTGGTGATAACATCGCGAAAGCAAGCTTGCAGACCTCTTATACAGTAACTTATATGGGCAAAGAATATACTTTGACCGTAACAGGTGCTGTGCAGGCTTCTGTAAGTCTTGTATCTTCAACTTCTAGCAAGAACACTTATGCATTTAATGCTAAGTTACTTGCTGACGGTATTGAAATTGCTTCAGACAGTGATAACTGCGTTGAAACAATTGAGGAAGAAGAAGAACCGGAAGAAGACGTTGTTACATACAGCGTTGAAAAAACCGGCGTTCGCGACGGAAAGCTGTACTTCAACAAGATTGAAAATCACTCTGTAAACACTGAATTAAATAAGGTGACAGAAGATTATGTAAATCTTGTTTACAGTCTGACTGCAACAGCTGTAGAAGATTGGACTGCTGAAGAAGGTGCCACTGGCATTACTCTGAACAACAGCCAGTTCAATTATGAAAGCGCTAAGGATTATATTTTTGCATCAAACCGCGGTGACAACAAGGCCAGTGCATCTCTGCAGACAACCTATGTTGTATCTTACGGTGGTGAAAATCATAATCTTACCATAAGCGGTACCGTATCTGCCTCTATCGAGCGCATTTCTTCAACTTCAAGCAGCAATACTTACAGCTTCACTGCTCGTTTGTTTGCTGACGGTGTTGAGATTGCATCAGATAGCGACAACTGCGTTGAAAGTATTAAATCTATTCCGAACTATGGCATCATAGCTGTATATTCGGCTGTTACTTTTGATGCAAACGGCAATCCATACGTAACTTATGCTGCTGTCTATGACAACGGTAACTGTATTGTTAAAAATGCAGCCAACGCTGAAGTAGCAAGGGGCAAAAACCCTGGTGGCACTGTTACTGAAATGGGTGGCGTTCCAGTTAAAATAGTAGATAATAACACTGTTTATTACTACTATAAGGCTGACGGCTCTGTACACGGTTCTGTTCCAATGTCAGAAATCACCTATAAGGGTTATCCTTCAGGCATTCTGTCAGCAAACAAAACTGTTGATGGCAACGGTATCGTAACAGTAAGCAACGAATATGGCTCAGCCACTTTCGGAGCATACTAATACCTAGAGAGTTTTAACGGAAAGCGGGGCATATTAAATTTCCCGCCCTGCTTTCCTATATATAAATCAAAAAAAATAAAATTATGGGAAAACAAAATATTTTGGCAGTCCTCGTGGCTGTTATCGCCAGCTTATTTATTTCAGTAAACGCCTCTGCTCAGTCATCTGATGACTGCCTGATGGCACAGTATCTGAAAATCTCAAGTAAAGTGGGCCGAGGCCCCTTTACTGAAGTGATAAAAGACGGTGTTGCAACATACTACCGCCGCACCGGCTGGTATGTTGGCCTGAATGGCGGTATTAACGCCCTGAAGGTCAACGAAAAGAACTCTATTAACCCAACCGGAGCTATCTCCGTGGGTCATGAGTTTAAGCACTGGCACGCGGAGTTCCGCGGGGGTGCGACCCAGTTTGAATATCTGGGTTCTAAAAAAATTGGTCTGATAACCGACCTCGGTGTGTATTACGATTTCCTCCCTGCCAAGGGACGGAATTGGAACATATACGCCGGCGTGTTCGCAGGCTATCAACACGTAAAATTTAAATACGTGATAAACGACTGCAACACTACGGTTGAAATTCCTTATAAGGGAAACTCGTTCCGTTACGGCGGCGAGTTGGGTGTCACCAAACAACTCCATTACACCAACTCAATTGGTGTTTATGGACGCGTATTCTCCTACAAATATAATGCAGGAGAAGTTGTGTACAACCCAGTTGTCTGCGAGGTTGGACTGAAACTGACATTTGGCCTCAACCGCAAGGTAAGGCTATAATATAATTATAAACAGTGAAGCGGAGGACCCAAGCCCCCGCTTCACGACTTTTAAATCAAAGCGTTTTTAATCATCTTCATAAAAAAAGGAAAGACCTTTCAATCTTTCCCTCTTATTAATCATATCACAATAACCTTTATGGACGATTGCAAGTATTGCTTTCCGTCAAAATATAATACTCTGACAAAGAACCGATTATCGGCTGCATATGATTATCGAGCTTGCGCACTTGCCCTTCTTCCAACTGATAATACGAAATTTCCATACTCTCGGAATTAAGCGTCAAAACCTCGTCATCACTAATGCTATAAGTACCGGAATCTGCAAAAACCGTAGTGCTATTTCCCACATAAACCCGTTCTAATTCAAATGTTCCGTTCGGATTCAACACCAGCTCCGTAGCAATCCCCGGACCATCTGCCGCCGGCAAAACACCTGTATAAGTTGCACAAAGATTGTGACTGGCACAAGCACTCAAACCCAACAGCCCTAATGCAGCAACCAAAACTTTTTTCATGTTTTCCTCCTTTGATGTTTTCTCTTTTTTTAATCTATATCCTAGGCATTAAAATTCAAGCCCCATTCGCTATAGCGCGCCGGATCATCTCCCCAGTTTTCTCGAACCTTAACAAACAAAAACAGATGAATTCTATCATCAAGCAATCGCTCAATTTCTTGCCGTGCCGCCTGCCCGATTTTCTTTATCATTGTGCCGCCTTTGCCCAAAACAATTATCTTCTGGCTTTCTCTCTGAACATAGATTGTCATCTCAGCCCGCACGGAATTATCTGCTCGCCTTTGCCACAGCTCCGGCTCAACCGTCAATTCATAAGGAATTTCTTGCTGCAAATACAAAAATAACTTTTCGCGTACAATCTCCGCCGCTAATAACTTTAAGGGCATATCCGACATCTGCTCTTCAGGATAATACCACGGGCTCTCGGGCAAATGCCCTGCCAAATAAGCATAAAACTCATCGGTATGCTCTCCCTTTGTCGCCGACATCATAAAAGTTTCTTCAAACGGATATCTTTCGTTCAAGTCTGCGCTCAGCGCCAAAAGTTTTTCTTTTTTGATTAAATCAATCTTGTTTAAGACCAAAACCGCCGGTGTTTTCTTTTCCTTCAAAGCATCAATAATCGCCTCAACTTGCGCGTCAACACCTTTATGCGCATCAACAACCAAAACCGTTATATCGGCATCACCGACCCCGCCCCAAGCCGAAGCCACCATCGCTCTGTCCAGTCTTCTTTTTGGCTTAAAAATCCCTGGAGTATCAAGAAAAATAATTTGCGTATTGCCATAGATTCCAATACCCTTAACCATCGTCCGCGTGGTCTGCTCTTTGGGTGATACAATTGACACCTTTGACCCCACAAAATTATTGGTAATGGTTGACTTTCCGGCATTTGGAGCCCCAATCAATGCAACAAATCCGCAACGAGTTACCGGCTCTTGTTGTGTGTTTTTTTTCTTATTTACCATGGTCGGGCAAACTCCTTATTTTTTCAAGCATTTTATGAGCAGCATCTTGTTCTGCCAGTTTTTTATTTTTACCTGTTCCGACTTCTTCTCTGTCAGCCCCCAACCGAACCGCAATATGAAAAATCGGCTCATGCTCCGAACCTTCGCGTTTTATAACCTCATAAACCGGCATTTCCAGCCCTTTGGTATGAGCCATTTCCTGCAACGCCGTCTTACAGTCCTTTGGCGGAATAACAGCCTTGTGCAACTGTTTTTCCCAATGATGACGCACATACGCAAAAGCCTCATCTGCACCGCTTTCTAAAAATATCGCTCCGATTATCGCCTCACCGACATCACACAAAACATTGTCATTTTCACGAATATCTTCGGTAGCTATGCGAAGTTTTTTATCAATTCCCAAATTCCGAGAAACCTCTGCCACCGTCTCTTTACAAACCAGAGCCGTATGCCGCTGCGACAAGCTTCCTTCCGGCTCTTTCTTAAATTCTTTATACAACATTTCAGCAACGGCCAAACCTAAAACGCGGTCACCCAAAAACTCCAACCGCTCATAATTTTCATCAGTATTACCGGTAACACTGCTATGAGTTAACGCCTGCTTCAACAAACTCTTGTGCTTAAAAACATAACCCAAAGCCGCTTCCAAATCTTCATATACATTCATATTATCGGCCTCTTTTCTAGTTTATCTTATCAAACATACGGCTCCAGCGAATTTGACGCGGCAAATTCCATAACTTATACCACGGACCACCGTTTCCGTCATAAGAAAAGAACAAAACTCTTGCCTTTCCGACCAAATTTTCATACGGAACAAAACCGACATTAACACGGCTGTCATCTGAGCGATCACGGTTATCTCCCATCATAAAATAACTTCCTTCCGGCACGGTCAACTCCGGCACATCATCATAAAGCTCAGAATCAGAAACCTCCAAAATATTATGTTTCACCCCGTTTGGCAAGGTCTCAACATATTGGCGAAAACGCTCAACATTACCATATTTGTCTCTCAACACAAAGTCATCAATCTGCTCACGCTCAACCAAATTACCGTTAATATACAATCTGCCGTTTTCAAGCTTAATCTTATCTCCGGGAAGCCCGATAACACGCTTAATATAATCCGTGCGGTTATCTTGCGGAAACTTGAAAACAACCACATCACCACGCTCCGGTTCATCAGTCCAGATTCTTCCCTCAAACAGCGGCAAACTAAACGGAAACGAATGCTTCGAATAACCATAAGTATATTTTGATACAAACAAAAAGTCTCCGACATAAAGCGACGGATACATAGAACCTGACGGTATCTTAAACGGCTCATACAAAAACGTACGAATAACAACCGCAATCAATATTGCATAAATAACAGTCTTTATGGTTTCTGCCAAACTTTCTTCTTTTTCCATTTTTTCCTCGCTCTTCTTTAGCGATTATTTTAGATAACCCTGCTCCCCGCAATTTTATCTAAAACAATCTACCCCAACTGCTCAATAATAACAACGGCCTGCGCCCATGGATAATCATCGCTTATGCTCAGATGAATACCCCCAGCCTTTCCGCCGCAAAGTTTTTGAAACTGCTCCAAAGCCTTGCCCGAAAGCACAATCTCAGGCTTGCCGTCTTTGTTATGAACGGTCTGTATTTGGCTCAAATAAATTCCATTACGAAACCCCGTTCCCAAAGCCTTTGAACAAGCCTCTTTAGCGGCAAAACGCTTAGCCACGCTGGCAGCATATTCTTGAGGAGAAATAAACTCTTTTCTCTCAAGTTCAACTTTTTCTTCTTTTCCCAATGCACGGTCAACCAAACGCACACCATAGGCTTTTATGGAGCGTTCAAATCTTGAAATATTTGTAATGTCAGAGCCTATTCCGATAATCATTAGTTTTCCTTTCTATTGTGCTGAGCGGGCAACATAACTAACCACACGACTTGCTTTTAACGCTGCTATAATATCATTTAGGTGTTTAACATCTTTAACTTCAACATCTACCAAAAGTTCAAAATAACTTACGGTACGATAAACGATATTAAGATTTGAAATATTACCGTTATTACGAGCCACCAAATTTGATAAATCTGCCAAAGCTCCGGGTTCATTAGCCAACATAATTTTCAAACGACCAACATGCATTTCATTTTCAGCTTCATCACCCCAAGCAATATCCAACCAACGCTCCGGCTCATCAGCAAATTTTTCCAAAACCTTACAGTCAATAGTATGAACAGCCACACCTTTTCCGGTAGTAACAATACCGACAATTCTGTCCCCCGGCAATGGGTGACAACAACCGGCAAAATGCACAGCCATTCCAGGCACAAGCCCTTTTATCTTCAAAGGCTCGCTCTTACTTTTGTTCTTTTTCAAAACATTTTTCAGGCTCGGAACTTTTATCGCCTTAACCACTTTTTCAAGTTTTGATTGTTTATAAGCCGGATAAACCGCGCGCAAAACATCCCAACCGGTAATTAACCCTTCGCCAACTTTGGCATATATGTCATCAATAGATTCTGCCTCAAAATTCGGCATAACATTAACCAAAGCTTTTTCAGAAAACTCCAGCTTTTCGCCTTTGAACTGACGATCCAAAATATCTTTACCAAGCGCAATAAATTGATCTCTTTTATGGGCGCGAACATAACGACGAATAGCGGCTTTGGCTTTTCCGGTAACAACAAAACGCTCCCACTCGGTTGAAGGATGCTGAGCCTTTGAGGTTAAAACCTCAACTTGATCACCATTCTGCAAAACCGTTCTTAAGGGTTTTATCTCACCATTTATCTTGGCACCAACACAAGTATCACCAACAGAGGAATGAACAGCATAAGCAAAGTCAACCGGTGTTGAGTTTATTGGCAAACCGATTAAATCTCCCTTCGGCGTAAAGCAGAAAACCTGATCATTATACATTTCAAGTTTTGTATTTTCCAAAAACTCTTCAGGATTCTGTGCTTGTTCCAAAATCTCAAGCAACTCACGCATCCAACGGAAGTTACGCCCTTCAACTTTTTGCCCTTGCTTATAAGCCCAGTGAGCAGCCACACCTTTTTCTGCAATCTCGTGCATTTCAAAAGTGCGGATTTGAATTTCGATTCTGGTATTTTCCGGTCCGATAACACCGGTATGAATAGATTTATATCCATTTGGTTTCGGCGTTGAAATATAATCCTTAAAACGCCGCGGAATCATATGATATTTACTATGAATAACACCCAAAGCCTGATAACAGGTTCCAATATCTTCTACGCAAATACGAAAAGCCATAATATCAAGAAGTTGTTCAAAAGAAGCATTTTTCTGCTGCATCTTTCGCCAAATGGAATACGGCGTCTTTTCTCTTCCCGTAACCGAGGCTTTTATACCGTTTTCTTCCATATCTTTTTGCAGCTGTTCAATAATTTTCGGAACAATATTACTGTCTTTTTCACGCAAGAAGTTTAAACGAGCAACAATTGAATCATGAGCTTCTTTGTGCAACTCGGCAAAAGCGATTTCTTCCAACTCACTTTTAATTTCCTGCATACCGATACGTTCGGCCAAAGGCGCATAAATATCCAAAGTTTCTTTAGCAATGCGCGCCCGTTTTTCCGGCTTGCAGAAATGGAGCGTGCGCATATTATGCAGTCTGTCTGCCAGCTTTATCAGCAAAACGCGAATATCATCAGACATTGCCAAAAGCAGCTTACGAAAGTTTTCTGCCTGTTTGCTGCTGCCTGACTTTTGCTCAATCATGGCAAGTTTAGTCACACCATCAACAATCGCAGCCACCTGTTTACCAAACAACTGTTGAATTTCTTCAATAGTGGTATCAGTATCTTCAACCGTATCGTGCAACAATCCAGCAATAATAGAAGAGCAATCCAGCTTAAACTTGGTTAAAATACCGGCCACTTCGATCGGATGAGAATAATACGGGTCGCCCGATTCTCTGAGCTGAGCCCCGTGTTTTTTCATGGCAAAGACATAAGCCCGGTTGAGCGCATCTTCATCAGCGTCCGGATCATAAGATTTTACTAATTCGACTAATTCATATTGTCTTAACATCTACTTGTTTATCCACTTCTAAAATCTTGCGCTCAATCACAAAAAAATCCGGTTTACGGCTGCTGCGATTCGCACTCGAAAGTAACTGCAACAATCATAAACCGGAGAACCTTAAAAAATGTTGAATAGGAGATTATTCTTCCTCGTCAAAATCTCCGCCCATGTCGTCACCCATATCGAGTGCATCATCATCCAACATATCATCATCAAGCGCCAAATCCGAGTCGGCATCTGAATCAGCATTCAAATCCAAATCATCATCAGCATCATGAATCTGCATGGTATCATCAACATCTGCGGCCTCAAGAGCAACAGCAGAGAACTGCTCGTCCAAATCAGCCAACTCTTTTTCAGCAGCCAAAATTTCAAGCTCTTCTTCCTCAGGCTCTTCAACTTCAACATATTTTTGCAAGCCCAATACCAAAGACTTCTGCAGCTCTTCAATATTAACTGTACCATCGGCAATTTCGCGCAAAGCGATTACCGGATTTTTATCATTGTCACGAGAAACCGTAATAGGAGCACCGGCGCTGATATCCTTAGCGCGCTGAGCGGCAACCATAAGAAGTTCATAGCGGTTTGGAATTTTTTCAACACAATCTTCGACTGTTACGCGTGCCATTTTATTTATACCTTACGAAAAAAATTTTTTAATTCTGAATTAGACTTTATACTTGTTTTTGCAAAAATTGCAAGCATTTTTTCGATAAAAAAAATCAAAACACCCCATAAAAAGACAAAACATCTGTTTATGGGGCACATTATTTATATTTTTTATTAAAACTCTAACACAGGGCGGACCTGGATGTCGTCATTAGACTTCTCTGCGCGGAGCAAAACGTCGTTAAAGTAAGAGATCCACGCCTCGCTGCTATTGTACTCGGTCGACGACCAAGCTCTGGTTCTGTATGTGAATTGTGTCCCCCCCGCATTCGTCATGCCCATATTTACTAGCTGTCTATTGTTATAATATGAGATAAATATTCCTGCTGCCGGCAAGCACCAATCTCCGGCCTCTGTTCCTTCTGTTTTATACTCATGTGCCTTCCAGGCTGCCGGATATTTGCTCTTATTTCCTGCTGCAATTATTTTCTCTGTATTAAGACAGCTATTTAAATCATAACTTACACTTTCTTTAATGCTAAAGTTTGTTAATGTTGGAATATCTACTTTCTCCGTTGACCATCTATAACCCCCATGGCCTTGGCCATCGGTATATACCACAACGCCGATTGGCGTTTTCCCTGTCTGCATAGAAACAGAGCAACTCTTATCTGAATAAAATATATGGCCTATTTGACAACCGGTCGCATACCACAAGCCCGAACAGTCTTCATATTCACAGACTGAACCGCTTGGGCAACTCGTATAGGTGCCTAAATTCGGACAAGGTTTACAGTTATCATATTTTGTGATTGTGCCGGATTGACAGGTTTCTGCCCCGGCTGCACCACCCATAGAGCCGCAATCTTGAAAGCCGTCGCAGGGATTGATTTTTACTTTATATTTGGTCTGACCGTTACAGTCCAAACAGGACGCTCCATCCTGAACATAGCCATTCGGAATTGTCGTATAGTCATAACCACTACAAAGATTG
>CASFMW010000027.1 GCA_949295935.1 uncultured Pseudomonadota bacterium | reverse complement strand
TAGACAAGCTGCTCGTCACTGATGATAACAGAATTATCAGCTCTCGCACTAGTCGGCGAAATACTTACCGCTACATAAAGCGCCGCGGTCAAAACCGCCCTTTGTCGTGAGATAAACATAATACTTCTCCTATCTCGTTTGCCTTCACGACTCTAATATAACATAAATTTGCTAAGCTTGCAAGATAATTTTTATTTTGAGGCGGGAGTGTGGTGAAAAAATAAAGGCACTGAAATGTATCAGTGCCTTTTCTCATAAAATTAAAAGCAGTTAATAGCTTCTGGCGTAGATAACATCCATTGTAGCCGGTTTGCCGGTTAAAAGGCAAACACCTTCAGTTCCGCTTTGATCAAACAGAATGCAACGAATGGTGATTTTCATTGCTTTCAAAAGTTCTTCGCTGTTTGCATCACCGGACCATTTGCCGCGAACAAAAGCAACTTTTCCTTGCTTTTCGTCTTCAATCCAAACATTAGAAGATTCAAAATATTTTTTTAACTCTTCCGGAGTTTTGATGTCAGTGCGAATGTTCTGTTCAAGACGTTCTTTAGCTTTTGTAAACAAATGTTTTTGAATCGAGTCAATTCTTGTCGCCAAAGTATCAATAAACTCTTTGGCAGAAACAATTTGCTTGCCTTCCGGAGTGCCGAGTTTGATGCGCTCTTTAACCATAACATTTTGAGATTCAACATCACGCATGCCGATTTCACAAATAATCGGAGCGCCTTTGCGTGTCCATTCCCAAAACTTATCAACCGAAGACTTATCACGCTTATCAATCTTGATACGGATTTTTTCACCAAATGGCATAACTTTTTTAGCTTCATTAGCAATATTAGAAATATAAGCCATAATCGCGTCAGCATCTTCGGGCTTTTTGATAACCGGAACAAACACAACCTGATAAGGAGCAATTTTCGGCGGAACAACCATACCTTCATCATCGGCATGAGTCATGATAACGCCGCCTATTAAGCGGGTAGAAACACCCCAAGAAGTCGTGTAAGCATATTCAGATTCATTGTTTTTATTAACAAAAGTGATGTTCGCAGACTTTGCAAAATTCTGCCCAAGGAAGTGAGATGTGCCGGCTTGCAAAGCTTTTCCGTCTTGCATCATTGCTTCAACGCAATAGGTGTCAACCGCGCCGGGGAATTTTTCATGTTCAGGTTTGCGACCGACCAACACCGGCATGGCAAGAGTGTTTTCGCATAAGTCGCGATAAGCTTCAAGCATACGTTTGGTTTCTTCTTCGGCTTCAGCAGCAGAAGCATGAGCCGTGTGACCTTCTTGCCACAAAAATTCACGCGTACGCAAGAACAGACGAGGGCGCATTTCCCAACGCACAACATTGGCCCATTGGTTGACCAAGACCGGAAGGTCACGATAAGACTTCACCCATTTTGAAAAAGAGTCGGCAATAATAGCCTCAGAGGTTGGGCGCACAATCAAAGGCTCCTCAAGTTTTCCTTCCGGAACAAGCTTGCCGTCTTTCATGGCCAAGCGAGAGTGTGTAACAACCGCCATTTCTTTGGCAAAGCCGTCAACATGTTCCGCTTCTTTTTGAAAAAACGAGAGCGGAATAAATAACGGAAAGTAACAATTTTCGTGGTCGGTTTCTTTAATCTTTTCATCAAAAACGTCGCGAATTCTCTCCCAAATACCATATCCCCAGTGTTTAATAACCATACACCCCGGAGAAGAAGAATTCTCGGCCATATCAGCTTCATTAACAACGTTTTGGTACCATTCAGGGTAATTTCCTGCTCTTGTATTTTTCAATCCCATAATTTAAATCCTTTTTTTAATATCGCAATTAAAAACCCGCCGCCCCGATGCGGCAGGAGTGATTTTGTATAAAAATCGCCTTAACATAACAGAAAAATTTAAATTTGTGAAGTATAATTTTCATGGTAACAAAATGAAAATAATTGTGAATTTACAAGAGACGGAAATACTGGTAAAAAGAATGCCATGTTTAACAAATTATTTAAGGAGAAAAAAATGTCTATACATCCGTCCGCCGTTGTCGAAAAAGGTGCTGAAATTGCCGCTAGTGCCGAGATTGGGCCGTTTTGCTATGTCAGCTCAGAGGCTAAGATTGGCGAGAATGTGCGCTTAATTGCACGAGTCAGCGTTTTGGGCAAAACCACAATCGGCGAAGGAACGGTTGTATTTCCGGGAGCATGCCTAGGCGGTGGCCCGCAGGATCACGGCAATGAGTTTCAGCCGGATGCAAAATTAATAATCGGTAAAAGAAACGTCATTCGTGAAAACGTCACCATGCACGCCGGAACGCCGAAAGAGCATTTAACCACGGTTGTCGGTGATGACGGTATGTTTATGGTTAATTCTCACGTTGCTCACGATTGTGTTGTCGGTAATAATGTAATTATGACCAATAATGCTGTTATCGGCGGACACGTCCATTTGGGCGATGGGGTTATCTTGGGCGGAAACGCTGCCGTTCACCAATTCTGCCACATCGGCCGTAAGGCGATGATTGGAGGTTTGACCGGTATCGGACGCGATGTTATTCCGTTTGCCATGGTTACCGGAGACAGGGGTAAACTGCGCGGCTTAAACGTTATTGGCTTAAAGAGAAGCGGCCTTGACGAACACACAATTAAATCCGTTACCAGAGCTTATATGTATCTATTCAAGGGTAAGGAAGACACCTTTGAGGTTCGCGTTCAAAAGGCTAAAGAAAAATTTGCCGATAATCCAATGGTTATGGAACAAATCGCCTTTATTGAAGAGTCTTTAAGTGGCAAGCGTAATCTTTTAACCGCTGAATAAGAAAATTAAGAAAAAATATAGGAAGTTAGGCGTAAGATACAACAACGATAACTTCCTATTTTTTTTATGGACGCAAGGAAAGATAATGACAAATAAGCACAGAAAGCTCGGAATCATAGCCGGCGGCGGATCTATTCCTAAAAAACTGATAGATTTTTGCAAAGAAAATGGCCGTGACTATTTTGTTTTAGCCATCGAGGGCAATGCTGATAAAAATTTAATTGATGAGAGCATTCCTCACCAATGGATAAGAATAGGTCAGGCAGGCACGGGCTTTAAGCGCTTTCATGAAGAAAAAGTTGAAGATGTGGTTATGATTGGCACAATCCGCCGCCCGAGCTTTTTTGATTTGGTACCGGATTTCAGAACCGCTGCATTTTTTGCTAAGATTGGCATGAAATCAATCGGAGATGACGGTATTTTACGCGCTTTGGTCAAAGAGATTGAAAGCGAAGGCATGTTGGTTAAGGGTGTGCATGAAGTCTTGCCTGAGATTTTGGTTAAAGAAGGCATTATGGGCAAACATAAGCCTGATAAACAAGCAATAGAAGACATCAAGCGCGGAATAGAAGTTGCCGAAACTTTAGGGCGTTTGGATGTCGGGCAAGCGGTTGTTGTCCAACAAGGATTAGTCTTGGGAGTTGAAGGCATTGAAGGAACCGATGAGCTAATACGCCGTTGCGGAGAATATCGCCGCAAAGGAGATGGCGGCGTTTTGGTTAAGCTCAGAAAGCCGCAACAGGATATGCGTATTGACTTGCCGACAATAGGACCACGCTCGGTCTATCGAGCCAAAGAAAGTGGCTTAAGGGGCATCGCGGTTCATGCCGGAAACGGATTAATCGTTGATGAAGAAGAAACCATCAAAGCCGCAGACAAAGAAGGTTTGTTTATCATAGGAGTAAACCCAAGTGAATTTGCAAAATAATCAAAAGAAAAAATTATATCTGATAGCCGGAGAACCTTCGGGCGACTTGCTTGGTTCAAGACTGATGAAAGCTATGAAGGCAAAATACGGAAATGAGGTTTTGTTTTACGGCGTTGGCGGCGAAACCATGGAGGCCGAAGGCTTAAAGTCACTGTTTGATATTTCGGACTTGGCTGTAATGGGCTTGGCCGAAGTGATACCGAGTATTCCAAAAATTTTGGGCTTAATTAAGCAAACTGTAAAAAATATAGAAGAAATAAAGCCGGATGTGGTCATAACCATTGACAGTTGGAGTTTTTCAAGCCGGATTCATAAGGCTTTGCGCAAGAAAAAATTAGGTATTCCACAAGTTCATTACGTTGCGCCGCAAGTCTGGGCATGGAAGAAAAAAAGAGCCAGAACCATGTATAAATACATCGACTTGCTGCTAACGTTGTTTCCATACGAGCCGAAATATTTTACGCCGTATAATCTGCAAGCCGAGTTTGTCGGACATCCGGTAATTGAAAGTCCGGTTGTTCATGCAAACGCCGAAGAATTTCGCAAAAAATATAATATCAATCCGAAAGAAAGGGTTGTTACGGTTCTGCCGGGGTCAAGAAAGACCGAGGTTTCAAAACTCTTGCCGACATTTTTAGAAACAATCAAAAAATTAAAAGCCGAAGAAAAAGATTTGTTCTTTGTGATACCGACGGTAAAAACCGTTGCCAATCAGGTTAAAGAAATGGTAAAGCAAAGCGGCGAAAAGATTCTCGTTGTTGAAACACAAAACGACCGCTACGGCGCTTTTCGAGCATCATCAACCGCAATCGCCGCCTCCGGCACGGTTGCCTTGGAATTGGCTATTTGCGATGTGCCGCATATTATTGCTTATAAGGTATCACCGCTGACAGCACTGCTTGCTAAAAAGTTTTTAAAAATTCAGTTTGTCAATTTATCAAACATCTTGTTAGGACGAGAGATTGTGCCTGAGTTATTGCAAGAGCGTTGCGTTCCGGCAAGCATTTGCAGTTATATAAAGCCTTTTTTGAACAAAGAGGGAGAATGGTATGACCGCCAAATGGAAGGCTTTAAAAAAGTTCGTGAAATCTTGGGGCAAGGTGAACACACACCGAGTGAAAACGCCGCCGAGATAATATGGAATTTAATCAACCCTAGAAAAGAATGATAGGCGAAGAATTAAAAGAGAGATTATATCAAGAACGGGAGCGGTGGTTTCCTTGGCTGGCTGTTTTGTTTGCCAGTGGGATAGGGGTGTATTTTGTTCTTCCGCAAGAGCCGTCACTATGGTTGACATTAGGCGTATGGGAAGCTTTAGTATTCGCAGCCATAATCTTAAGACACTATCGAAGCGCACTGATAATCATCGGTTTAATCGGCCTAATAGCTTTCGGCTTTGGCTATATACAGTTAAAAGCCGTTTATCTCTCAAAACAGGCGCAGGTAAAAACAGAACAAGATTTATATATTTCCGGCACGATTGAAGAGCTTGACTATAATAGTAAAGGCAAGCAACGCCTTGTCCTGACCCAAATGAAAGATTTTGACGGAAACGAGATAAAGGGAAGATATAAAATAACCCTCCAGTCCAAGAAAGAAAGCTTTAATATCGGCGACGAGGTTGAATTAGCGGCAAGAGTAAGCGCACCGTCTCCGGCCGTGATGGTTAGCGGCTATCAGTTTGATAGAAAAACCTTTTTTGACGGCATAAACGGCACGGGCTTTGCTTTGAGTCGAACCTTTAAGCTTGGCGAAGATAAGTCGGGAGAAAACAAGCCACTCATTGAAAAGATAAGAAGCAAAATCGTAAACAGAATTGAAAACGTTTTGCCTGCAGATGAAGCCGGAATAGCAACCGCCTTAATTGCCGGCGAACGCTTTGGCATTAGCGATAAAATTACCGAAGATTATCAAAATTCGGGCTTAGCACATTTCTTGTCCATATCAGGCTTGCACATGAGCATGCTGGCCGGATTTATGTTTTTGCTGGTGCGATCGGTTATCGCCGCCATTCCGCCTTTGGCGCTAAGGGTAGATTCAAAGAAAATATCGGCGATTATAGCCGTTATATTGAGCGCGATTTATTTGGCCATATCAGGCGGCGCCATTCCGACACAACGCGCTTTTATCATGACTTTTATTGTCCTGCTTGGAATCATGTTCAGTCGGCAGGCCATTTCTATGAGGACGATAAGCTGGGCGGCAATCATCGTCTTGCTGATAACGCCACAGGCCTTGATTGGCGCCAGTTTTCAAATGTCTTTTGCCGCGGTTGTGGCTTTAATTGCTTTTTATGAAAGCAGTTGGAAAGGCTTGATTCATAAAGAACAAAAAAGCGGTTTTTTTGCCTTATGCAAAGCCTATATCATCGGAATTTTAGTTTCGGATTTCATCGCCAGCGTTGCGACGTTGCCTTTTTCGATATATCACTTTAACAAGATTGCGATATATACGACAATCGGAAATTTATTGGCCGGCCCGATAATCGGCTTGTGGATTATGCCCTCAATTTTGATTGTTATGCTGCTGATGCCTTTGGGGCTTGATTATTACGCTCTGATTGTTCTGGGCAAGGGAATAGGGCTGGTGAACGATATTACCGCCAAGGTCGCCTCTTTGCCGCACGCGGGCTTGCCGGTTTTATCCATGCCGCTATGGGGATTAGTCGCGATTGTTTATGGCGGCTTGTGGCTATGTATATGGCAAAAGAAATGGCGTCATTTCGGCTGGATAGCAATTATCATCGGCGTCATGAGTATGATAACCACCAAAGTTCCTGATGTTTTGATTGATGCCAGTGGCAAAGCTGTTGCTGTTAAAGATGAACAGGGGAAAATGGTAGTTCTGCCGAGCCGCGGAAAATATTTTGTGAAGCAAATATGGCTTGATAAAACCTCAAGCCCCGAACTCAGCAAACAACAAAAGAAAGAGCTGACCAAAATCACCAAGGGCAAAGCCGAGAATAAAAATTGGCTTGATATGACTTGCTCGGACGATAAATGCCTTTATAAAAATAAGGTGATGATTATTAAAAATAAGGGAATTGAAATTGATGGTAAACCGTTTGACAGCCAACAATCATTAGGTGCTTCAATTTATATCAATGATGATAATGCAAAAATTGATACGGTAAGAGAATACATTGGCCACCGCCTGTGGAATGAATAAAAAAGAGGGCATTAAGCCCTCTAATAAAAGTTTTACTTAAACATTTCTCGCGTTTTCATAAATGTGAGATGAGGAAAATCCTCTTGAGTTTTGTTCAGGTGCCAAGCATTGCGAGCCAAGAAGACAAGCGCATTGTCATGGTCCTGAGCCAAAGAAATTTGATTGCTGTTTTGAAATTTTTCAAACTGAGCCTTGTCGTCGGAATCAACCCAACGTGCGGTATAATATTGTGTCGGTTCAAATAAAACAGGGATGTTAAATTCGTTTTTGATACGGTCGGCCATAACTTCAAACTGCAAGGCACCGACCACGCCGACAATCCATTCTCCGCCGCTCATCGGCTTAAAGACAGAAGCTCCGCCTTCTTCAGCAATCTGCATTAAGGCGTTGCCGAGATGTTTTGATTTAAGCGGGTCAAGCGCACGAACGGATTTCAACAGTTCCGGCGCAAAACTCGGAATTCCGGTAAAGTTAAGCTTTTCGCCTTCGGTGAGGGTGTCACCGATACGCAGCTGACCATGGTTAGGAATACCGATAATATCGCCGGCATAAGCATCTTCGGCCAGCTCGCGATCTTGTGCCATAAACATAACCGGTGTAGGGATTTTAATTCCTTTTCCAGTACGAACCTGAGTCAGTGTCATTCCGCGTTTGAAATGACCGGAACAAAGACGCATAAAGGCAATACGGTCGCGGTGCTTAGGATCCATATTGGCTTGAATTTTGAAGACAAAGCCCGAAACTTTTTTCTCATCGGGAGAAACCATGCGCTCAAGGGCAGGGTGTGGACGCGGCAAAGGCGCAATTTCATGCAAACCTTCCAAAATCTCGCGTACCCCGAAGTTATTGATGGCACTACCAAAAAAGACTGGTGTAAGAGCACCCGCAAGATAAAGGTCTAAATCAAACGTCGGACAAAGCTCGCGAACCATAGTGACGTCTTCACGCAGCTTAGCCACGGCATAATCGGGCAGAAGTTTATCAAGTTTCGGGTCGTCAAGCCCTTCGCAAGTTTCGATAGTGGCGTTTATGGTTGATTTGTCACCGGTCTTGTTCATTAAAATCAGGCGGTCATTAAAGAGGTCGTAACAACCGAGAAAATCTTTGCCCATACCAATCGGCCAGCTCGCCGGCGTAACATCTAAAGCCAGCGTTTTTTCAATATCATCAAGCAAAACAAAAGGATCAAGACCTTCGCGGTCAAGTTTGTTGATGAATGTGAGAATAGGCACATTACGCAAACGGCAAACTTCAAATAATTTCTTGGTTTGGGATTCAATACCTTTAGCCGAATCAAGCACCATAACGGCCGAGTCAACAGCAGTTAAAACGCGATAAGTGTCTTCGGAAAAGTCCTCGTGCCCCGGAGTATCAAGAAGATTAAACGTGACGCCGTTATAGTCAAAGTTCATGACGGATGAAGCCACGGAAATACCTCGCTCTTGCTCAACTTTCATCCAGTCGGAACGAGCATGACGCGCTTCACCACGAGCTTTAACAGCGCCGGCTTGTTGAATGGCACCGCCAAACAGCAACAACTTTTCGGTCAAGGTTGTCTTACCGGCATCAGGGTGAGAAATAATCGCAAAACATTTGCGCGGATTTACTTTATTATCAGCCATTTATAAAAACTCATTAAGATAAAAGATTAAGATTTAGAGCCTTTTTAACGCAAAAGAAACAAGATTGCAAGCAAAAAGAAAACAAAAAAGGCAGGAAAAACCTGCCGCTTAAGGAAATAGCCTATCTCTTCAAAATAAGAGAAGCATAAAATTTTCCAAACCCAATCATATCTTCCAAAAAGATATATCCGTCTTCATATCTTGAACACACAGGAAGACCTTCTCTAGAATTGCACCAAAAACGAAAATCACCTAAGGATTCATCTCCGGCCTTTACGCGCAAGGCAGAAACCGCTTTCCAGTTATTAAAAAGAGTTGACACATCGTCAGGGGACAATAATTTTCCGCCCAATCGTCGAATATAGTTTGCAAGAACAGGTGGATTGACTCCATATTGCACTCGGCTATGAATAACGAGAGTAGGGCTGATACGATATCCGATAATTCTTCCGTTTTGGGGCAAATAATCGGTGCTTTCAACCAGATTTTCATAAACATAGCGAGGTTGAAGATAATCATCAACTTTGAGAGGCAATTCACCATTCCAGCGGGGTTCACCGGCAGGACCTTTGTAAACGCCACTTTTCCCCGATAACTCTTTGTTTGTCCTATTGTTGCCCCATATTGCAACAATGACAACAAAACAGAATAAGAAGACATTTATCCCAATCAAGATAAAAATAATAGTTATTTCATCCATAATTATACCGGAATATTTTAAGAGGCTTATATGACCGGATCCTCTTTGATAAAACATAATAATAATTTATTACGAGCAGGCTATATTTTTTTTAAAAAAGAGTCAAGACACAAAAAAGGAATCCAATATTGGATTCCTTTTATTTTAGTAAAGCAGAAGCCTAAGCCTCTACTTTAATCCTTGTCTACTCGATCTCCACCCCAAATATAACGAGTTTTATAATCCTCAACCGAAAGACCGCGTTCACGTTCTTCCTTTTGCCAAGAATACTCTTTACCGTCACCATGATAAGAAGGTTCCGGATAGTTAGGATTTGAAGTGTAACCTTTGTCGCTACTTGAGCAATTTGAACTGCTCTGATAATCTTTTGACATAATTGTAATTTTTTTTTGAAGTTAATAAATGAAAGTAAAATTTAACGCTCGAAGAAACTCTTGTCCGGCGTGTTTTGCAGGTAGGATAAGAAATCACCACCGTCATAAGCACCGGCAAAGGCCTGATATTCAGCCACGTCCTGACGAATTTCTTCATCATAGCTATCTTCCGTGAAGGAAGCGCGAGCGTATAAGTCCGCTACCAGAACATCTGTGACCGCATCTTCATGGTTTGTGCCAAACAGAATTTCTTCATAGTTCGGCCAGCCCATATTGGCATAGTTTTTGATGAGTTCTTCCAACTGTGTCCAGTCAAATTCCTTCACCCCAGGCATCAAGTAGCGTTCGGGATTAGCAGATGTTGTTGTGCCGTCAAAGCCGATAGTGTCTTTGCAAAGCGGTCCAACCGAAGCTTGAGCATAACCGAGCGATAACTCGGAAGGACGCCCATCAACAATGTGGAAGTTAAGATACAACGGACAATGAAGCAAAACAAAGTTCATCTTCACATCTTTGTATTTTTCTTCTCTTGCATGCCATGCGAATTCAGCAACAACGCGCTTGTCGTACCACGGCTGTCCGGTGCAGAGGACGAAGGTAACTTCTTTTCCCTGAGCCCGAGCAAAAGCAGCCAACTCATCAAGGTTACCGGCGGTATCGGTGTCTTGACATACACGTTCATTTTCCCGAACCCAAGCAGAAGGTGCCATGAGCTCTAAAATGTTCATGTAAGTCTTGTTCTCGGCCTCAATCATCAACCCTTCAGCACGGTCAAAAACCTTACCGAACAAACCTTTGTTTCCTTCTTTACCCACCAACAGGAGAGGCAAGATTTTTCCGGTTTGTTTTGCATAGAAGCGAACGGCTTCCATCAAGTACGTTGGCAAAGCCATTGTACCGGAAAAACCGGCCAGCACGGGATTTACAAGGTCTTTCGGAATATTTGTTAACTCACAAACACGAAAAACGGATTTTCCGCCTTGTGCGTTAGTATATTCAAAAGATTCCCCAGCTTTACATCCACCGACTTCTTCAGCTAGCTTCAAGGTTTCAATGACATTGCCGTTGAACGAGCGAGGTTCTGTTATCTGAATTTTTTCAGCAATGAACTTCCGACCGGCAGCATTACATTTGAAACCATTCTGCGCTGCTAATTTTTTTACCTCATTAAAAAGTTTTGTTTCCATAATCATAATTTTTTTATTGTTTGACATAAAAATAATCTTTTCAATTACAGAATATACCATATTTTAAAACACTATGCAACAATTATTTTTCAAAATTTTGAAAAATTAGTCTATTTTTTAGGGGGTTAAATAATGAGTTGATTTTTAAAGAAAACTATTCCTCAAAAGGAGACAAAACTTCAGGGATAAGAACTTGAACTTCCTCAACGGTTTCAACTTCTTCGGTAACCGGAGCAGAGGGTGTCGTATCAGCTGCCGGAGTCGATTCTTTTGCCTCAGGCTTTGCAGTTTCTTTTGCAGGAGTTTCAACCTTTTGCGGAACAACTTTTTTAGGAGAAGCCGCCGCCTGAGAAATACCGAGAGATTTTTCAATGGCAGATTGTTCAGTAGCTTTTTCTTTGTCCGTAATTAGGCCAAGCTCGGAAATAACTTCAACCTTGCGCAAATCTTTTGCTGCAGAAAGAATGTCTTTGGCCGGTGCCTTGGGCTTCATCCGTTGACGCGGCTTAGGCGGAAGAATGGCTTTAACAATCACATCGCGTTCTGCCGAAAATTCTTGCGGGGTAATCGCACGAGCTTCAACCGCTTCTTTGAGAGAGTTGATTCTCTCAATGATTAAATCGGGAGAAGGGACGGGCGCATCAATTCCCAAAGCCGGCGGCTGGTTTGATAAAGGCAAAAGCCCGCCGATATTTGCTTCGCGTGCTTCCAAAAATTCTTGCTTGGTAATCATATCGTTTTCTGCCAACTCATTCATGATAAGGAAGCGAGAAACAATATTTTTTTCACCTTCGTCAAAAAGGAGCTCAACCGCTTTGATGTCTGCCTGAGAGTCGGCCTGATTATTGGCAATCAAGCGCTGTGTGCGAACAAAAAGCGCTTCTTCCATCGCAGATTTTCCCTGACGTTCAGCAGCTTCTTTTGAGATATTAAAGGTCATGGTTCCATTGTGATTTTCAACCATGAAGTCTGTAATCTGCATATTAAGCAAGCGCAAACGTTTACGAGCAACCTCTGTCATCTTTTCGGGAGTTGAGCCGTCTGTTCCGAGAAGAGTCATTTCATCACCACCGATGATGATAATATCTTCATAATATTGACGCGCGCGGTTAAGGCGTCCGAGTTTTTCATAAACCAAAGCACCAACCATCAAAGCCTGAGTATTTCTAGGATTAACAGTCAAAGCCTGAATAACATAATTTTCGGCCTCGGCAAAATTTCCTTGAGAATAAGCCACGGTCGCCAAATCAGCATCATTTTGCCCTTCGGTGCCATAAGATTTATCAGCAAACCAACTGTGATTAGGTCTTTCTAATGACAATTCGGAACAAGCGCAGAGCAGGCTTGAAAACATAAAAGTGCAAACGGCTGATTTTGCAAGACTATTAAAAGACACAGGTCTCTCCTTTCTGACAGAATGGAAATAATAAGAGTAATTACTGGAAGATATAATAATGAATAAAGGTAAATAATACAATAATTTTGAAAGGGGCTGTTAATTTTGCTTGATTTTAATAAAAAAATATGTACTATTCAGACAATAACAAACACCGCAGGCGTGGTGAAATTGGTAGACACGCCAGACTTAGGATCTGGTGGCGAAAGCTGTGAGAGTTCGAGTCTCTCCGCCTGCACCATTTTGCTATAAGAGGCAAAATGTTGGATAATAACAAAAGGAAAGAGTACAGATTCATGAATGTAACCGAGTTAAAATCAGAAGGCCTGAAAAAAGAATATAAAGTATCGATTCCGGCCGCAGATGTCGCCGCAAAGGTTGATGAAAAGATTAATCAGGTATCAAAAAACATAAAATTGCCGGGTTTTCGCCCCGGAAAAGCACCGAAAGCTATGTTAAAGCAAAAATATAAAGCTTCGGTCATGGGCGAAGTTTTGGATGATATGATACGAGAAGCCTCTGAAAAGGTTGTATTGGATAAAAAGCTTCGTCCGGCGATGATGCCTGCCGTTAAGATTACGGCTTACGGTGAGGATAAAGACATTGAGTTTGAAATGTCTCTTGAAGTTCTGCCTGAGTTTAAGCTTGGTGATATCAGCAAAATGAACTTGGAAAAGTTTATGGCTGAAGTTCCGGCAGAAGAAGTTGATAAGGCTTTGGATTATATGGCAAAATCTCGCCGTGAAACGGTTAAAGTTGAAGAAGACCGCGCCGCAAAGAAGGGTGAGACTGTAGTTATTGACTTTGTTGGTTCAATTGACGGAGTCGAATTTAATGGCGGCAAGGGCAATGCTTATCCGTTAGAGTTAGGTTCAGGCGCCTTTATTCCTGGATTTGAAGACCAGTTGGTTGGCAAAAAGGTAGGGGATAAAGTTGATGTTAAAGTAACCTTCCCAGAAAACTATCATGCTAAAGATTTGGCTGGTAAAGACGCTGTCTTTGCTATAGAAATAAAAGAACTTCGTGAAAAGAAGGAAACCAAGGTTGACGATGAATTGGCAAAATCTATGGGCGAAGAAAACCTTGAAGAATTGAAAAAGAAAATTGCTGAGAGAATAAAGGTCGATTACGAAGCCGCTTCTCGTATGAAGTTGAAACGCCAACTCCTTGATATTCTTGATAATGAATATGACTTTGAAGTTCCGCAAGGCTTGGTTGATGCTGAATATAAAGGCATTGTATCTCAGTATGAACAAGCTAAAAAATATAATCAGCTTGATGAAAGTGAAAAATCTAAGTCTGAAGAAGAGCTCTTGGCTGAGTACAAAGACATTGCCGTTCGTCGCGTAAAACTCGGTTTGGTCTTGTCTGAAATCGGAAAAGACGCTAAAATCAATATCGAAGCCGATGATATTAATAAAGCCATTATGAACGAGGCCAGAAGATATCCTGGGCAGGAAAAAGCTGTGTTTGACTATTATTTGAAGAACAAACAGGCCGTTGAAGCTTTGAAAGCGCCGATTTTTGAAGAAAAGATAATTGATCACATCATCTCGAAAGCAAATGTTGCTGAAAAAATGATTTCAGTCGAAGAGTTGTATAACTTTGAGGAAGAAGAAAAGCCGGCTAAAAAGACCGCCAAAAAGGCGACCAAAGCCGCTAAGGCAGAATCTTCCGAAGAAAAGACTGAAGAGAAAAAATCTTCAAGAAAAACAACAAAGAAGAGCGCTTAGTTCATAAAATAAGCAAATGAAAAGAAATCCGCCGCAAGGCGGTTTCTTTTTATCTAAAATCAATTGATTAGACGCTAAAAGGTAGAAAATACAAAAAAATAAGGTTACCGCAAAGGTAACCTTATTTTTCTTAAAGCAAGGGCACTGTTTTAAGTCTCTCAATTTCAGACAGAATATTTTTCCTGGCCTGCTTTTCCTGCATATCATAGAAAAACTCAGTCTGAAAAATTCGAGTACGTTGCAAAAATTTCTCTAATATTGCAATACGTCCTGAACGATAGTCTTCAGTTGGTACAGAATCATATTCTTTGCGAATAGAATGACAATACCAACGCCATAATGCTTCAGAGGAAGTTCCTAATATGCTTAAATCTAAATCAGCAATCAATGCTTCGTCTTCATTTCGCGCAGACTTATCGTGTTTTGTTGCTAAAATCAAATCAACAATTTTTTCACGATTTGAAATACTATGAAAATAGGCTCCCTCTATTTTATTGAATGCTTCAACAGATTTTTCTTCATTATCAACACCAAGAGCATTGTACACATAATCATGCATAAAAATAGCAAAAATAAGACTATCAAGATTAGTCAAATCCTTTTTACCGGTTTTATAATGTTGATAAATTTGCAGCATATTCAGCATATAGCCGATATGAGAAAGATTATGGTAGGCTCTATTTTGATAGGCTTCGATAATATTTGCATAAAAAACACCTCGTTTATCTTCTCGTTCAAAAACAAGAGAGTGACGCAAATAAGGCTGAAGAAATTTTTCCATCAATTTTTGATGAACAAAAGAAGAAACACAAGATTGAGCAACAATAAACTCACCCAGTTGACATAGTTTTTTAACACGAGATGAGGATATAATGGAATCTTTTACAATAAAATCAGTCTTAAGATCAATACCTCTAACTTTTCCGAGTAGCTCATTAATATCAGCTAATGTTTTTTCTTCTTGCCAATCATTTGAATTTTCATGAATGCCGCGAATCAATACAAAAGCTTTCTCCTTTAGCGCAATATCGACAGTCAAACCATCATTTGCAATTAGCTCAACTCTGTTAAATACTCCATATTCACGAAGAGTTTCTTCAATCATTTTTAAGCGTTCATCAACAGTGAAAAGAGGAACTTTTTCAGAGTTATTACCAATATTGATAATAAACGCATCGTAATTTTCATAAGCATTAAAAACAATACCCAAATGCCCAAGGGTAAAAGGATCAAAAGATCCGTTAAAAATTGCTTTTCCCATAATAATTAAATATAAAATAAGTGAATAATAATAAAAATAACGGCTAAGGTATAAAAGTAATTTATTTATAAGTCAAGATTTAAATAAGAAAAAGGCTCTGAAATTCAGAGCCTTAAGGGTTAATTGAAAAGCAAAATTAGAACTTTTCTTGCAATTCAAAGAAGTAAGCCTGCGGATGATCACAAACAGGGCATTTTTCCGGAGCCATCGGGCTTTCAACACGGTGACCGCAGTTAGCGCATTCCCAAATAACTTTTGTCGGACGTTCAAAAACTTTACCATCTACAAGAGCTGTGAGAAGAGCTTGATATCTTTCTTCATGGCCTTTTTCGATTTTAGCAACAGCTTCAAAGAGGAAAGCAATTTTAGTAAAGCCTTCTTCCTTAGCTTCTTCAGCCATACGCTTATACATATCGGTCCATTCATAATTTTCGCCGGCAGCAGCATCTTTAAGGTTTGTAATTGTGTCGGCAATAGCGCCACCGTTCAAGAGCTTGAACCAAATTTTAGCATGCTCTTTTTCATTATTAGCGGTTTGCTCAAACTTGTCGGCAATAATGTTATAACCTTCTTTTTTAGCTTTAGAAGCGTAGTAGGTATACTTATTGCGCGCCATAGATTCGCCAGCAAAAGCTTCTTTAAGATTTTTTTCGGTTTTAGAACCTTTTAATTCCATAATTTAATCTCCTTTTTTAGATTTTTGACAGACGGGACAAATACCCTTGAATGTCAGGTCAGAGGCTTGCGCCTCCAAACCGGTCAAAGACTTGAGCTTTTGCTCTAAATCTTGAGCGACATCATAAGGTACATCATATACTTTATTGCAGCAAGTGCAAATAAAATGATAGTGTTTTTCAACACAATGATCATAATGGACAGAGCCATCAAGACCTGAAATTTTTCGGATAATACCGTTATCAACAAGCTGATTAAGATTTCGATAAACAGTAGCAAGGCTGATGGTAGGCATAAACGGCCGAATAAGCTCATAGAGCTTATCCGCAGTCGGGTGAATAGGATTTTGCGTTAAAGCGTGAAGAATAAGCTCACGTTGTTTAGAAAAATTCATACCTGCCTCATAAAATTGATAATAATTATTATTATCAGTTAAAATTTATGTTGTCAATTATAAAATTACATATTATGTATTAGAGAAGAATAATCTAATGAAGGAGAAAAAAAATGAACGGAGTAGAGATTAAAAAAGGGATTTACTGGGTCGGTGTTAAAGACTGGAATTTAACTGAATTTCATGGTTATTCAACACCTTATGGCTCAACCTATAATTCTTATTTGATTATGGATGAAAAAATCACCTTAGTCGACGGCGTTAAGCATTATTTGACTGATGAGCAAGTCGCCAGAATAAAGAGCATAACAGATTTTTCAAAGATTGATTATATTGTTGTCAACCATGTTGAAATGGATCACTCAGGTAGCATTCCTCAACTGATGAAATTAGCACCGCAGGCAAAGATTATCACCAACTCAGCAGGAAAAATGGCTTTGGAAGCTCATTTTGATACCACTGGTTGGGAATACGAGATTATCAAAATGGGAGACAGCATCTCGATTGGTAAAAGAAGCCTGACTTTCATGACCACGCCGATGTTGCACTGGCCGGATTCGATGATGACTTACGTTAAGGAAGAAAAATTGTTGTTGCCGAACGACGGCTTTGGACAACACTATTGCAGCGATGCATTGTTTGTAAAAGATGCCCCGAGAGATATCGTTTTGAAAGAGGCTCAGAGCTATTTTGCCAATATTTTATATCCTTACGTTGCTCAAGCAGAAAAAGCTTTGCAGACTGCAGCCTCTTTAGGGTTAGATATTGAGATGATTGCGCCGTCTCATGGTCTGATTTGGAGCGGCAAAGAAGAAGTTCAAACTATTTTAGGATTATATGACCGCTGGGCATCGGGCAAGAATGATGGTAAGGCAATAATTGTTTATGATACCATGTGGGGTGCAACTGCAAAATTGGCTGAAATCGCAATGGGTGTCTTCCAAGACGCTGGTATTCCGGTCATGAAATATTGCTTGAAGGATAAGCAATCTTCAGAGATTATCGCGGCCTTTCCAGAGGCAGAATATGTCCTGATAGGAAATCCGACATTAAATAATCAATTATTTCCGAGAGTTGCTGGCTTTGTCACTTATGTCAGAGGCTTGGCTCCAAAAAACAAAAAAGGTTTGGCTTTTGGCTCTTATGGCTGGAAACCGGGAGTTGTTAATCAAATTCAAGACATGTTTAATGAATTAGGTTGGCAGACGGTTGCCCCGTTTGATGAAAAATACACACCAAAATCAGATATTTTGGAGCGCTTTAAGGAAAGAGTAAAAGAACTGATTGCCTTGAAGTAAGAAAGAAAAAAACGGCTGAGCTAAAACTCAGTCGTTTTTTTGTGCGAGCCATAATCTTGCCCGATTGTCCTCCCGATGGATTCTATTTTTTCTTTCAAGTCAAGAATGGCATCATCAGAAGCAAGATTTGTGTTAGACTTTCCTGGGTAGAGTTCATAATGTTGACGCACAGAATTTAAGGTGACATTGGGCATAATAACGTTTGCGCCGGATTGAAGCGCTTTGATTTGCCCGTCGGGCTCAAGCGTTTCCATGGCGGTTGTTGCCGGAATATTAATATCGGGAAGCAACAAACGTGTTAGTGACATAACTTTGCAAGCGAGGGTAAAAGTCCCGCCTTTGGCCTGTGCTAACGGTGTGTCAGGGTGAGGAATCAAAGGACCGATTCCAACCATATCGGCGCCAATTTCCTTAAAGAAGAGAATGTCATCAGCAAGTGATTCTATTGTTTGCTCAGGTAATCCAACCAAGCAACCGGTACCGGTTTCGATTCCGACCGATTTAATATCAAGCAAACATTGTCTGCGCTTGTCCCAGCTCATCTGCGGATCATATTTTTCATAAAGAGCTTTGTCGGTGGTTTCTATACGGAGTAAAAAGCGATCGCAACCGGCTTTTTTATAAGCCAGATAATCTTCATAAGACTTTTCACCAATACTTAAGGTGAGGGCGGTATCTAGGGTTTTAATATGCTTGATGAGAGAACACATACGTTCGCGCGTAAACCACAAATCTTCACCTGATTGAAGAACGATAGTTTTAAGTCCGAGTTTTTGGACGGCATGTTCTGCTAACTGAAAGATTGCGTCTTCATCAAGTCGGTAACGAGTGATGTTTTGATTATCACGCCGCAGTCCGCAGTAACAGCAGTTGTTTTGACAGATATTTGAAAACTCAATAAGCGCACGTAAATGAATGGCTTTACCGACAAATTTTTGCCGCACCAAATCAGCTACTTGAAACAGGTCTGCATCAAAAGAAGATTCTTTAAGAAGATAAATTAACTCATCTCTTTCAAGAGAATGAGTTTCCAAGGCTTTACTAATCAAATTATGCACAACAAAAAACTCCGAAAAAACAAGAGAAAACTATAATGAAAATTTGCAAAAAGCAACTAAAAACAGCAGTTTGGAAAAAGAAAAAATTATAGATAAGAAATAATGCTGAAGATAAAGCTCAGCAAGCGTTTGACAATAAAAAAGCAATAGCTATATTTAGACTATTAAGTATAATTTTAAATGACGAAAGTTACCCAATATGATTTTGGATGATAAAATTTGCCGTTTGGCAGATCTTTATGGCATAGAGCTCCATGCAACGATAGAAAATAAAGTCTATCTGTTGCAGGCTATGGGCGTGTTACCTAAAGAATTTAATGTTAATGATAAAGACAATGTTTTTAATAACGCCAAAACACTAGATAATATTATAACCCAAAGAATTGATGCCGAATATGTAGATATCGTACATCAAGTTTCCATTTTAAGAAAAAATAAGGTAAAAGAATTAACCATATCCATACCCGATGGCGTTGATGAAATAAAATGGAATTTGAAAGAAGAAGACGGAGATACCTATATGGGAAAAACCGATGTCTCTCATTTGGAGCCTATTAGAGATTGGAATGGAGAACATTGCAATCGTACGATTGACGGTGTCACTTATCGCAAGTACAAATTTGCCTTTCCGTTTGACGTAAATTTGGGCTACCACAATGTAGAATTTTCATATCGCCACCCTGAGACGGATAGATTAGTCGTGCACAATTCACGACTGATATCAGGTCCTGAGAAATGCTATGACCGCATTGGCATAGACGAAGGCAAAAAAACCTGGGGAGTTCCTGTTCAGTTATATGAACAAGTGTCAGAAAACAATTTAGGAATAGGCAATTACAGCGATTTGGCTCAATTAGGAAATATGCTGGGCAGAAACGGCGCCGGTATTATAGGCGTAAATCCGCTTCACGCCATGAGAGATGATTATCCCGAAAATGCCAGCCCCTATAGTCCGGATAGCCGAATGTTTTATAACTATCTGTATTTGGATGTTACAGCCCTAAAAGAGTTCAAGGAAAGTCCGGAGATAAGAAGCTATTATCACAGTGATGAATTTCAGGAAAGAATAAATAAAAATCGTCGTAAGGGTTATGTTGATTACGCAGTCACGCAGGAACTTGCCGATGATATTTTAAGCCGCTGTTTTGATAAATTTGCATCAAATACCAGAAGCGAGGAGTATAAACGCTTTTGCGTTTACTGTGATGATAAGGGAGAAGACTTAGAAAATTATGCCACCTTCCGCGCTTTGTGCAAAGTTATGTCACAGCAAGATCCCGCTCCGATAAATTGGAGACAGTGGCCAAAAGAATATCGCCATCCGGATTCCGAGGCGGTTAAAAGATTTCAAAGAGAAAATCGCCACTTAATAAATTACTATAAATATAATCAGTGGCAGTGTGAACACCAGTTAAAACGCGTTCAGGAAACCTGCCAAAGCTCAGGTATGAAAATCGGCTTATACACGGATATGGCCGTTGGCTGCTCATGCCGTGGGTTTGAAGCATGGAACTATCGCGACCTGTATCTAAAGGCTTCCGCCGGAGCTCCACCGGATATTTTGAGCCAAAACGGTCAAAATTGGCAGTTATTAGGTTTTAATCCGATTAAGCTAAGAGAAAAAGGCTACGAGCCTTATATTAAGATTATTGATGCCAGCATGAAGTTTGCCGGTTGCACCAGAATAGACCATGTTTTGCAACTTCAGCGGCTATATATGATTCCGGAAGGAAAAACAACGGATAAGGGTGCCTTTATTTACTATAATTTTGATGAGTTGATGACAATTGTTGCGCTGGAAAGCCATCGCCATAAGACCATGGTTATTGGCGAGGACTTAGGTATCTTGCCAAATGGCTTCCGTCCCAAGTTGGAAGAATACGGCATTTTGTCTTATAGAGTATTGCCGTTTGAAAGAGAGTGGGGCTATAAGAGCGGCTATGGCACAAATGCCATGAAACACCCGAATGAATATCCTGTAGTTTCGGTTTGCGCCACCTCAACACATGATACGCCGCCGCTTGCTTGCCAGTGGAATGTCCAAGACATTTATCAAAAGAAGATGCTGGGAATGATAAGTGAAGAGCAAGCTAACGACAAGTTTGAGCAATACGCCACACAAAGAGAAGCGCTCAATTATGCGCTAACTGAAAAAGGAAGTTGGTACAAGGTAGGAGGAGAACCTTGCAAATCACCTCGCCAAGATGCGGAAAAATTACCAAATAAATTTATTCCGGCGGTCATGGATTATTTAGGGCAGAGCAATTCAGCCATAATGTTGATACCTTTTTCAGATATCTTTGGTGCGAATGAAATGGGCAACATTCCGGGAATTACGGAACTAGCCATGTCAGAAAAACAAACGTTAGTTGATATAAACATGGATAAAGCTTATCCCAACTGGCGTAAGAAGATGCACATTCCGGTTGAGAATATCGAACAAGTTCCGATATTTAAAGAGGTTGTTAATATCGTAAACAGCTACCGCCCGGATGGCAACGATGGCAAAGGTCAATATTATCAGTTCAGCCGCATGGGAGAAGAAAAAGCACCTGTTATAGACTTTGACCATTACTATGGCTGGTATGAGAAAATTAAAAACAATAAGGAGTTTGAGCAAAGAAACATGCTTCAAGCTCGTTATGGCAACCGCTATCGCAATCAGTTAGAAAGAAAGACCGAGGCCACCAAAGTCTATTATACGACTCAGAAGGAAAGATACGAACAGTACAAACAAGCGCTGGCAAAAGTATCCCAAGGCCGTTAGTTAAGAAGTCTCTTCACCTTTCTAAAGAGTTCAGTTTAAAAGCTGAACTCTTTTTTTCACCACACTCCCACCTTAAAACAAAAATCATCTTGCAAGCTTTGCAAATTTATGTTATAATCGAGTCGTGAAGGCAAACGAGATAGGAGAAGTATTATGTTTATCTCACGACAAAAGGCGGTTTTGACCGCGGCGCTTTATGTGGCGG
>CASFMW010000026.1 GCA_949295935.1 uncultured Pseudomonadota bacterium | reverse complement strand
CGAAGCATAAAGGTGTGTGTGAAGTGTGTAGACAAGCTGCTCGTCACTGATGATAACAGAATTATCAGCTCTCGCACTAGTCGGCGAAATACTTACCGCCACATAAAGCGCCGCGGTCAAAACCGCCTTTTGTCGTGAGATAAACATAATACTTCTCCTATCTTGTTTGCCTTCACGACTCGATTATAACATAAATTTGCTAAGCTTGCAAGATAATTTTTATTTTGAGGTGGGAGTGTGGTGAAAAAAAAGAGCGAGGTTTTTTCTCGCTCTGTTGGGTGAGGGGTAAAAATGCTATTCCTTGTAAGAGGCGCGGCGGATGCGGTCGTTAATTGCTAGGCCCAAACCGTTTTGCGGAATGGGGGAGAGGGCAATGCCTTTATATTCTGTGTGTTTTTCAGCCTCTCTTAAAGCAGCAAACAAATTGGCTGCGGCTTCGCACAAAAGCAGCAAACAAATTGGCTGCGGCTTCGCACAAGTCACCTTTTTTGCTTAAATTTATGTTGGCTTGGCGTTTTGTTGTTCCAAAAGCAATGAAGAATTCATCTTCTTTGACGTCTTTTTCTTCGACATTTATTCTGAGTGGCAGCTTAGGTGCATAATGTTTCAGAAGTTGTCCCGGAGCGGTTGGGCGGCTTGAGCTTGTGTCGTTTATTAAAACCTTTTCGCCTAAAAAGTCTTCTAAATCTTCTCTTGCCAAACCTCCGGCTCTTAAAATCGTGACCTGCTTGCCGGTTAGGTCAATAATCGTTGTTTCAACGCCAATCTTGCAAGCGCCGCCTTCCAAAATCATATCAACTTTATCGCCTAAGCTATCTTGAACATGTTGGGCCGTGGTTGGGCTGACCGTCTTAAACTTATTGGCCGATGGTGCAACAATCGGAACACCGCTTTGTTTAATCAACGCCAAAGCAACCGGATGGTTCGGCATTCTGACAGCTAAAGAACCAAGCCCGGCACAGGCCAAATCAATCGATGGATTATTGTCTTTTCTCTTCAATACAAAAGTCAGTGGTCCCGGCCAAAAATGACGTGCTAAATCCATAACGCGGCTGTCTGTTTCTACGTATTCGGGCAAAAAATCGATCTCAGCAATATGCGATATCAAAGGGTCAAACAGCGGGCGCTCTTTGGCCTTGAAAATATTGGCAACGGCCTGCGCATTATAAACATTAGCGCCCAGACCATAAACCGTGTCGGTCGGAAAAGAAACCAGTTTTCCGCTTTTTATGGCTTCGGCGGCGCGTGCTAAGTTTTCAGCCGTTGGCTGGTAGACATTATTGATACTCATGGTCTTAAATCTTTATGATGTTTTCGAGTGCTTTTTCTAAAGTTTTGTATTCTTCTAGCACGTTAAGGTCTTGTTTGTCAATAATTTTATAAATTTGTTTTGCGGCATCGTAAAGCAAAAAATCAAACGCGTTTTCGGCAATGAGGAGTTGGTCTTTTAAAAATTTGTCTTGATGGAAAATATTGATGTTTATGATATCCATTAAATTATTTGGCTCGGGATAAATTCCAAAAATGCGGCAGTCTTCTGCCTTGAAGCCGTTTTGACGGTGCAGAAAGTCTGCCAATTCTTGCGGAAGAGGGGCAAAGCCTAGTTTTTTTAAGGTTTTTTGCGCAAAGATGAGCATTTCGGCTTTGGCTGTGTTATGTGAAAAATCGTTATTCTTTGCCAGATATGTCAGCAATTTTTCCATTATTGTCTTGCCTTTTTATTCAGAACCAGAAGAAGGCGATTGATTATTTCTTCTTTTTGCTGATTGTCTTTAGGCTTTTGTGCTGCCTCTTTAACAATGCTCATGAGGGTTAAAAGCGCTTCTTTTTTCTTTTTAGTAACTATATTTTTTTGATATTTCTGCCGATTATTTTGAAGCTTTTTCTTTTTGATTTCTATGGCTTTTGAAATAACATCCTTCATTCGGACAGATTTGGTTGTTTGTTTTTTTTCTTTTTTCTCATCTTTTGAGGATGTTTGTGACGCTAAAGTCGGCAGCAATCTGTGAGGATCTAATATTAATGGTTTAACTGCTTTTTTTTCTTTTTGCGTCGGTAAGGGGGTGGAAATTGTTGCGGCAGCAGCCCCTTTTTGTCTTTGTTGTTGTTTTTTTTGCTTGCGGTTTAATTTGCTGTTGTCGTGAGCATTGCTGAAGTTTAGAACATTTTCACTGTTAGGCAGAGGGTGATCTTTTTTCCATTCATTATGATTTTTCTTTTGACGTAAGGTGCGTTTGTCATGTCGGTAGTTATAGTGTATCTGAAAGTTGGGATGAAATCCTCCCCAAAAAATGATGTCTTTATCCATATAAATTCGGCTGGTGTAGCTTTCGCGGCGGTCTATCGTTTGGGTACTGTCCAAACTGTGTAAGATGCGGTGGTATGGATATTCGATTGTTAAGCACAAGTTTTCAAATTTGTTCACATCTAATAAATCCGGAACTTCAGCCGCGTCTTTTACCGCAACTTTGTGGTGAACGCTGAATTCGGGGCCGCTTAGCGGTTTGCCATCTTTTCCTAAAATGGCTACTTTGGTGTAATCTCCATGACTGCGGATGAATTCAATTTGTTCTAGGGTTAGTTTTTCTTGGATTTCTTCCGTAGAATTGAGCAAGCCTTTTTCTTGATAAGTTTTTAAGAGTTCGGCTCCCTTTTTATGGTCAATAACATAAACTCTTGATGTTTTGCCATATTTTTTCATGTTGGAGACGAGTTCATCACTATAACGGTCGTCAATATCCAAGTGTTTTAGAAATTGGCGGAATTTTTTTTCATTTTTGCGAATGAAGTCTTTGATGAAGCTTCGTCTTGCTCCTAAGAACATATAAGCATTAGGTGCGGTTTCCGGTGTGTAGTAATAGTTGTATAAAACATCTGAAAAATCATATGCATTCATATGTGGCAGCATAGAGGCCGGAATGTTCATTTTTTGAAGCTGTTGCTTTAGTTTGCTTTCAATCTTGCGAAAGCGCGGAAACTGACGATAGAGCATCCAAATCGGAGATGTGCTTAGGTCGTAGTCTTGTGGCGGAAGTTCCGGTTTGTTGCTTGATTGAATGTGTTTTAAGTATGAAATTGTGTGTCTGGTGTGTGCCTGAGTTTTATCCGTTTCATTAATACTACCGTAAAAGTCCATGCGGATAATGTGTTTTTCGTCTCGAGACAAGGCATAGTGCGGTTTGTTGGTTTCAAAATGAAGGCCCCATTTGCGGATTAAATCTTTGATTTGTTCGCGAACATTATCTCTTTCTTTGCGGACACAGCTGGAGGAAAGTATTTCAAGATATTCTTTGGCAAGTTGCCGGTTTTCTTTTTCTATTTCTTGGGGAGATTTGGGCTCTGTTATTCCGTAAAAATCCTTCTGAAAATTTTCAGTTCCGTTTTCTGATAAATAGTCATAAGGATTTTTATAGTCCATATTCTTCCTTATTTTTACTTTTGTTAATCTTTTGTCAAGTTTAATACAACATATTTAGAAATTTGTCCAGTGTCTTGTTAGGTAAATTTTTATTTTTTGGGATTATAATTTAAGTTAATATGCAAAAAGATTGGAGAAACAATATGTTGGATTTTGTTGTCGATGTTAAAAAAAATGAAAAACCTGAGGCAAAAGTCATTTTTATGAATGAAAAATCTTTTGATTGGGAGAGAATCGGGAAATTTTGCTCCGAATCTGAAGTTAAAATGCTAAAGAAAGCGATTGAGAATCGTTCTTTTAAATTGGAAGCTGGAAAAAGCCTTAGATTAGATAATGGTGAAACAGTTTATTTATTGAGTGTGGTTAAAAATAAAGTATCGGATTATGAGGTGCAAGTTGCGGCAGCGAAAGTGGCTTCTGCTTTGAAAAAGGTTAAAACCGCGGCTTTGTTCTTGCCCGAAGGGTGGAACAAGTTGGTTGGTGATATAGTTTTAGGTATGGAGCTTGAAGTCTATAGTTTTGATAAATATTTTACGACCAAAAAAGAAGAAGATTTTTGTCAGCTTGAACAGGTGTTTTTATGCCCTGAAGAAGGTGTGATAAGCAAAAAGCAAATGGCTGAGGCGGAGGCTTTGGCCAATGGGGTTCGCTATGGACGCGATTTGTGCAATGAACCGGGGAATGTGTTGACCCCGATGACTATGGCTGATGATATTAAGCGACTTTCATATTTGGGAATCGAAGTGGAAATTATTCCGGCAGATAAGCTTGAAGAAAAAGGATTTTCTTTGCTTTATGCCGTTGGTAAAGGTTCAGTCAATCCGCCTTGTGTGGCGGTTATGAAGTGGAAAGGAAATCCTGCTTCTAAAGATTTAGATGTTGCGTTGGTCGGTAAAGGGATTACTTTTGATACCGGCGGAATTAATCTTAAGAGTGAAGGTAATCTTCTGGGAATGAAGCATGATATGACCGGTGCGGCGGTGGTTGCTTCGACACTTAAAGTTTTGGCGTTGCAAAAACAAAAGATAAATGCTGCGGCAGTCTTGGTGATGGCTGAGAATATGCCCGATGGAAAGGCTTATAAACCCGAAGATGTTTATACTTCTGCTTCCGGTTTAACCGTTGAGGTGATTAATACCGATGCTGAAGGGCGTTTGGGTTTGGCTGACGGGCTGTGGTATGCTTCAGCAAAACTCAAAGCAAAGCGCGTGATTGATATTGCTACCTTAACCGGTGCTGTGGTTATGGCTTTGGGGCATGAGTTTGCCGGATTGTTTTGTGACGATGATAAAATGGCAGATGATTTGCTGAAAGCCGGAAATGATAGCGGAGAGCGTTTGTGGCGCTTACCGATGTGCGAAGAATTTGGCAAGCTCTTAAAATCAGATGTGGCAGATGTTAAGCATTTGGCTGCTCGTGGACATGGAGCAGGTTCGGCTACAGCTGCGATGTTTTTGAAAAAGTTTGTTAAAGGCAAAACACCTTGGGCTCACCTTGATATTGCTGGTCGTGATGATAGTTCTACATCTCGTCCGCTTGAACCCAAAGGTGCAACAGCCTTTGGTATCAGACTTTTGGTAAGTTATCTAAAAAACTTGAAGCTTTAAGCGGAAAATTTAGCGCCTGAGGTTATGCACATATATTTCTGCTTGGTTGCTTTTTAGCGGCAATGTCCTTATAACTAGTATAAGGCTAAGCAGAAAGGTTTTTTAGATTATGTTTTCAAAATTTGAGCGGATGACCGCATGGCGCTACCTTAGAGCAAAACGGAAAGAAGGTTTTATTTCCGTGATTACTGGTTTTGCTTTTACCGGAATTGCGCTTGGTGTGGCGACTCTGATTATTGTTATGAGTGTGATGAATGGTTTTCGGAGCGAACTCTTATCACGTATTTTGGGGTTGAACGGACATATCGGCATCGTTTCTTCCGTCGGACTGCCGTTTAATAACTATAAAGAAGCAGTTGGTGAGATTGCACAAATCGATGGTGTTAAGCAAGTTATTCCGATGATTGAAAAGCAGTTGCTTATCAGCTCCGGTCGTCAAGCAGAAGGGGCTATGGTTCGCGCACTCAGTCCCGAAGATTTGGTGAAAAAGTCGTTGTTGGTTGATAGCATTGAAGGCGCTGATGTTTCGGCCTTTGAAGGTGATGTGGTGTTAGTCGGACGGCGCTTGGCTCAGAAAATGGGGCTGGTTCCGGGGAGCGAGCTGACGCTGATTTCCCCGAACGGAAAAGTTACTGCTTTCGGTACGGTTCCCCGCATGAAAAGCTATAAAGTTATCGGCACGTTTGATGTCGGAATGTATGAGTATGACTCAAACTTTGTGTTTATGCCTTTATCGGCTGCGCAGAAATATTTTAGTCTTCCGGAGGCGGTGACACAAATTGATGTGTCTTTGCAAGATGAAAATCAGCTTAAAACCGTTCGAAAAGCAATAGAAGAGCGTATCGGCGGTGCGGCCTATGTTTATGACTGGCGCCAGACTAATGCGGCATTCTTTAACGCCATTGATGTTGAACGCAATGTGATGTTTTTGATTTTGACGCTGATTATCTTGGTGGCGGCGTTTAATATTATTACCGGTCTCATTATGTTGGTTAAAGACAAAGGGCGTGATATTGCCGTCTTGCGGACCATGGGAGCGACTAAGGGCATGATTATGCGAATCTTTTGCATGGACGGTGCTTTTATCGGCGTGGTAGGAACGGCTATCGGTTTGGCTCTTGGCTTGCTGTTCTGCAATAATATTGAGGCTATTCGTCAGTTTTTGCAAAAAATTTCGGGACAGGAGCTGTTTTCGGCCGAAATTTATTTCTTATCTCAGTTGCCGGCAAAAGTTGATCCGACGGAAGTGTTCTTTGTGGTTATGATTTCTTTGATTCTGGCGTTCTTGGCAACGTTGTATCCGGCTTATCGGGCGGCCAAGTTTGATCCGGTGGAGGCTTTGCGTTATGAGTAAAATTATTCCGGCTATTGAGCTGAAAAATGTGATAAAGAAGTTTAAACAAGGGTCGCAATCGCTTGAAGTTCTTAAGGGTATTAATTTGGCGGTTAATCCAGGAGAAGTTGTCGCCTTGGTCGGACAGAGTGGGGCAGGGAAATCGACACTTTTGCAAATTTCCGGTCTGTTGGAGCAACCAAGCAGCGGAGAAATCTTTTTTGACGGCAAAAAATGTTCCAAACTTAATGATGTGCAACGAACTGAATTGCGCCGCGATTATGTAGGATTTGTTTATCAATATCACAATCTTTTGCCTGATTTTAACGCCTTGGAAAATGTGATGCTTCCGCAACTTATTGCCGGTGTTTCAACCAAATTAGCGGAGGAAAAAGCGCGTTGGCTACTCTCAAAAATGAAGCTCGATAAGCGCCTGAGACATCGTCCAAGTGAGCTTTCAGGCGGAGAACAGCAGCGTGTGGCGATCGCGCGGGCGTTGGCGAATAGTCCAAAACTTCTCTTGGCTGATGAACCGACAGGAAATCTTGATCCTAAGACTTCGGAAATCGTGTTCTCGGAGCTTGTGTCTTTGGTTAAAGATACTGGTTTGGCGGCATTAATTGCGACGCATAATTTTGAATTAGCCGAGAAAATGGATCGTAAAGTGCGCTTGCAGGACGGAAAAATCGTGGATTTGCAGAGCTTTTCTCGTTCGCAGAAGGTGCAGCTTGATATGACGAAGAATTTTTATTAATGTTAGGAGGTCTTATGAAGTTTGCTTTTTGTTTTTTTGTGGCTTTGAGTGTTTTAAGCTCTGCCGTACAAGCAAAATATGTGGCTCCGGCTGATGTAAAATCTCGTGGGACCAAGGTCAGCAATTATATGTTTTATAATCAAGATGCCGATAAAGACGGAAAGCTTACTCTTGAGGAATTTAAAAGCCAGCGTATGACCAGAGATGTGGAGCAAAAGAATCGTCTGTTGAAAAAGAAAGGGCTTTATAAATCTCCTGAAGAGCAGTTTAAGCTTATGGATGAAGACGGTGATGGCAAAATTTCTCCCGAAGATTTGGCCAAATATCTTGATGAACAGAATAGGGCTCTTAACTCAAAGTAAGGTATTTTTCTTTTTTTGAAAAAAATGCTTGCAATCTTTGTTTTATTGTATATAATCCGCTGTGATCATGGAGCGAGACTGTGCGAATGGCATGCCGGCTCGCTTACAATGCATCCGTTTGATAATCTTTGTGAAAGGAAGCAAAATGCCTAAATTGAAAACTAAAAGCGCTGCTAAAAAGCGTTTCAGCGTTACCGGTACAGGTAAGTTGAAGAGAAATTTTGCCAATAAGAGACACCTCCTCTTTAATAAAGGTACCAAAATGAAAAGACAGGCTCGCGGTACGACTTTGGTCAACGAAGCCGATGTTAGCTTGGTTAAAAAATATTTGCCCTATATGTAATGAAGGAGTCCTACAATGTCTCGTATTAAAAGAGGTTTGACAGCTCACGCTCGTCACAAAAAGATTTTATCTATGGCTAAGGGCTATAGAGGTCGTAATAAAAATGTTTTCCGCGTTGCCGTTGAAAAAGTTGAAAAAGCTCTTCAGTATGCTTATCGCGATAGAAAAGCTAAGAAAAGAAGTTTCCGCGCTTTGTGGATCCAACGTATTAACGCTGCTGCTCGTTTGAACGATATCACTTATTCTCGATTTATGAGCGGGCTTACCAGAGCCGGCATCGAACTCGACCGAAAAGTCCTTGCTGATATCGCTTTGAAAGAGCCTGCTAATTTTGCTTCTCTGGTTGAGAAGGCAAAAGCTGCTTTGAGCAAATAATCTGTTTTTTTTCGCCCAAGGGTGCAACGAGGGTGCCGGAAGGTGTAAACGAAAGTTGTTTGGAAGGCACAAATGATGGTGCCGGAAGAGCAGAAGAGATTATCTGTTATATCAGAGTTTGAAAAAAAAGAGTTAACTGATGTTTTTCGGTTGACTCTTTTTTATTTTAAATTTGAAGAAAAAATACTATTATTAATCTTGTGTTTTAATGTTCAGGTGTAAAACTATGGAAAGTCTTGAAAATTTGAAATCAGAATTGTTGGCTGAAATTGCCGCCGTTTCGGATCTTAAGGCTTGGGATGAGTGCCGTGTTGCCCTTATCGGTAAAAAAGGTAAAATTACCGAACAGTTGAAAGGCTTGTCGGCGCTTCCGTTAGAGCAAAAAATTGAGGCCGGAAAAAAACTCAATGTCTTGAAATCAGAAATCGAAGCGGCTTTGGCAGCTCGTAAAGAAGTGTTGGAAGTTGAAGAACTTAATAAAAAACTCATAAATGAAACAATTGATGTGACTTTGCCTATTCGTCCTGAAGCTCAAGGACGGATTCATCCTGTTTCTAAAATCTATGAAGAAGTTGTTGCCATTTTTGGTGAAATGGGCTTTGAGGTTGCCGAAGGGCCGGATATTGAAGATCAATTCCATAACTTTAATGCTTTGAATATGCCGGCAAACCATCCTGCTCGTCAAATGCAAGATACGTTCTATATTCCTAACAAAAACAGCGATGATTTTGACGACAGTTATGTGGTTCGTACCCATACATCTCCAGTGCAAATTCGCACAATGGAGGCTAAGCGTCCTCCTATTCGCGTTATTGCTCCGGGGCGTACTTATCGTTCAGACTATGATGCTACACATACGCCGATGTTTCATCAGGTTGAGGGGTTGGTTATTGATAAAAATATCACCATGGCTCATCTTAAAGGCTGCTTGTATGACTTTGTTAAGGCCTTTTTTGAGCTTGATGAAATTCCGGTGCGTTATCGTCCGTCATATTTTCCGTTTACAGAGCCTTCGGCTGAAATGGATATCGGTTGCTTAAAGACTAAAACCGAGCTTAAAATCGGTGCTGGAACCGACTGGCTTGAAATCTTGGGCTGTGGAATGGTTCATCCCAGCGTTTTAAAGGCCGGTGGCATTGATCCTGACGAATATCAGGGATTTGCCTTCGGCGTCGGAATTGACCGCTTGGCGATGCTTAAATACGGCATTCCGGACTTGAGAACATTTTTTGAATCCGATGTTCGTTGGTTGAAGCATTATGGCTTTACGCCATTGGATTTTTCTTCAATGACAGGTGGTTTGAGCAATAACGGAGGAAGCGCAAGATGAAATTCAGTTTATCGTGGTTAAAAGAGCATTTGGATACAAATGCGACGGTTGATGAAATTGCCGAGACCTTAACTCGCATTGGTTTGGAAGTTGAGGAGGTTTTCAATCCAATCAGCAAGTTAGACGGCTTTGTTACTGCAAAGGTTGAAGGTTTTGAAATGCATCCTGATTCAGACCATTTGCATGTTTTGATCGTTAATGACGGCAAGCAAAAGCTGCAAGTTGTTTGCGGTGCTCCGAACTGCCGCTTGGGTATGGTTGGTGTTTTTGCACCGGTCGGGGCGGTTATTCCGCTGTATAACGAAGCCCTAAAAGTCGGTAAAATCCGCGGGGTTGAGAGCTTTGGCATGATGTGCTCGGAAAAAGAGCTGGGGGTCGGTGATGATCACAGCGGTATTATCGTTTTGCCTGATGATACGGAAATCGGTCTGCCGGCTGCAAAAGTTTTGACGGTTGATCCGGTGATTGAAATTTCAATTACGCCGAACCGTGCCGAGTGTTTGGGGGTTCGCGGTATTGCTCGTGATTTGGCCGCGGCCGGATTGGGTAAACTTAAGCCTTTGAATATTTCTCATAAAAACAGCAACTTAAAATCTCCAATTAAAGTGAAGGTTGAAGATTATAAAGCTTGTCCGGTTTATGTCGGGCGCTATATCAAAGGGGTTAACAACAAAGCCGAAACGCCGAAATGGATGAAAGACCGTTTGGCGGCTATCGGGTTGCGTCCGATTTCGCCTTTGGTTGATGTTACAAACTATATTAACTATGACTTGGCGCGTCCGCTTCATGTTTTTGATGCTGATAAGCTCAAAGGTGATATTTGCGTTCGTATGGCTAAAGAAGGCGAAAAGTTTGTTTCTTTAGAGGGCAAAGAATATGCCTTGGATAATCAATCTCTCGGTATTTGTGATGATGAAGGAATTCAGTGCCTTGGTGGTATTATGGGTGGGGCCGAAAAAGGCTGCTCGCCGGAAACCGTCAATGTGTTTGTTGAATGTGCTTTGTTTGATCCGATTGTGATTGCTCGTACGGGACGTAAATTCCAGATTGATTCTGATTCTCGCTATCGTTATGAGCGTTGGGTTGATCCGAAGTCTAACGTCTTGGGTTCTGACTATGCGGTTCAGCTGATTACCGAGATTTGCGGCGGTGAGGTCTATGACATGGAGATTGCCGGCGAAGAAAATTATCAGCCGAAAGTCGCTTACATTCGTCCTGAAAGAATGAAAAGCTTTGTCGGAATTGATGTTTCAAAAGAAAAAATTGTTGAGATTTTGAATCATCTCGGCTTTGTAACCTCCGAAGAAAACGGAAAAATTAAGGCTGTTTCTCCAACCTGGCGCGGTGATATTGACGGTGAGCAAGATTTGATTGAAGAAGTTGTCCGCATGATTGGTTTGGACACTATTCCGGCCGAAACTTTGCCTCATGGAAAATTCCCGAAGCAAGTCTTAACGCCGGCACAACATCGTGCAATGCTGGTTAAGCATGAGTTGGCCTCGCGCGGTATGCTCGAAACCGTTACCTGGAGCTTTACCGATTCAAAGACAGCGGCAGTTTTTCGTCAGTCTGATGATGCGGTTTTGCTTTATAATCCGATTACGGCTGAGCTTGATGAAATGCGTCCATCTGTTTTGCCGAATTTGCTGATTGCGGTAAAGAATAATATTGCCCGTGGCTATTCTGATTTGGCTTTGTTTGAGGTTGGACCGGCGTTTTATGGCCGTAACCCCGGAGAGCAAAATACGGTTGCCGGTGGTGTTCGTAGCGGTATGACATCAGCAAAAAGCTGGATTGGTGATGTTCGTCCTTATGATGTGTTTGATGCTAAGGCTGATGCTTTGGCGGCCATTGCTGCTGCAAACGGTCCGTGGGAAAATGCTCAGATTACGACCGATGCACCGGCTTATTATCACCCCGGACGCAGCGGAACTTTGCGTTTGGGCAAAAATGTGCTGGCTTATTTTGGCGAAATCCATCCGCAGATATTAAAGAAATTTGATATTAAACAGCGGGTTGTTGCTTTTGAAGTGGTGTTGAATAATATTCCTCTGCCGCGTGAAAGCCATGATAAAGCTCGCAAAAAGCTTGAACTTTCTGCTTTTCAGCCGGTTGATAAAGACTTGGCCTTTGTGGTTGACAAGTCTGTTCAAGCGGTGCAAATCATTGCGGCAGCCAAAAATGCCGACAGAACCCATATTACCGATGTTCGCGTTTTTGACGTTTATGAAGGGCCAAATCTGCCGGAAGGAAAGAAATCTATTGCTATTTCTTTGACCTTCCAACCGAAAGAAGCGACCTTCACCGATGTTGAAATCGAATCTTTGATGAAGCGTGTTGAAGTGGAAGTGGGGAGAAAAGTGGTGGGGGCAGTTCTCCGCTAAAAAGTTCGTATAATGGTCGATTAGTGCGTTGTCTGCGGGACAAAAGTGTCCTCACGTACTACTCTGTACGCTGTGGTACTTTTGCCCTTGACGCCTACTACTCGACTCATTCTCCGAACTTTTTGAAAAGTTCGCTCTGAGGTCGACTAATACAGATTTAACTGATGTTTTTGCTTATTTGAGATTTTAGTTCGTTTAGGATATAAATGCGGATGGCGCTTGAGAGGTTGGGGCAGGTGCGGGTTGAGTCAATCTCGGTTATCACCTCGTTGATGCTTTTGTTTTTCTTTTTGCAGATTTCTTGTAATTCGGCGTAAAACTCGTCTTCAAGCGAGATGCTTGTTTGGTGGCGGTTGGCGATGATGACTGATCTTTTTATCATTTCTTTTGACGGAAGGCATCAATCGAAACAACGGTTGCCGGTCCGTTGGAGGCTTTTTTCTCCGGTTCCGGTTCGGCCTCGAGTTCGATATCGTCTTCAACGGATTTTGCGCCTTCAACATTGAAACTTAAGCCAAACTTGGCATGAGGGTCAGCAAAGTAGGTGATTGCTGCAAAAGGTATGACAAGTGTTTGCGGAATGCCGCCAAAGCTTAATTCTATTGAAAAACTGTCGCGGTCGACTTTTAAGTCGGCGTATTGATGCTGTATGACGATTGTCATTTCATCAGGATATTGACTACGAAGATGATCCGAAATTTTGACATGCGGATAATTGGTCTTGAACGTAATATAAAAATGATTTTCTCCCGGAAGACCTTGATATTCGGCAATCCTCAAAGCTTCAATAACCACGTTTTTTAGTGATTTTTCAATCAGTCTGTCGTAGTTAATCTCGGTTAAAAATTCTTCGCTCATTTTTGTGTTCTTCTTCCTAATCAATCAAAAAAGCGGGCCTTCTGTTGCTAGGCGGCCCAAGCCCCACTTTCAACTAACCAAAGTTAAAAGAATTTTGAATTCGTTGCTGTCGCTTAAATTAAGCAGCTACGGCAACAGGTGCTACGTTATTATCGTTAGCATTCATTTTAATTTGAACCGATAACGGTGGTATCTCACCGAGCACAGCTTGTATCTTTACTGTATCTTGTCAAACCTAACTCACCCCCGTAGAAATGGTGGAGGTGCCGGGTTCTGCCCCCGGGTCCAATATACCTATTCTATACCGCCTCTGGTGCCACAGTCGGTTGCCCGACATTTTTCAATATACCTTATTTTATCTTTTTTTCAAGATATAAATTTGTTTGTAACTTGCGGCTTGGCGTTGTGAATTTTTGGGGTTGTGCTATTGTGCTGTTATAAGGAGAAGTTTTATGACGAAAATTGCAGTGTGGTGCCGTCACCAAAATGATAATGTTATCGGAATTGGGTCAAATATTCCGTGGCATATTTCTTCCGACTTCAAAAGATTTCGCCGCTTGACTGAAGGGAAAACCTTAATTGCGGGGCAGACAACTTATGAAAGCTTTCCGAATCGGACGTTGCCGAATCGAAAAATTGTGGTTTTGACTTTTAATGCTGATTATGAGCTCTCTGACAAGCAAAATCATGCGGTTGTGACCGATATTAAGGCTTTCAAAGAAGTGGAAGGCGATTTTTATATTTCCGGTGGGGCTTCCGTTTATAAGGCCTTTATGACCGGCGGTGAGGGACTTATGCCTGATGTGATTGTTGATTCAATGTATTGTGGTGAGCTTAATCCGGAACTGACAGGCAAAAAAGTCGATATTACACCATGCATTGATATTATGGCGAAAGACTATCGGCAGATTTCTCAAAATTATGAACGAGATGATGTTATTACAACGGTTTGGATTCGTAAAAACACGTTTGTTGACCAAGCGGTGTTGAAACATATTTTATTAGCAATTGAGGCAGAGGATTAATCTTATGAAACAATATTTGGATTTGTTGCGAGATGTGTTGGAAAACGGTGTGGATAAGCTTGATCGCACAGGTGTGGGAACGCGTTCGGTTTTCGGGCGGCAGATGCGCTTCGACCTTAACAAAGGTTTTCCTTTGATGACAACCAAGAAAATGCACCTTAAGAGCATTATTTATGAGCTATTGTGGTTTATTAAAGGCGACACGAATGTCAAATATCTGCAAGATAACGGTGTGCGGATTTGGAATGAATGGGCCGATGAAAACGGTGACCTCGGGCCGATTTATGGCTCTCAATGGCGGAACTGGAATAACGATGGAATTGATCAGCTTGCCAATGTTATTGAAACCCTTAAACATAATCCCAATGACCGACGTATGATTGTTTCGGCGTGGAATGTATCCAAAATTCCTGATATGAAGCTGCCGCCGTGCCATATGTTGTTTCAATTTTATGTTGCTAACAACAAATTGTCTTGCATGCTGTATCAGCGCAGTTGTGATATGTTTCTCGGTGTTCCGTTTAACATTGCTTCTTATGCTTTGTTGACGATGATGATTGCGCAAGTTTGCGGACTTGAGTTGGGCGAGTTTGTTCATACGCTGGCGGATACGCATATTTATCACAATCATTTTGAACAGGTCAAAGAGCAGCTTTCGCGTAAGCCATTGCCTTTGCCGACGATGAAACTTAATCCGGCGGTTAAAAATATTAATGACTTTACTTATGATGATTTTACGCTGGAAAATTATCAATCTTATGACAAGATAACGGCTAAAGTTGCGGTCTAAAAAAAATCCACCCGCGGTCGGAAGAGACGGCGGGTGGGAAAGTGTTAGATTTAAGAGAGACAAGCGCTTCACAGCGCTTTTTTAAGGTTGGGGTTTATTTTTTTATCTCATACCTTGGAACGCCGTTGAGCGTGTCCTTTTGGACGTAGCGGTGTCCCTTGTAGTCAAACGTGCTTCCCAGCTCGTTTATTTTGACTACGGTCTGAGGTAAGATTTCCTTTTGTCCGGTTACCATGTTGAAAATAGCAATGTCACCAGAGATTGCTTCCTTTACGACGGCAGGGAAGGGAGCATTGGCAGCCCATTTGTATTTGGGGCTTGCGTTATGCAAGGTGACCATGACGCCGCGGGCCGGACTATCTTTTTTGACATTTGCCATTGTGTTTAATTTTTCGTTTACAACGACAATGTTTAAGCGGATTTCAGGAATTCTACACATAGTATGAATTTTTTATACATAGAGGAGCTACTTGAATTTGCCCATATGCTTATGTTAATAAATAATATGAATAATTAATAAATGTTTCATGACTATATAAACGCAAAATTTGTCAATTGTCAAGCGTTATTTTGAATATTTTGTCAAAAATTTTTGCTTTTTTATAAAATTCAAATGGTTATGGTTTAATTTAGTAGGGTCAGAATAATCCCAATACTCAACGGAACCGATAAATTGTCGTCAATATCAATCTTGTCCTCATACATCTCCGCAAAGGTTGCAACCAAAGCCGCAATGATTGAAGCGTAAGTTACCGGATAAAGCGGTGTGTATAGCATCATCACGAACAAGGTGCAGAGGAAAAAGGCGGTTGTTCCTTCTAAGGACTTCTTTTTATAAAGTTTTCTGGTGCCAAAGGCTTTGCCAAACAGGGCAGCGCAGGCGTCTGATGTCAGCATGACCGTTAGTGCAATTGCGGCAATTGGGCGCGGAAACATCATGGCGCATAAAACCGCCGCCGATAAGACATAAATCGAACCGGTTGGCTGAAAGCTTTTATGTGTGAGCTCCTTGCTTCTTAGGGTTTTGTGCAACATTACCCCAAATGTGCGGCGAGACCATTTCCAACGTTTGTAATTGCCGTATTCAAGCAAGCCGTCTATGGCCAATATGGTTGAGAAAAAGGCTACCGATACAGTGGTTGGAAAATAATATATAAACAGAGGTATCCATAAAGAGCTTAAATGTATCAGCTTTCGTGATACTTCTTGCCGGAAAGATTTGCTCAAGCGGGATTTATAGCGCTCGCTTAGGCGCTCCATAATCTGCTTATATCTTTTGTTATATTTCTTTAGTTCTATATATCCTATTCGTCTCAGGTCTAGTCTTAGCATGGAATATTCCTCTTGTTGTCCCTCTTATATATTCAATCTTTTTCATCTAAAAAGAGGCTATTGTATTTTTTATTAAGACATATGCGTCTTCTCGGGCAATCATGTCGTTATTTTCATTAATTCCGGTTGAGATGTTTTGGTGACCGAGATTATGAAAAATCATCAAGCTGATGAGAATGTACATTGCACCTTGGAAAATGCGGTTTTTATATCGAGGGGCAGGGCGTGAGGTTGTGAGCTCGTCTTGAAACAATGCACTAAGAATTGCTGATCCGATGATGGCGACCGTTATAATAGGAAGAGTCAAGCTGATTTGCAATTGAGATAGGTTTGAAAGTTCTTTGTTGGTGTTGATAACGCTTAATTCTTCAATGAAAATAAAGCAGCAAAACAGGCCAAATATAATGGTGGTTATCCATTTGTCGGTCTTTGTGTTTTGGTAGCGAAAGGGTAACAGCAAAATGTATATGACGTAAGGTATGGTTAAAATCAGAAAAGAGGCAGTCGTTGTCATTATGGTTATGCCTAATGATTTTATGGCTGCTTCAAAAGAGTAGTCCAAGGGAAATGGGCAGCTGTATATTTCATAAGCTGTAAAAAATGTTTCTAATAAAATATCGACGGCGTAGAATGGCAAAAGTCTTCGGATAAAGTAGATATTCATTTTTATGTCCTTGTTTTTTTCTTTGAGGGTAATAATTTCTGTGTTTTTGTGCAACGGCTATTTCTTTTTTTCTCACAAAAAAAGCCTGTCTTTTTATTAAGGCAGGCTAAAAGCTATTTGTTTCTTATTTTTATAAATCAGCAATTACAGTCATGCTGATAATCTTATCAGGATTGCTGACTGTGCCGTTAGGGCCATCACCTTTTTTGATGTTATCGACATAAGTCATGCCGGAGGTGACTTCTCCCCATACCGTATATTGTCCGTTTAACCAATCGCAATCACCAAAACAGATGAAAAATTGGCTGTCGGCCGAATCCGGCATCATGGAACGAGCCATTGAAACCGTGCCTCTTTGGTGCGGTCTTTTGTTAAACTCGGCTTTTAATTTTTGGCCGCTGCCGCCGGTTCCTGTTCCGTAAGGGCAACCGGTTTGAGCCATAAAGCCGTCAATAACGCGGTGAAATTTTAAGCCATTATAAAATCCAGACCGAACCAGTTCTTTTATGCGTGCGACGTGATTCGGAGCATCTTCCGGAAACATCTCAATCACAACATCGCCGTCTTTTAATTTCAGCAATATTGCATTTTCGGCATCTTTGACTTTGTAGGCGTGTTTTATTTTTTTTGCACGGCTGAGGCTGATACCAAGCAGTTTTGTTTCAGCGTTTTTGATTGCTTTTGTTTCTGATTTGTTTAAGGCTTTTGTTTCGGTTTTGCCGAGCTTGACTGTTTCTGAATGTGTTTTTTCAGATGTTTTTTTTACGGCTTTCATTTTTATCTCCCTAAATTTTGTTTCTTTTTACTCTAATATAGGGTGCAGGATTTAAAATTGCACTAATCTTGAAAAAAATTTTTTAATGCGTTAGCACATAAGCAACCCGTTCTTCGGGAGAAAGTCTTTTGGGGTAGTATTTATCGACCTTTTTTAAGACTTTGCTTAATCCGATGCCGTTGGCAATTTGGACAGCCAGTCCAGGGCGTGCGTTTAACTCTAACATCATAGGACCTTTGTCGGCGTCTAAAACAATATCAGCGCCTAAATATCCTAATCCGGTCATTTCATAGGCTTTGGCCGCTATTAGCAAATGCTCTGTCCAAAAAGGAACTTCTATCTGGGTTAAATCAGCATTGGTATCTGGATGATGCGTTATTGGTTGATTTCTCATGACTGCTTTTAAGGTTTTTCCGCTTTTGATGTCTAAGCCGACACCGACAGCCCCCTGATGCAAATTGGCTCTGCCTCCAGAGGCTGCTGTGGCCAGTCGGGTCATGGCCATAACTGGATAGCCGCGGTAGATAATTATTCTTACATCAGGAATACCTTGATAGCTGTAATTATCAAAGATATGGCTGAAATTGACCATCTCTTCAATAACTGCCGTGTCGTATTGTCCGCCCAGACTGTACAAGCCGCTTAAGGTATTTGAAATGTGCTGGTAAACTTCTTTATAGCTTAAGACTCGGCCAGATGGTGTGGTAAAGGTATTTTCATCATGGCTCTTAATGACTAAAACGCCTTTTCCGCCGCTTCCATGTGCCGGCTTTATGACAAAAGATTCCCCGTCTTTGACCATGTCTTTTAGGTTTTTAGCCTCATGCTGATATTCTATCGTGCCAATAAGCCGTGGGGTTGTAATCCCAAACTTTTGCGCCAGTTCTTTGGTCTGTACTTTATCGTCAACCAACGGATATAGATTACGCTTGTTATATTTGGCGATGAACTTGAAGTTGCGGCGATTCATGCCTAATATTCCGGCTTTGCGCAATTGGCTTGGGGTGGCAAAATATTTTGATAACCACTTAAACATGTTTTCCCCCTTATTTTACCAATGGGCGGAAGCGTTTTAACTCGGTTAGGCGATAGCCCGTGTATGTGCCGAGCATCATGATTAAAAACAGCAAGACAATGTTTAATTCATTAAATGCGAACATGATGTAGCGAATGGTTTCGTTGCAGATAATGACATAAGTAGCCAAAGCTGCAATCAGACTATAGATAATCTCACGGCAGGCATTGAATGCGCCTTCTTCTTCCCAGGTGATTGAAGCGCGCTCAATTACCCAAGCCATGATGATTATTGGGAAGAATGAGGCTGCTGTGCCGATATCTGAATCAAAGCGATAGCTGATTTCGGTCATGTATTGGATGATTAAGATAACGCAGACGACAACGGCCGAAATTCTAGGAACAAGCAATAAATTTAGTTTTGAGAACAATGCTCTTATTAATAATCCTAATCCCATTATGATGACAAAGCAGAGCAAGCCGGCACCTAATCCGGTTTTGACCAAGGCCATGGCAATTAGCATCGGGGTGAATGTTCCCATCGTTTTTAATCCGACAAAGTTGCGCACAACGGCGATAACTAAAATTGCTAACGGGAAGACCATCAACCATTTTATGGCACTTTGCTGATTGACCGGTAGGTTATATATTGAGTGGTCATAAGCTTGTTGCTCGTTGGAAAGTTTTGCTCTTTTTCCTGCGAGGTTGAAAGTGTTGGTTACTGATTTTAGTACGGAAAATTTAATGCTGGAATCTTCTCCGCCGGCGATATCCAGCAGAGATGTGCCTCCTCTTTGAATAATGATGAAGTCTTTAGGTAGACCTATTTTTCCGGTGGTTAAATCATATAACTTCCAGCGGCCGTTCAAATAAGCTTCAAGCATAAGGTCCGGTGAAAATGCTGTTTTTTCTTCTTCAAGCTTTATACCTCTTGCCATACGAGAGGCTATGCCTTTGTAAGCCAAAAGTTTGCTTATGTTTTCAGCAACATTTTTGGTTGTTTTTTTCATTGGTAAAAAGGCTGTAACCGTTGGTTCGGGAGGAACTTGGTTAAACAGGCGGATTAATTGTTGGGGGAGATCTCCGCTTTGTTTGGATGCAAGAGAAAGAATTTCTTCAGCGATGGCTTTTTCTTGTTCACTATATATCGGTTTTTCAGGAGCTTGTGGCGCTGGGGCTGCTGTTTTTCCTTTTGCATCTTGATTGTCAAACAAGAGAATTCTGTAATAGACGTTTTGCTCTCCTTCTCGGGCGGCAGTGCTGAGGATTACACGATCTTTATCAATTTTTGTTTTATAGCCGGGGGCGACAATATCTTCATCTAAAATCTTGTATTCGTTTGAACTTTGCGGTTTGGCCAAAGATATTTTAATCGGTTCTCCGTTTGCGGTGAAGTTGACATCTGCTTCAATGGTCCAGATATCGGTACGTTCATGCGGTGCAAACGAAAAACCCCAATATTTTACTTTATAATAAATCTTATAGCCTGCAAAAAGGCAAGAAGCGATAAGGCACAATGTTAATACGAATCTAATCGTAACGAATGATTTTAGTCTCTCTAACATGTTTTTCTTCTTTTAATTCAAAGTATTAGATAATGATGTATCAACAATGGCGCGGCCGGTTAAGATATTGCGTCCGATTAAGGCTTGGTATTCAAATTTGTCACGGTTGGCGAGGTTGAATTTGATGTTGGTTAAGACTTCTTTGCCGAGTTTGACGTCCATTCTGACTATATAGCGTTTTTCGTGGACGTGAAGTCTTTTAATGTCTGCCATGCCAATAACCTTTTTTTCAAAATGGTATTTTTCTCCATTCGTGCGGTTGATTATATCAAATGAAACCCATTTTTCTCCGTCTCTTTCAAAGGGCGTAATGTTATCAGCATCAATGGACGAGGTTGTGGCGCCGGTGTCAATACGAGCGGCTATCGGTGCTTTCATCGGAAGCATGTATACCGGTTCAACAGCGCCGATTATTCCCAGTACATGTTGGGGACTTTTTTTGACCTCGACGGCGGGGACAATTTCTGGAAGAGGAGGAGTATTGTGGCTTTGGCAGCCGCTGAGTAATATACCTGCTATGAGGGGGACTAATTTTCTTAAATTTTTCATCTTTTTCTCTTTCTTCTTAATTGTTTTTTAATCTTGTTTGGCTTATTTACAATCAGACAATTTCTTTTAAATGTAAAGTTAATTTTTCTGTCGGTTGGATAATTTTGACCGGCAAAGTTTGTTTTGTTATGGGGAGTGTGATTTTATGAGCGCAGAAATGAATCGAGAAAAAATTGCTCAGATTAAACGTTATAAAAAGCTCAAAAAAATTCAACGTTACCAGAGACAAACTAAAATTAATATTCTGGCTGCAAAGTTTTTTACTTATGCTTCAATACCTGCATTAACCGCTTGTCCTTCTGTTCATAGTGTTGCTCATAATGATATTAACTCTTCTTTTGAAATATCTTCTGAGATGACAGGGAATAAGATTAATGATTTTGGTATTGATAATGCGGTTAAATATGTGGCCGATATTGATGGTGAAATCTTTTTGAATGAATTAAATCGTCAACACGAGGCTATTACTTCAAAGCCGGCTGGGCAAGCTCGCGACTCTTATATTAGGTCAGTATATGGAAATATTAATTACTGCAATCTGGCTGTTATTACTGCAATGAAACGTTCTGAGGCAGATTATTTGCAGCCGTTTTTATCTGATTTGGAGAATCCGGCTCGGTGCCAATCTTTTATTGATTATGTAAAGAAAACTCATCCTGATTGTATTCGTGCTTTTGATAATGCCAAAACTGCGAATCTAAAACGCGGGGATATCGTTATTCTTAATGTTTCTCGTCGTGATGAAAATGCCGTTACAGCCAGTGGAAAGCACACTGTAACCTTTGATGGCAAAGAATTTATTAGTTTTAATTCTACCAAAAAATATGGGGTTACGACCCAAAGCGGTGATGTTATTGATATGAAAAAGTTGCGTAAAAAAGAACTTACGAAACGAATAGAATCGATGCCTTATTCTGAGGCAATGGGATATTTGATGCATCTGGTTCAACGTAAAAATAAAGACAATAATGCAAAAACTTATGTGCCGACGTTGGATGTTTTTGCTCAGAATAAATTAGGTAAAGCTATTTCATTTGACATTTAAGATAGAAGAGGTTATTCTTACGTAACTTTTTAATTATTGTGTAACCTAAAATAATTTTGCTATGTCAAATCAAAAATTTATGCTGAGTTTGTTTCCAAATGAATCTGCTCAGATTGTTGAAAAAAATTTACAGGTCATTGAAGCTACTGTTGTTTTGCCGTGCCAGAAAAAGATTAGAAACTGTTTGCTTATTATCTTAAATGAAGGTGAAGCTAATGAGATGGGACTGGTTTATGAAAAAGATACTAAGTATAGCTATCGGTTGGCCGGCCCTGTAAAGTATTATTAATTAATGAAGAGGCGTTTTTTTTTAAAGAGTACGCCTCTTTTTTATTTTTTTATAAAAAAAAATTCACAAGATTTAAATTTTTTACTAGACAAGATAAAAAATATGTTTTATAAGTCTTTTCGTTGCCGATGCTCGGGTAGCTCAGTTGGTAGAGCAGAGGACTGAAAATCCTCGTGTCGGCGGTTCGATCCCGTCCCCGAGCACCATTTCAAAGTCTTGATTTTTCAAGGCTTTTTTTGTTTTTGTAACAAACTGTTTTTGCGTTGAATTTATTGGTTCATCGTCAAAGTATGGGGCAGAGAGTAAAAATTATAAAAAAGTATCATAATCACAACACCAAATTAAAAATAAATTAAGCACATAAAATACGG
>CASFMW010000025.1 GCA_949295935.1 uncultured Pseudomonadota bacterium | reverse complement strand
CCAGACCGTCACTTTATTCTAGCAAAGGAGTTTTTTATCTGTAAAGCTGTAAGCTCTTTGGAACTACCGGCCTAGCCGGTAGTTTTCTTGTTACAATAAAGAGGCAGAACAAATGTTCTGCCTCTTTTGTATAGGAAAATCAGAAAAAACAAAGAACTAAAAAGAAAAACGGGTTCCAATGTAAAATTCATTAGAATCAGATTCAACTTTTATTCCATATTTTGTAAAATCTCCGCTGTCGACATAACGATATCCGGCATCAAGAGAAGTCGCTTGGTTTACTTCATAAGAAATGCCAGCCCCTGCTTGCCAAGCAAAATTAGTATCACTAATACTTCCTAAAGTATCAGCCTTGCCTTTTATGTCTGCAAATCCTACACCAGCCATTATATAAGGAGAAAATTTTGTTTGGGTATCAATATCATAATAACCATTCAACATATATGATTGACTTTCTACCTTTAACGTCGCTCCCGGAAATTTTTTTGAAGCGTCTGAATTAAGATTATATTCTAATTCAGTCCTGAAATTTCCAAAAGCAACACCTGCGGCTAACGCTCCGCCAAAGACATTATCATCAACAGTAAGTTTAGCAAAACTGTCAGAAGCCTCATTTGACATATCGACATATTTCAACTTAGCAGAAACATAAGGAGTAAGGTTAGCTGCCTGAGCCTGAGTGGCAAACAAAGCAAAAGTAGCACAAGCTAGTAATAAATTTTTATTCATAATATAAACTTCCTTTTTTTAATTGTGTTAAAACAAAAATGTCTCCTTGATGATAGGAGACTGGAAGTTCACACCTATTAAAAGTAATAGTGCAGTATATTCAACATATTCTACTGCCTTCCAGCCCATAGACCAAAAGGCAGTTTTACATCTGTTATACAGACAACTTTTAGAGGGTGCGAAACCTCACATCAGCCATCAACTAATGCAAGATAAGCATATTTTATATGTTAAACAAAGTCAATCACAAATTAAGAAATAAAAAAACAGGGGAAAATTCCCCTGAATTTTACAGATATAAAGCGGTAAAATTAATTTCCAAAGATACCTAAGCTTTTAACACGATCTTTAACCCCGCCAACAACTTCTTCAAGGTTTTGCTGTGCAACATCTTTGAATTTATTCAAATTTTGCTTAACAACTGTGTCAGAAGCAACTTTCAGTATTTTAGTCATTACATGGGCAATCACCTGTGGAATAGATGTACCGGAAGACGCTTTTTCTTCTCCGATGTTTTTAAGTTCAATAGTCGGCAGAGTAACAGAAACATCTTGTTTTCCTGCGGCAACGGCCAAATTAGCCTCCGAAATGGTCAAACGTTTAATAACCACTTTTTTTGATGAAGCAGAAGCTTCTTTTTCTTCGGTGCTTTTAGCCTCATCAGCAGATGAGCCTGATTTAGACTTAGCTAAATAATTATTAATATTATTTTGAATTTCTTGGAAATTATTTTGTGTTAATGAGAGCATTTCATAAGTGATTTGGGGGTTATTGATAACTATGCTTTCAATGACGATTGTATCAGAAGCCAAACTTTTCAAATCAATTTTAACAGCTGCCTGTGTTAAATCAAATAGATAGGGCTCTTTATAATTTTTAGGATTCGCAATAGTAAATTTATCAAGTGAGGCCTCTCCCTTGGTTAGGCTCAAGTCAAAACCACCAAGATTAACATCTGTTCCGATAACTTCAGAGCCATATTTATGAACAAGATTCGTAACAATAGAACTAAGGGAAGGAGTAAAGTAGTAAGCCGCAGCCGCCACAGCAACAAGCCCGATAAGAAGATTACGTTTTTTCATGAAAAATCCTTTCAGTTATAGAGAAGAGATAGAAGATAAAAACTGTTTTTCAACCTTCTGAGTAATAATATCATCAGGAATATAGAGTGAGGTAAGTTTCCTCATGCCATTAAATGTACCATTTCTTAAGCAAAAATCAAACGAAGATTTATAGTTAAGATCATATATCCAAGAATAATAGTTCAAAAGCGTGTCGGCAACATTTGTGCGGTTAATATCTACCATTTGAGAAGAAAGATATTGAGAGAGAGCTTTTTCTGTTGGTAACATAGGCGGCAAATCATAAAAGAAAAGCCGCAAAATTTCCTTGTCATTTTTTTCTAACGCTCTGCACAGAAGATAAAAGTTTGCAATTTTATCGGCATCACGTACTAAAAATGCAATTTTTTTGACTTTGTCTTGCAATGGAGAACCTGCAAGTGCTTGATAATCCACGTCACTATAAAGATCTTTAATCAAATGACCATGATGCTTAACCGGAAGCAAAATCTCGGGACGAGAATATTGCGGATAATTTTTAAGAATTTCATAGCTTAAAATAGAATGGTCATATCTTTCTGTCGGCTTTTTAAAACGCAGTTCAATTTCTTCAAAGCGCCCAATATCGTGGAACAAATAAGCCAGTTTGGCACAGCGCAAAAAATCTTCATCTTCGGACTGAAAAATCGATTCGTGCTTCATAATATAATTTCCGGCACCAACAACCTGAAAAGAATGAACCTTTTTCTCTTGCGCATATCCAACCAAAAAAGAGTCGCTTGAAACCTCATCAAGACAGTGTTGAAAATAAGACAACAGCAAGGCTTCGTCTTTATATGTATTAATAATCATGATATTTCCTCCAAATTAAAATAAATCTATAGACAATAAATTAATTCTTATTTAAAAAAGAGATAGCGAAATTAAAAAAAACAATTAAAGAGGCAAAAAATGATAAATCATGAAGAAAATTTAAGAAAAGCAATCGAGCTCAGTCGAGTCTCTGTTGAAAATGGCAGCTCTCCGTTTGGGTGCATTATTGTCAACACCAAGGGAGAAATAATCGGCCAAGGGCATAATCGCGTTGTTTTAGATAATGATCCGACAGCGCATGGCGAGGTAACTGCTATTAGAAATGCCTGCAAAAATATCAATAGCTTTGATTTAAGTGATTGTATTTTATACACTTCTTGTGAGCCATGCCCGATGTGCCTAAATGCTGCCAAATGGGCTAATATTAAAGAAATTTATTACGCCGCCGACCGTTATGATGCCGAAAATATCGGGTTTAGAGACAGAGTCTTTTACGAAGATGACCCGATTGAGCTTCACCGCCTTGATATCAGAGAAGCCCAAGAAGTAATGCAAATCTGGAAAAACAAGGCTGACCGCAAAGAATATTAAAAAAAATAAAAATTTATCTTGCAAAATAAAAAAACGCGGTTTATATTTCGTCTGTCAGGTTGACAGCATGGGTGCGTAGCTCAGTTGGTAGAGCAACTGACTCTTAATCAGTGGGTCTGGGGTTCGAACCCCCACGCGCCTACCATTAATAAAGGCTTTGGAAAATATCCAATGCCTTTATTTTTTACTTCAACAAATCAATCAGCTGATTAAATGTGAATAGTTGCGGCAAAATTTTTGGTTGCCCATTCTGATAAAACACATAGAGCGGAACACTGTTTCTCCCAAAAGAAACTAAAGCCTGCGTAATCTCAGGATTTTTATGCGTCCAGTCGGCTCGATATAATTTAATTCCGTTTTTCTTAGCAAAAGAGATAAACTCATTAGTGTCTAAAACCATTTTTTCATTTGCCAAGCAGGTCAAACACCACTTTGCCGAAAAATCAATCAACACTTTATCACCGGCAGCAACTGAAGAGGCTATTTCAGATTCGTTATAAGCTTTCCAATGTTGGTTATGCAAAGAAGAAAACGAAAGTTGCGCATACAAAACCCATCCCAACCATAAACAGGTCAGCGCCATGGGAATGGCCAAAATTTTCTTGAATATCAGCATCCATTTCCCCGGACGCGGCAAAACCCTAGATAAAAAGGCGGGAAAAAATCCTGCCAGTGTAAAGGGCAGGGCATAGCCAAAGCCTAAACACATAAAGACCAACAAACATACTGATAACGGCTGCATAAGGGTATAACCGATGGCCGCGCCCATAAACGGGGCTGAACAAGAACTGGCGACCAAAACCGAAAATATACCGGTAAAGAAAGCCCCTTTCCAACCTTTTTGAGAAGCTAATCGATTCGTCTTACTTGAAAAAACAAAATCAAATGAGACTAAATCTAAAAACATTAATGTCAAAAACAGAAAAATAATCAGAAGGAATCCGACAAACCAAGGTGATTGCAGCTGATATCCCCATCCAATGGCTTCACCACTTTTTCTCAACACAAACAAAATCAGTGCCATAATCACAAAAGACACCATCACACCGGCAAAATAGGCCAAAGCTTCAAGACGCGCCTTCTTAAAATCAGTAGATGACGGAAGCAAAGAAACGATTTTTAATGATAAAATCGGCAAAACACAAGGCATAAGATTAAGAATAAGCCCGCCAACAAAAGCCATTAACAAAATGCCCCAAAAAGAAATATCTGTCTCTGATGTCATTGACTGAGGCTGGGGTGCTTTTTCAAAATAAGGTTTGGCCAGAGCTTGGACCTCAGCCCATTCTGCTGAGGGTAAAACATTTTCTGTCGAAATGGGTAACGAAAAATTAAAACTGCTTTCTTGTTGCAAACATTCTTCGCTACAAGCTTGCCAAGAGATATCGACTGAGAAATCAGCCTTTAAGCGCTGATTCCCTTCCGGAATAATTTCTGCTTGATAAAAAGCTTTTCCCGAAAAACCGTATTGCGGCCCAAATTCTGAAGGAAATTCCTGTTCTTGGCTCCATTTTTCATTAGATATTTTATATCCTTCCGGCAGATTCCAAACAATTTTGGTCGGCAAGCCGATATTATTTGCATCAGAAGACAAAATATGCCAAGGCTCAGCAATGTCAAAAGCAATAAGGATACTAAGATTTTGCTGAAAATTAATGGCCGGAGTATTCGTATAAACTGCAACATTAACCGGAAAAAAATTATGCACGGCAACAGCCGCAAGAGCCGCCCCGTGCATAAACACGACGGTAAAGCAAAAAACAATCAGCTTTATCCATCTTTTGAGCATTACTTTTTAGCCGCCGCAATCACAAAGTTATAATAAGCGGTAATGATAATGCTGACAGCTTTAATCAAGCACAAGACGCCAAACAAAATAGCCAGTTGTAAAAACCAACCGGGGATAAGGCACATCAATACGATAGCCACAAATGTTTCGGCCCCTTGAGCAAATCCGCCGAGATAGAACGGAGAGCGGTCAAATACCATGTCTGTAAGCGAACGGTCTTTATAAGCCACAATGGCATAAGCCAGCATCGCACAAGCAGAGGCCGCAAATCCAAACAACAAGAAAGAAGCTGCAACGGCGTTTTCTGCCGGATTTGCCATAGCAAAACCAAAGATAATACCGGTATAAAAGATATAGTCTAAAGCAGCATCAAGAAAAATACCAAACTCCGTAACTTTTGAGCGACGTGCAATTCCTCCATCAACCGCATCAAACAAACGATTGACCAAAATACAGACTAACGCCCAAAAATACATTTCCAAAGATAAGAAGTTAATAGCCAGCAATCCGATAGCAAATCCGATAATAGAAGTCACATTGGCGCTCACACCTTTTTTATAAAGAGACATCGAGCACTTATCAATGCTTTTGCGCATTTGATCGCGCATCTTTTTGGTAGATTTATTCACATAGTCAAAAGCCGGCTTGATTTTAGCCCCATCAAGTTTATTGTGAATCTTGTCTTTAATATTTTTATCCATGACACAAAGCCTTTTACGATTAAAACAACAAAAATATAGTAAACCGAAAATGATTAAAAGTAAAATCCTGTTCCAAAGTTATCAAAACAAAAAAATGAATTGAGAATTATATGAGAGCGTTAAAATACATTTCAATAGCACTGGGAATAATCTTGTTATTTTATGTGGCAGAGCAGGGGAAAAAAGAAAAATTTCTGGGGCTTCATGGCCAAACCATGGGAACCTTTTATAATATAAAAATAAGAACGGATAAAAATATCAATCAATCGGAGCTAAAACAAAAAATAGAGCAAGAGCTTGCCAAAATAAACCAGCAAATGTCTGTTTTTATTAAAGATTCTGAAATAAATAAAATAAACGCTCTTCCTCCGCAAAATAAAATCTCTTTGTCGCCGGAAATGGGAACGGTGCTCCGCTCAGCCAAAAAAATATATACCAAAACACAAGGCGCGTTTGATCCGACAGTAGAACCTTTGATAGAGCTCTGGGGCTTTGGCAAAGAAAGAAATAAATCTATTCCCTCTAATGAAAAAATCCGCCAAGCCTTGTCAAAAGTCGGCCTTAAATATATAAACATCAATACGAACGGAACAGAGCTCATAAAGCAAAAACAAGATTTGTCGCTCAACTTGTCTGCCATTGCCAAAGGTTATGGTGTTGATAGATTAGCGCAGATATTACAGCTAGAAGGAATAAATAATTTTATTGTAGAAATCGGCGGAGAAATCAAGACCGCAGGCACCAAAACCAACACCGGAGAAGATTGGAACATCGCGCTTGATGTTCCGGTATCAACCGAAGGAATTGTATTAAATCTTAATGGTAATGCCGTTGCAACTTCCGGTAATTATCGCAATTTTTATAAAAATAAAGACAAAATATATGGCCATACCATTTCTCCTAAAACCGGATATCCTGCTGAAAATCCATTAATCTCAGCAACGGTAATTTCTCCAAACTGCATGGAGGCAGATGCCTATGCCACGGCATTAATGGTCATGGGCTGGAATGAAGGAAAAAACTTTGCCCAAACCCAAAATCTGGCAATTATTTTGCTCAAACAAGGTGAAGAAGCCAAAATAGAGAGTTATATTTCTCCTAAAGCTTATAAATATATAAAAGGACAACCACATGACTGAAATTGTTCATAAAGGAAAAATCATAAAAATAGAAAAGGATAGGGCCACCGTAGCCGTCAACCGCGGAGAAATGTGCAATCATTGCTTAGCCAAAGCCAGCTGCCGCCTGTTATCTGAAAACATTCAGCTAATAACTGCAACGATTAATTCTGATAACTCTTTTGAAATTGGTGAAGAAGTCATGATCAGTACCGCTGGCCAAACCGGATGGAAAGCCATATTCTGGTGTTATATCTTGCCGCTTGTCATATTACTGTTGGCAGTATTAGGCGGTAATATGGCAAAATTAAGTGAAAACAAAACCGCCGTTATCAGCATCTTGGCGGTAATAATCTATTTTCTCGGACTATGGAAATTCAGCAAAAAAATAGAACAAAAGGTGATATTTGAAATAGAAAAAATCTAAAAACTGGGTGTAATCACAAAAAAATACTTTCGACCCATCGGAATTATTGGTAACGTAATAAAAATTATTTTATAGGAAAAGAAGATGGATATAATTACATCAAGCATAGTCATGTTAGGCAGCATAGCTCTGGCCTCAGGTGTTGTCTTATACTTTGTGTCCAAAAAGTTTTATGTAAAAGAAGATGCCAAAATATCTGAGGTTGAAAAGCTTCTTCCGGGTGTAAATTGCGGCGCTTGCGGAAAAGCCGGTTGTCATGATTTTGCTAAGGCTTGCAGCAAAACTGATGCCGAAGGTTTTAAGCAGTTATATTGCACGGTTGGCGGCAATAAAGTTATGCAAAAGGTTGCAGAGGCCTTAGGCTATCGTCAGGAAGAAAAAGAAGAAACCGTCGCAGTCCTTCGTTGCCAAGGTACATGCCAAAATGCACCGTCAAAATTTGAATACACCGGCTTAAAGAGTTGCCGTCTGGTGGCACAAATCTCCACCTCACAAAGCGAATGCCCCTATGGCTGTGTCCGCTTAGGTGACTGCGTTAGTGTGTGCAAATTTGGCGCTTTGAAAATTGACAAGGAACTAGGCATTCCTGTAGTCGATGAAAACAAATGTGTTTCTTGCGGCGCCTGCGTTGAAATTTGTCCTAAAAAATTATTTGAAATCAGGCCAAAAGGCAAAGACGGCAAAAGAGTTTATGTTGCTTGCCGTAATCAGCAAAAAGGAGCCATCGCCCGCAAAAACTGCTCAGCCGCATGTATCGGATGCATGAAGTGCACAAAGATTAATCCGGAAATCAAAGTCGAAAACAACTTATCATACATTCCAACCTCGGTTGATGCTGAAACTTATGGACAAGAATTGGCCGACAATTGCCCGACCGGCGCAATTGTTTATACCGGCAGAAAGGAGAAAAAACATGGAGCTTAAAACCTTTCCCATGGGTGGAATTCATCTCGACAAACACAAAATTACTTCTGACAAGCCTATCAAAGAGGCCGGTCTGCCGGAAATCGTATATATTCCGATAAAACAACATATCGGTGCGCCTTCAAAAATAAAAGTACAAAAAGGAGATAAAGTTAAGGTCGGAACCTTGCTGGCCGATGCTGATGGTATTGTCTCTGCAGATGTTCACTCTTCAGTATCCGGAGAAGTCATTAAAATTGATGATATTGTCGATGCCGACGCCTATCTTTCAACCATGGTAGTAATCAAGGTTGAAGGCGATGAATTCGAGCCGACAATAGACCAAAGCCATGAAATCAAAAAAGAAATCACGCTCAGCGCCGAAGAAATTGTAAAAAAAATCAGAGAATCAGGAATTGTCGGCATGGGTGGCGCCGGATACCCAACCCCGATAAAGGCCACCATTCCGGAAGGCAAAAGGGTTAATACGTTAATAGTAAACGGCATTGAATGCGAGGCCTTTTTAACCGCAGATGATAGATTAATGGTTGAAAGAGCTGAAGAAATTGTCATCGGTGCCAAAATCTTAAACAAAGCCTTAGGCATTCAAAACGCCATCATCGCAATTGATGAAAACAAGCCCCGCGCCATTGAAATTATGAAAAAAATCACCAGAAAATACGTTGGCGTTAATGTTCGCGTGTGCGAAAGCAAATATCCCCAAGGCGCAGAAAAACAGCTCATAAAAGCCATAACGGGGAGGGAAGTCCCCTCGGGAAAACTACCGATTGATGTTCATTGCATTGTTCAAAACGTGGGCACTGTTCATGCTATTTATGAGGCTGTTCAAAAAAATAAACCGCTTTTTGAACGAATTATCACGGTAACGGGAGATAATGCGGCAGAAAATCCGCAAAATTTCAGAGCCAGAATAGGAACACCTGCCTCTTTCTTGATTAAACAGGTGAACACACATCCTGAAAATATCGGAAAAGTCATCTTCGGAGGTGGCATGATGGGCGTTTCTGCTGTTAATATGGATGCACCGGTAACCAAACTAACCTCCGGAATTTTACTGCTGAATGACGAAGACGCCACCAAACCTCCTGAAACAGCTTGCATTCGTTGCGCCCGCTGTGCAGATTCTTGCCCGATGGGGCTTCGTCCTTTTGCAATCGCAACAGCAATCCGAAATCACGATAATAAAGAGCTAAAACAGCTTCATATTATGGACTGCATAGAATGCGGCACTTGCTCGTTTATCTGTCCGGCGCGCATTCCCTTGCTCGATTATTGCAAATTAGGAAAAATGGAAATCAGAAAACAAAAGAAATAAGGTGAAAAATGCTAAAATTATCAACAGCACCCCATCTAAATACCCCAACAACCACCAAAGGCATCATGCTTGATGTGATTATCGCCTTAATGCCGGCTTTGATCGTTGGTCTTTTAGTCTTTGGAATGGGCGCTCTCCAAGTTGTGATAACCTCAGTGGCCGGTTGCGTGTTGTTTGAATACATAATCTGCCGTTACTTTTTGAAATCAAACCCGACTACCGGAGATTTATCGGCCATTGTAACCGGATTATTACTGGCTTTTAATCTTCCGTCCGGCTTTCCGATAAGCTTAACCCTCATCGGTTGCTTTGTTGCCATAGTTATTGCCAAGATGGCATTTGGCGGAATTGGAAAGAACATTTTCAATCCGGCATTAGTCGGCCGTGTTTTTTTGTTCATCTCTTTTCCGGTGCAAATGACAACCTGGCCCAAGCCCCAAGCCTTTAACTTTATGAATACGGATATGGAAACAGGCGCCACAACCCTCGGAATTCTAAAACACTTAAAAACAAATGACTTCGCTCAAATACCGGAACTTCCAAGCTATTTGAATATGTTTATCGGAAATATCGGCGGCTGTATCGGTGAAGTTTCCGCCTTAGCCATCTTACTTGGCTTTGTTTATATGTTATATCGCCGCATTATCAGTTGGCATATACCGGTTTATTATGTCGCAACTTTTATGTTACTGTGTTCAATACATTGGCTGCTGACCGGAGAAATCCGTCATGAGCCGTTAATCCACTTGCTTTCCGGCGGCCTCATGCTTGGTGCCGTATTTATGGCAACGGATTACACCACCAGTCCAATGTCCAAAAATGGCAGAATAGCATACGCCATAGGCTGCGGAATTTTAACTTATGTGATTCGTTTTTATGGCATTTATCCGGAAGGCGTATCTTTTGCAATATTAATAATGAACGCTTTTGTTCCGTTAATAGACAGCACCTTTATTCCGCGCGTCTTTGGCACAAGGAGAAAATAACATGGCAAAAAAGATCAAACAAAAAACAGAAAGCCTGTTTCGACTAACCAGCAGCTTGGTTATAGTATCCTGCTTGTCGGCACTATTGTTGTCTTATGTTTATACTATAACCAAAGCCCCGATAGAACGGTCTAAAAACCAAGCAGAACTCAAAGCCATAGAAAGCGTTATCGGAAACGACTTTGATAATAACCCATATGAAGACCGCAGAGAAATCACCACCGCTGACGGACAAGCAAAGCTGACCTTTTTCCCAGGAAAAAAGCAAGGCAAAATTAAAAAATTTGCCATAAAAACTTATTCTGACGAAGCTTTTGGCGGCCGCCTTGAAATAATCGTCGGTTTTACGATAAACGGAAGAATAATCAATTATGAAGTTTTGTCATCAAAAGAAACCCCTGGGCTAGGCACCAAAGTTGCAGAAAGCGAGTTTAAAGACCAGTTTCAGGGATTATCACCAAAGTCAGAAAGCTTTAAAACCAATAAAGATGGTGGCGAGATAGATGCCGTTACTGCGGCCACAATCAGCTCTCGCGCCGTCATAGATGCCATCAACCGCGCCTATAACGCTTATGACAAATTAAGCACCGGAGGAAAAAATGGAAAAGACAACTAAAGAAAATCTAACACGCGGAATTTTCAAAGAAAATCCGACTTTAGTTATGCTGCTGGGAATGTGCCCAACCTTAGGTGTCTCAACCTCTGCCATAAATGGCTTAGGCATGGGCATAGCCACATTGTTTGTTCTGATATTATCAAATATAGCAATATCCAGTATCAAAAATTTAATTCCCAATGGTGTCAGAATACCTTGCTACATTGTTGTTATTGCATCATTTGTCAGTGTAATAGATTTAAGCATGTCCGCTTGGCTGCCAAGTCTGCACGCCGCTTTGGGAATCTATATTCCGTTGATTGTTGTAAACTGCATTATTTTAGGCAGAGCAGAGACTTTTGCTTCAAAAAACAATGTGTTTCAGTCTATATGTGACGCTATTGGCATGGGAATAGGATTTACCATGTCATTAACCATCCTTGGGGCAATCAGAGAAATATTGGGTGCCGGCACAATATTCGGATATCCGATTTTGGGGCTGGATGCAAATCCGATATTGCTGTTTATCATGCCACCGGGAGCCTTTATTGCATTGGCCTTTATGATTATCGTATTCAACAAATTACGGGAGGCAAAATAATGAGTTATATTGGAATATTTATTACCGCAATTTTTGTTAACAACATTATATTGTCACAGTTTTTGGGAATATGCCCGTTTCTCGGTGTGTCAAAAAAGAAGGAAACAGCCATTGGCATGGGCATTGCCGTCATGTTTGTAATGACCTTAGCTTCTGCTGTTACATATTTGATTTATCATAATTTGATTGTTCCGCGTCAGTTGAAATTCATGACCACGGTCGTCTTTATTTTAGTCATTGCAGCATTGGTGCAAATTGTTGAAATTATTATCAAAAAGACCTCGCCGTTGCTTTATCATGCTTTGGGAATATTCCTACCGCTGATTACAACGAACTGTGCCGTTCTGGGAATTGCCTTGCTAACAGTTCAAAAAAACATGAACTTTACCGAAACCGTGCTTTATTCGTTGGCAAATGCAATGGGCTTTACCCTAGCGATAGTCTTGTTCTCCGGCATGAGAGAAAGGCTGTCAAAAGTCAAATTGCCGCAAGCCATGCAAGGAGCCCCGATTGCCTTGATTACGGCAGGACTGTTGTCTATGGCCTTTATGGGCTTCAGCGGAGTAGGGAACTAATATCAAAATCAGAGTAATGATTTGATTTTTCTTATAATATCCTCAAACATAGCATAAGTCAAAACGCCGGTGTTAATATTATAACGAGAGGTATGATAAGAATCCACCAGCAAGAGATTATGCTTATCAAGCTTATGAACAGCGCCATGCTTAAACGGAAATGGCGCTTTTTTGTAACCTAGAATTGAAAGAACAGCACCATGAGAAATACTGCCGAGAGAAAGAATTATTTTCAAATTCGGCATATCTCCAATCTCATCAATCAAAAATTTTCCGCAGGTTTTAACTTCTGTCGGCAGAGGCTTATTTTGTGGCGGAACACAACGTACTGAGTTTGTTACACGGAAGTTAATTAACTCAAAACCATCATCTTTTCGTTTCTGATAATCACCACGAGCAAAACCAAATTTTTTCAAAATGGGGTAGAGAACATCACCGGCATAATCATTAGTAAAGGGACGGGCTGTCTGATTCGCACCATTAAGCCCCGGAGCCAACCCAACAATTAAAACTTCGGCATTAAGATCACCAAACGGCGGAACCGGACCATTATAATAATTAGGAAATTTCAATCTGTTAGCAACACGAAATTCGCACAGGCGAGGGCATAAAGGGCAATCTCTGTCAGGGCAATTAAAAGTCATGATACATTCTCCAAATAATTTTTCTTTAATTTATTACAAAAAAAATCAAATTGCACCCTTTAATTTCAAAATAAACATATTAAATCAAGTGCGGTTAAATAAAAAATATGGAGCTAAAATATGAAAAAATTTTTTCTGTTAACGACAGCAGCTTGTGTTTTATCAATGAACGCAAATGCTGGAGAAATGATAAATATGATGCATGATATGCGCCCGTATGTTGGTTTAGACTATATTTACAGCGATGTTGATATGGATGAAGCAACCGACGGAACAACTTTTAAGCACAAATTTAACAATGCATCTATGAACGTTGGTGTAAAAGTCAACGAATACATGGGATTAGAGGCATTTTATCAAATGTCTATGGTCGAAGATAAAAATTTAACAGATCAAAGAAATAAATCAAAATTCTATGCATATGGTGCTGATGTAATGGGCTATATGCCTGTTTACGAAGGTCTGGAAGTAATAGTCGGCCTCGGCTTAGGACAATACGAATTTAAGAGAACCAGCCTTGGCAAAATTTATGACAAAAATTCAGACAGCGGCCTCGGTATCCGTATGGGAGCAGGTCTTCAGTATAATATAACTGAAAATGTTGCCTTGAGAGCAATGGGACGCTATACTTGGCTTGATGTTGATCACGCAAACCATTTAACTGAATTCACAGTTGGTGCTAGATACACATTTTAAGCAGTAAAAACAAAGAAATAAGCATTCCTTAGGGGTGCTTATTTCTTTTTATAAACAACCTTAAATATAAAATTGATAAACAATAAATATATGCTAAAATCACAGTGCTTAAATAAATTGATAGATAGAGGGTGAAGTAATGAGCACAAGAAACAAGAATTACATTGTATTTGCCATAATATTGGCATTTATAGTGGTTGTTGTTGAATTTTGTAATATACCGTATTTAAAAAGCTTTCAGCACCAAATTTATGATTATATGAAAAATCCATATATAATCATACCGGCACTGGTAAGTGGCATAATATTAATGGGGCGGGGGATTTATTGGTTGTTGGTTTTAATGTGCGGAATATTGGATGTCGCATATATTGCATACAACGATAGTTTTTCCTTTACAGACTTTAGTATAACCTTGCCGTTGTTATTAAGTTTTTTGCTGGTTGTTTTTGGATTAAATGTATTAAAAGCATTGTTCAGCAACTAGTAAAATCTTAAAGAAACAAAAACTCCGATAAATTTTCGGAGTTTTTTTTGTGCCTTAAAGCTATAAGATTAAGATATTCATAAATTTGCTCAATAAAATGAAATGACAATAAAATGCGAAATAGGAATAAATTATTCAAAATAAAAAAGAAGGAAAAGGACCACGGAAGAGTCCTCTATTTCCCTCACTCGAATTTGTCGCATAATATATATTATGTTAAATTAATGTTATTTTTAAAAAGAGAAATCAAATATCATGAATAATTGCACAAAATCAAACTGTTAAAAGCTTGCTGCTACTAATTTTTGTGTATATAAATCTTTGGGCTTAGTAAAAATGTTATCTGTGTTGTCACATTCAACAATTTCACCATGAGCCAAAACTGCAACTCTGTCTGCAATAGCCCGAATAACCTTCATATCATGAGATATAAATATATAGCTAAGCGAACGCTTGTTCTGAATATTTTTCAAAAGCTCTAAAATCTGAGCCTGAGTCGTAACATCTAAGGCTGACGTCGGTTCATCTAAAATCAATACATCAGGATTCACTGCCAAGCTTCTGGCTATAGCAATTCTTTGCCTCTGACCTCCTGAAAACTCATGAGGATATTTATTGGTTACAGATGCATCGAGCCCAACGTCTTCAAGTGTTTTAAGAATAATATTATGTTTTTGGTCCCTGGCATATTCAGGATAATGAATATCTAATCCCTCTCTAACTATTTGCAAAATCGACATTCTGGGATTAAGTGATGTAAACGGATCTTGAAAAACGATTTGCACTTTCTTTCTAAAATCTTTGTTTTTCATATGATTAATAAGGCATCCGTCAAGAAAAACCTTTCCCTTAAAAGAAATTAAGCTCGCCAAACACATTCCAAGCGTTGTTTTTCCTGAACCGGATTCCCCGATAATACCAAGACACTCGCCTTTATTTAGGCCAATATTAACATGATTAAGCACAACATTGTTTGCCGTCACCCTTCCCCATATATTTCTTTTTTGTGGATAATCAACATATATTTTTTCTCCAACAAGTATTTTTGATGATATTTCAAGTTTGTTAGTTTGCTGCCGAGAAAGTAAAGAGGCTTTTATTAATTCCTTTGTATAATCAGATTTCGGAGCGTTAAACAGCTGATCTGGCGTACCAACCTCCATTATTTTTCCATTTTTCATAACACAAATTTTATCAGCAATTTTTCTGACCAAATTCAAATCATGTGAAATAAAGATAACACTCATATCTAGCTTGTTTTTAAGTTTTATAATTAAATCAATGATTTGAGACTGAATAGTAACATCTAAGGCGGTTGTAGGTTCGTCTGCAATCAATATGTTTGGATGATTAGCAACTGCCATTGCAATCATAACTCTTTGCCTTTGACCGCCGGAAAGTTGAAACGGAAACGCGTTAAATTTCTGCTTAGCCTGCTTAATTCCGGTAAGGGTTAAAAGTCTTATCGCTTCTTTTTTTGCTTGAATTTCAGTCATATTGCGATGCAAAGTCAAGCTTTCTACGATTTGCGTCCCAACTTTATGCAAGGGATTAAGAGATGACATTGGCTCCTGAAAAATAAAAGAGATGTCACCGCCTCTAATTTTCCGAAGCTTATCTTCAGATAAGCCGATAAGCTCTTGATTTTTATATTTTATTGATGATCCTTGTAAATAGGTTGCACCGCGAACTAATCCTAAGAGAGATAAGGCAGAAACAGACTTGCCGGAACCTGATTCTCCAACGATACCGAGAACTTCACCTTTTTTTAGCGAAAACGAAAGATTGTCAACTACTTTTTTGCTTCCAAAACAAATAGATAAAGAATTAACCTCAAGTAAATTATTCACTTTTCTGCTCCTTTCTGGGATTAAAGGCATCTCTTACCCCTTCCCCCATAAAAATAAGCAAAGTCAATAAGAAAGATAAAACTATGAAGATTGTAATCCCAATCCATGGAGCTTGTAAATTATCTTTCCCTTGGCGAACTAAATCGCCTAAAGAAGGATAATCTTGCGACAAGCCAAGTCCTAAAAAATCAAGAGCAGTCAGGGCCACTATTGCTTCCGCTAACAAAAAAGGAATATAAGTAATTGTGGCAATAACAGCATTTGGCAATATATGCCGAAACATAATTTTGAGATTTCCAACACCTAACGCCTTTGCCGCTTTAACAAATTCAAAATTTCTCGTTCTCAAAAATTCTGCCCGAACGACCGGAACAAGCGATGTCCATGAAAACAACAACATAATAAGAAGTAATGTCCAAAAAGATGGCAGAAAAACGCTAGCAACGATAATCAAAATAAATAGCTGCGGCAGAGCATCCCAAATTTCTAAAAATCGTTGCATAAAAATATCTGTCTTACCGCCAAAATATCCTTGAACCGCACCGGTAATAACACCAATAACAGAAGATAAACAAGTCAGCGTAACAGCAAAAAATAACGAAAGTCTAATGCCATAGATAATTCGTGCAAAAATATCCCTGCCCTCATCATCAGTACCAAGCCAATGGACAAATGAAGGCGATGTCGGCGTCGGCTGATTAAGATTATAATCAACCGTATTATAAGAAAACGGCACAATCGGCATAACCATCCATCCATTTTGAGAAATATTATTAACAATAAAAGGATCTTTGTAATCGGCCTCAGTGTCAAAATCACCGCCAAAAAATTTATCGGTATAAGTTACAACAATAGGAAAAAGATAATTATTTTTATATTTTACAATCAATGGCTTATCGTTAGCAATTAATTCTGAAAACAAAGTCACGAAAAACATTATGCAAAATAAAACAAATGCCCAGTAAGCCCGCTTATTTTGCTTAAAAACTCTCCACCTTCTTTTGTTTAAGTCAGATAATTGCATCAAAAGCCCTACTCTTTAGCCTCGTCTACAGAAGTCTCTGCCTCAGGTTGAATAAGATTTTCAGGACCTTCTGTCGGAGCTTCTTCTATTTTGTTTTCAATTTCTTGAGCTGTCTGAGCAATTGACTTTACCGAAGCCTCTTTACCTTCATCAATCACTTGAGACGGCTGTTTAGCTTCGCTAATAGCTTGAGTTTCTTCAATCTGAGGTAAATTGTTTGATTTTGCTTTAGGCTGAGCTTGTTTTTTTATCGTTTCGTCAGGCTTTAATTTTGCTCTTTGAGAAACATCTGAAACAGACGCTTTTTGCCAATACTTATACCAATGATCATAAAATTTTTGAGCCTCAGAAACAGAATTTGTTGAAATACTTTGCTTATCAAGAGCTTCCAAAGATTTCAAATCCTCTGTTTTGTAACTTAATCCTGCAAGCTTTGAGCATTTATTTTTGTTGTATAAATAACCATAAAGCAATTCACCGCTGCTGCATAAACGCATATCAGAGCCTTTATTTTGATTTAGAGGGTCATAAATAGCAAAGAAAACATTTTGCTGAGAACCAAAACGTGTTGCGACATCTTTCTTGGCAGCATTATTTCCATCTAAAGGAGCGCTAACACCTTGTAAAATAATAACAGTGTTCTGATAATTATTGTTTTTTTTCAAAGAATCAACAAAAGACTGTAACTTACCAAACAGGCAGCTATATTGCTCAGCATAGGCTTCTAGACGTTTTTGTTGGCTTTCTTGCGTGTTTTTTTCCCAAGAAGGAACTGTCATCGTCATCCATTGAGACTTAGGCTTAAGCATGCAAAATTCATTATAGATGAACATATCTGCCGGCATATCAATAACAAGCTGATACAGACCATTACCTTTGTCTTTTGCGATATCTTTTGCCGCAATATCGAGAGCTTCCAAAGAATTAAGAACATAGAGCTTACCATATCCATCATCAGATATTCCGGAAGTATCAACCACAGCCCCAAGAACATTACGATAAAATTTTCCAGAACCTTCAATCAAACCGGTACTTTCCAGCCACTGAGCCAATAATACTGATTGCTTGTCTTCTGCAGTTTTTAACAATAAATCAACATCTGCCGGCATGTTAACTTTCATCAGACAGCGATCAACTGACATTTCTCCATAGTGACGACACAAATCAACATAACGAGATTGGTAGATTGAGGTTTTATAGTTTGCTCTAGAAAACAGTGTCTGAAACTTGTTTTCATTAAACTGATAAGAATTAGAGGCCAGACGATTAAAATCCCAACTGTGATTATAATTATGAAAAACATCTATTTGTGATGGTTGAAACGCTCCAAAATTCATTACAGCGCTAATATTTTCAGCCATATCATCACGAACGACATAAGCATTCGGATAAAGCTGAAAACCGTTATCAGCGACAAAACCAAGCATAATATTTTGTAAATTTTTCATCTGGGAAGCGCTTTTTTCTTCAGATTTATTCAAATTATCAATATAAGAATAAGACGCGGCATTCGCCAGCATGATGTTTACAATCTTTTTTCCTTTTCCGGCACCATTTGCGTGATTATCATAATCAACACCCCAGTCAGGAACAGAATTTTTGTTCATATAAGCGCCAAATAAAATATATCCGTTCAGGATAAGTAATGTTCCCAAAAGATAAGCAAGATTTGCCTTAGAAGCATAGCAGAGATAAGCAAAGACCAAAAAGGCCACAATAAACGCTGCTGTGATATCTGATATTCCATAAACAAACTCACCGAGCTGTTCATTAATATAAATCCGAATAGTATCACTCAAGAAGGTATAGCGATTAAATAAAGCAAATTGGTTAAGCATTGCCATAACAAATATGCCGGCTACAAAGGCTAAAAGCACATTTTGCAAGGTCCGAGAAAAAGACAAAACAAACATCAGCGCCAAGGAGACTAAAAATATCTTAACCAAGATACCGCCTGTAACGACAGAAAATTCTCCTGCACCAAAAACATCATAACTTCCAGCTCGAACAAACAAACAAAAGTTAATACTGAGGAGCACGGACATCAGTAACGATTTTATAATCAAATTATAAAAATAGTTTCCGAAATTATAGACTTTGAAGCTGATTTTTCCCTGTTTATCGACCATAACCGACACAGGTTGATTATCAATAATAATGTCGTCCATGTTTTAACCTCTCGCAAAGATTATAGCATAATCACGATTAATAAGAGCACAGATTCGCAGATATTTAAAGCAAAAAACCCCAAGATTACACAACCTTGGAGTTTTAAGTCCAATACAAACAGTATTACTGTCTTGAATAGTATTCGATGACCAGATTCGGTTCCATTTCACAAGCATAAGGAACATCAGCAAATTTCGGAACGAAGGTCAATTTAGCAGTCATCTTCTTAGCATCAACTTCCAAATATCCAGGGAAGTCACGATTTGTAGCTTCAAGAGAAGCAACAACCAACGGATTCTGCTTAGATTTTTCTCTAACTTCAATAACATCACCGACTTTAACCATATAAGAAGGGATGTTGACTTTCTTACCGTTTACCAAGACGTGATTGTGGTTAACGAACTGACGAGCAGCAAATACGGTAGAAACAAACTTTGCTCTATAAACGAGGTTATCAAGACGGCTTTCCAACAAACCGATTAAGTTTTCAGCAGCATCACCTTTTCTTCTGATAGCTTCTGCATAATATTTAGAGAATTGCTTCTCAGAGATATTACCATAAGAAGTTTTCAATTTTTGCTTAGCATACAATTGTTGACCATAGTCAGACATTTTCTTTTGTCTTGCACCATGCTGACCAGGAGCAGTTTCTCTTCTAACGAAAGAAGAATGATCTTCACCAAAGATAGATGCGCGATAACGGCGTGTAGCCTTTTTCTTAGCGTTTTCAATACTTTTCATAGATATATATCCTTTTTTTTATAAAATCACATTATTGTCTCGGTAGTTTTGGCTCTAAGGACAAGACTCTAATATTATTCCTCTTACCCTCTTTATCACAAACCAAACGGGGCGACTTTAGTCGTCCTCATTCCCGAAAGTGATGGTAAGATAACACAAAGAATATAAATTTCAAGCATTTTTTTTCAAATAAAGCTGGATTTTTTATAGCCCAATGTTTAAGATGATGATAAAGAAAATAAGGAATAACCAAAATGTCATATGATTTGCTTTTTCAGCAAGGAATAAAGCTCCACGAAGCCGGCCGTTTTGATGAAGCGGAACAAATTTATCGCCAAATACTCGAAACAACCCCTAACAATCCGGATATTATAAATTTGCTCGGTCTTATTGCCCAAAGCAAAGGCTTACACCAAGAGGCCATTGCTTATTTCTCCAAGGCTATAAGATTGAGCCCGTCTCATGCGCCTTATCAGTTTAATTTTGCCGTTTCTTTAGAGGGGATCGGAAAGCTACGAGAAGCCCTTGACGCTTATGAAAAAGTTATAACATTAGCCCCTGATGTCAAAGAAACTTATTTCAAATGCGGACAGATAAATAAAGAGCTTAAAGACGATAATAAAGCACAAAACAGTTTTCATAAAGCCTTAGAGCTTGATCCAAATTATCTTGAAGCCAAAATAGAACTGGCAAAATTCGCATCAAATCCGACAGCCATTTTACAAAATCTGGAAGCTGAATATCCAAACAGCCCGCTTCTGCCTTATTGGTTGAGTCAATATGCCCAAACAGCACAAGCAAGGCTTTCTTATGCACAAAGGGCCTATGAACTTGCCCCAACCTGCCCCGAGTTTTGCCTTAATCTGGCCGAAATTTATGCGGATATACAAGAAGATGAAAAAGCCGAAACCTATTTTCGTCAGGCACTGACAAATAATCCCAAAATGCTTGAGGCTCATAACGGACTTGCAGCATTATTAACTCGCACACAAAGATATAAAGAGGCTGAACAAGAATTTCATGAGGTTTTGAACTTGTCGCCAGATAATGCCGCCGCAAAAATAAATTATGCCGATATGCTTTATCGCGCCGGAAGATTGCAAGAAGCCGTCGAGCGCTATCACGAGGCAGTCCAGCTTGCGCCGAACAGCTCTGAAATTTGTAATAATTTTGGTATAATTCAAAAAGATATGGAGGAATATGAAGAGGCTCTTGCGTTGTTTTTCAAAGCATTAAGTGCACAACCAAACCGAGATGAAATATCCATAAACATATCTGAGACCTTAACTCTACTTGCGGAGAAAGATAAGAAAAAAGCCCAAGAAATTGCTACAAACTGGCTTAACTCTTATCCAAACAATGTTTTTGCCCGTCATTGGAGTAAAACAGACGGCAATTCAAGCCAATACAGCCAAAAACTTTTTGATAACTTTGCCGAAACCTATGAGCAAACCCTAAAAAACATAAACTATACCCTTCCCCAAGAACTAGAAAACATCATCGGACATCCAGAAGGGACGATTTTAGAGCTCGGCTGTGGCACAGGACTAATCGCGGAAAAGCTAAAAATGCCCCAAAACAGCTTTATCGGCATTGATATATCAGAAAAAATGATTGAAAAAGCCAAAGCCAAGCATATATACAAAGAGCTTATCGCCGCAGATATCTTGTCATGGTTGCAAAAGAATCCGCCAAAAGTAGACCTGATAATTGCGGCCGATGTTTTTTGCTATTTCGCGGACTTAGAAGATATTATTAAATATTGCACGCCCAACAAGTTATGCTTTTCTGTAGAAAAAACAAATAACTATCCTTATGAAAAGCAGCTAAACGGCCGCTATAAGCACCACGAAAAATATATTAGTAATTTATTAAATAAATATGGATATTATAAGATAAAACAAAAACTTATAACACTGCGACAGGAAAACGGAAAAAATGTTGAAGGACTAATTTTTACAACCCAATAAAACATTAAGGAGGCCACCATGAAAACGGAAGAACTGATTGATGTTTATGATGAAAACATGAATTGCATCGGAACAGCCTCGAAAGCGCAAGCTCACCGAGAAGGATTATGGCACAAAGCCTTTCGTTGTTGGGTTATAAAACCTGAAACTCAAGGAAAATGTAAAGTCTGGTTACAACTCCGCAGTAAAAACAAACAACTTTATCCAAACTTATTAGCCACCTCAGCCGCAGGCCACCTGCGTAAAGGCGAAGAAAACCGCGACGGAATAAGAGAGCTGGAAGAGGAACTGGGATTAAAAATAAATAAAGACAAATTAGTAAAGCTCTTCACATCAAAAAAATCTTATCGTGATGAAAATATGATCGATAATGAGTTTAACCCAACCTATTTGTGCGAAACTCAAACAAATCTTAAGGATTTGACTTTGCAACCAAGCGAAGTCGATGGCATTTTTGAATTTGAGCTTGAAGATTTGCAAAATATGTTTAATCGCAAAATTGACAAGATTTATTCAAGTGGTTTATCACGCAACCCTGAAACACATCAAATTGAAGTCAAAAGCGGGTACTTCCGGCATGAAGACTGGCTCTACATCAAAGGTTGGGGCAAAAGCAGTACTCAAGATTATAAAAAGTATTATAATCAGTTCAGCACAAACCTATTTTGGAGGACTGCTTATGC
>CASFMW010000024.1 GCA_949295935.1 uncultured Pseudomonadota bacterium | reverse complement strand
GGCATAAGCAGTCCTCCAAAATAGGTTTGTGCTGAACTGATTATAATACTTTTTATAATCTTGAGTACTGCTTTTGCCCCAACCTTTGATGTAGAGCCAAGTTTTAACCGCCGATTACGGCGGTTTTTTTGTGTTAAAAATATGGCAAAAATGCTTAACAAATTTTGCCGGCGGTTTTAATATGTCAGTAAATAAAATAAGGATGAAATATGGAAGATTTATTTGCTGCAATGGCAAAACCGTTACCGGTTGCGACAGAAGCTCCTGATGGGCTGAAAGAGTATAGTGTTACCGAGATTTCTGCAGAAATTAAGCGCTGTGTTGAAACGCGGTTTAATCGGATTAAGGTTAAAGGTGAGATTTTTGGTTGCAAGCGTGCGGATTCCGGTCATTATTACCTTTCTTTGAAAGATGAAAACGCGGTTATTTCTGCTGTGTGTTGGCGCGGGGTGGCTTCCGGTTTAAAATTTAAACCCGAAGACGGACTTGAGGTTGTTGCGGTTGGTAAAATTACGACTTTTGCCGGAAAGTCGTCTTATCAATTGGTGATTGATCAGCTTGAAATTTCCGGTACCGGTGCTTTGTTAAAACTGTTGGAAGAGCGTAAAAAGCAGTTTGCTGCCGAGGGGCTTTTTGATCAGGCTCATAAAAAGAAAATTCCTTATTTGCCGCAGACAATCGGTGTGGTTACTTCTGCCAGCGGTGCTGTTATTCGCGATATTATTCATCGTGTTCGAGATCGCTTTCCTTCACATATTTTGTTGTGGCCGACACCGGTGCAAGGAGAAGGAGCTGCTGAAAAAGTGGCGGCTGCCGTTAAAGGGTTTAATGCTCTTCCTAAAGGCGGAAAAATTGCGCGTCCGGATGTGATTATTGTAGCGCGTGGCGGTGGTAGTCTTGAAGACTTGTGGCCTTTTAACGAAGAGGTTGTTATTCGTACCGTTTATGATTCTGAGATTCCGATTATTTCTGCGGTGGGTCATGAGACGGATACGATGTTGATTGATTATGTGGCTGATGTGCGGGCACCAACTCCGACCGGTGCGGCTGAGTTTGCGGTTCCCGTGAAGGCGGAGCTTGAGGCAAGTTTGGCGACATCTCAGGCCAGATTAGTCAATGCTTTGCATCGTTATTTGATTAATTATAAAACTATTATTGATGGTCTGGGGCGCGGTATTCCTAATCTTAACCAGATTTTGCAAGACTATTATCAGCGGCTTGATGATCGTACAGAGCGGCTCAAGCTCTCTATCAGAAATGTGATGCAGCAAAAAAACAGTGCTTTGCAGATGGTGCCGCTTAAAGCTTATTATATCATGAACCTATTTGAAAAAAATCAAGAAAATTTAAAGAATTTGATGTTAAGACTTGAATCAGTTTCAGTCGAATCTGTGCTGCGGCGAGGGTTTGCCTGGGTGAAGGACAGTAAGCAAAAGACGGTTTATTCAACAGATCAGGCCAAAGCCAGCAGTGTGTTGGAAATTCGTTTTGCAGACGGAGCCATTAAAACAAAACCGGTGGTGAAAAAGAATGAATTACAAGGCGATTTATTTGATTGTTAGTGCATTGTTGATGAGCAATGCAGTTCAGGGGGCAGAGCCTCTTGAGTTTTGCGGAAAGCGCGTTCAGGGTGGTTTGGTTGTTGCTCATAAAGACAATGTTTATAAAGTTTTGCAAAACGGGAAAGAAGTACCGGTCAGTGAAGATGGCGACTTTTTGCTTGCCTTTGACAGGGATGCTCCTTTGCAGCAAAAAATAGTTGTTTCAACAAATATTCCTGAAGAAGATTATCCGGAAGATAATTATACTTTTACCATTATTCCGACCAAGTGGGATGTGCAAAAAGTAAACGGTGTAGCTCAGAGCAAGGTGACGCCTTCGCAGCAAGACAGTGATGAGATTTTAAGAGAAAATCAGAGTGTCAGAATTGCATTGACCGAGAATAACAGTGACAAATCTTATTGGAAAAGTGGGTTTATTGAGCCTTTGGATGATTATCGAATCAGCGGGCAGTTTGGTGGGCAAAGGATAATTAATAAAATTCCCAAAAGTCCGCATCGTGGTATGGATATGGCTGCTCCAGAAGGTGCAGAGATTAAGGCTGCGGCTGATGGTGTGGTTAAGCTGAGCGGCGGTGATTTTTTCTATAGCGGAAATATGGTTATTATCGACCATGGACAATCATTGCATACAATGTATGCGCATATGAAAGATGTGAAGGTTAAAGAAGGCGATTTTGTAAAGCAGGGCGAGGTTATCGGAACCGTCGGAAAAACAGGTCGTGCGACCGGGCCTCATCTTCATTGGGGAGCGTCCTTTAATAATGTTCGTTTTAATCCTGAACATTTGCTTGATCTTGGCAAAAAAGAGTATTGTGAAAAAATATAACAAGAGAGGATAAGATGGAAGTCGTTGCCGAATCTCAATTTGATAATCTGTGCTGCCTTGTGGTTGATGATGATAAGTTTTCACGGTCTTTTATTAAGACTGCTCTTTATCAGATTGGTATTAAAACCATCAAAGAAGCTGCTTCTGCAAGTGAAGCCGTCGAAATTTTGAGAAATTTTAATGTTAATTTGGTGTTGTTGGACCAGATTATGGAAGAAAAGACCGGTATTGAATTTGCGTCAGAAATACGTGGTGGAAAAGTTTCGGACAATAAGGATATTCCTATCGTTATGATTACGGTTGATAATCACGAAAAAACAGTTCTTGAAGCCAGAAATTTGGGGATTAAAGAATATTTGATAAAGCCGATTTCTCCTCAGGCACTGAAAAAAAGAATTATAAATACTTTAGAACAGAAAACGGACGGACAATAAAATGGAACTTGATATACATATTTTGTTACTTTCAATCTTGCAAGGTATAACGGAGTTTTTGCCGGTTAGCTCTTCGGGGCATTTGATTTTGTTTTCAAAATTTACAACATTTCCCGATCAGGGATTAGCGCTGGATGTGGCTGTTCATGTTGGCTCCATAATTGCCGTTATGATTTATTTTTCTGCAACGATTTGGCAGATTATTAAAGGATTGGCCAAAAGTTATTTTTTTCCGAATTTTAAAAATGATGGGAATCGTTTGTTTTGGTTGATATTTGTCGGAACAATTCCGGCGGTTATCTTTGGGCTTTGGTTGAAGGATAACGGAATGGAGAATTTCAGAAGTACACGTTTGGTTGGATGGACGATATTGTGCTTTGGAATTTTATTGTTTATTGCAGACAAGGTTGGCATGACTATTCGCAAAGTTGAGCACTTGACTTTGCTCGATGCTGTGCTCATAGGTTTGGCTCAATGTTTGGCTTTGATTCCGGGGACAAGCCGTTCCGGAATTACGATTACGATGGGGCGTTTCTTGGGAATGGAGAGAAGAGAAGCGGCAAAGTTTTCAATGTTGTTATCTATTCCAACGATATTCGGAGCCGGTTGTTTGGTGGCTTTTGAACTTTATCAAGCCGGCGATATGGCGGCAATTACCGATGCTTTTAATGGAATTGTTTATTCTTTTGTGGCTTCTTTGATTGCTATTTATATCATGATGTGGTGGCTTAAAAAATCAACGTTTTTGCCGTTTGTGATTTATCGAATTATTTTAGGAAGTTGTTTGTTATTAGATTCTTATGGATATTTAGATAAATTTATGCAATAAAGTCTTGCAATTTAAATTTAATTACGCTAAAAGATAAGACGTTAACAAAAGCAAAGCCCTGATGGCGAAATTGGTAGACGCGCATGCTTCAGGTGCATGTTGGCTCAGCCAGTGGAAGTTCGAGTCTTCTTCAGGGCACCATAAAAAAATCCTCCCTAGTGGAGGTTTTTTTATGGTGATTTTAAATAAGATTCTCGAACTTCCAGAAGGAAGTTTGACTAGGAGGAGTGACCGCAGCGCCTTAGTTTGTGCGCAGCAGAAACTTAGAAGCCAGACGACGGGAGTATGCCGGTGAGGGCATAGCCCGAGTGACGACGATGCGGCCGAAGATTTGCTTGCAAACCGCAGGTTAGTCTTCTTCAGGTCACCATACTAAAAAAAGACCCATCGGGGTCTTTTTTTAGTATGGTGAAATGTTTTGTTACTTAACGAGGACGGCGATAGCGGTCGTGGCTAAGGTTATAAAAAAATCCCCTTTGAAAAATTTTTTCAAAGGGGAGAATTTTTATTTTTTTAGTTTTAATCTTTCAGCCAATATCATTCTTATGGTTTTGGCGCGGTGCATTTTGTGATAGGTTTCATAGCTTATCAGCACTATGCCGGAGATTAATAGCGGCAAGAGATAATAGATAATGCGGTAAGCGATTAAAGCGCCGAAAAGCATAGCGGTATTGTGGTCTCCGGGGATAATCAACAGAAACAGTCCTTCGAAGACGCCCAAGCCGCCGGGGACTTGCGAAAAAGTTCCTAAAACTTGGGCAATGATGAATACACCGATAAAGACATCAAAGGGAATTGGAACAAAAGTTGTTAATGTAAAATACAGAACCAGCGAAGCCATTAAAATGTCTGCGCCTCCGATGATGACTTGTTCTAAGGCTAAGCGGATGTTCGGGATTTCAAATTTTATGCCTTTTATGGTTATCGGGTCTTTGTAAAATAAGCTGATGCCAAAGTAAATGGCTAAGCCAACGGCTGACAATATGGTGACGACTAAGGTGGTTAGCTTTGAGACGCTACCTTCACCAAAAGCATGATCAGGTGTTAAAAAGTAGCCGACGATAATCAGGAAAAAGCAGGCAACCAGATATGTGAATCCGGAAAAAGTGACCATTTTTACAATTTCGTATCCATGAAAGCGCCAGCGGGTATAAAGTCGATATCTGATAGCGCCTCCGGAAACAATTGCGTGACCGGCATTGTTGCTGACGGAAAAGCCGATGAAACCGGCAAAAATCCATTTCCATGCAGCGAGCTTTCTTTTGATGTATCTTAGTGCTAACCAGTCATAAGATGACAAAGCTACATAGCCGCAGAATGAGGCCAGACAGGCCATTAATAAATTATGCTGCGGGATGCTGAACAATGCGTCTTTGATATCAGAAAACGGGTATTTTGACAGCTGGTGGTATATCATATAAGCAGCCAGTCCGAAGAAAAAAAGTCCGGACCAGGAGAGGATTTTTTTTAGTATTCTTTTGGCTTGAAATGACATTTTTCTTTTTCCTTTTGATTTTTATTTGCTTTCTAATATATAGGCTTAATCTTAATTGGCAACCATAAGCGTGTGTTTTATTCAGAACTTTAGAGTTTGTTGCAGGCTTTTTTGAGCCAGTCTTTTGCAGCACCGATGATATACGGAGACAGCGCGGCAAACACACGGGCGTGATAGTCATTTATCCAGTTTATTTCTTCCGGGGTGAGCTGGTCTTTGTTGATTAAGTTTTTATCATAAGGAACAAGTGTCAGCGGTGAAAAACACAGCATGCCGTTTTGCTTGTCCGGTAAAATTTCAACAAGGTTTTCAATCCTGATGCCATAGCAGTTTTCTTTATAATATCCGGGTTCGATAGAGGTTATCATGCCTGCTTGCAGCGGGTAGGGCGAATAGCCGGTGGATATGCCGAGAGGACCTTCGTGGACATTTAGAAAACATCCGACGCCGTGGCCGGTGCCATGAGCATAATTCAGACCATGTTTCCACAAAGGTGAGCGAGCCAGTGCGTCAAGAGATTGGCCGCTGCTTCCTTGTGGAAAAACGGCGCGGCTTAAACTGATGTGGCCTTTGAGGACGGTGGTATAGTTGGCTTTCATTTCTTCTGTCGGTTTGCCGATGGCAAGGGTTCTGGTGATGTCGGTTGTGCCGTCATAATATTGAGCGCCACTGTCTAATAAGAGCAAAGAGCCGTTTTGTAAGGCTTTGTTGCTTTTGGCTGAAGGTTGATAGTGAACAATTGCACCATTAGAGCCGAAAGCGGCGATGGTTTCAAAGCTCTCAGAAAAATAATGTTCTTGTTTTTGGCGAAAGCCATGAAGCTCGGCAACAATTTCCATTTCGGTTTTACCGGCGGCGTTTTCTTCCAGCCAACTTAAAAAATTAATCATGGCGACGCCGTCACGAATATGGGCACGGCGCATTCCTTCCAGCTCAACAGAATTTTTTACGGCTTTGGCGGTTTCGCAGATGTCTTTGTGTGGAAGAGCTGTTATTTTATATTTTTCAAATAATGTTTTTATGGCTTGAGGGGTTTTGTTTTCGTCAATATAAAGGCTTTGTTTTTTGAAAGATTTTAGGGTTTCTTCCAGAGCTTCGAGCGGATAAGTCGAGAAAGGATATTGGTTTTCACCATAATCTAAATTTCCACCGAAAACGGTTGTGTTTCCGTTTCTTTCCACGAGGACGTAAGCTCGGATTATCGGCGTGTCAGGCAGGCATTTGGCGCGTAGGTTAAGTAACCACGAAGCAGAATCGGCGGCGCAAAACAACCAGCCGGCAGCATCGGTCGGATTTAAAAAGTCCAGAACTTCTCCGATTTTTTCTTCTCGGCTGAGGCCGGCAAAATCAATTTCATGTTCAAAAACACGGCCTTTGACCAAAGGCATGGATGGGTCGACTTTTTCTGAAGAGGAGATCCAGCGGATGTTGGAAAGTGTTTTTTGAAAAGAATCGAAATCTTTTATCGACAGGCAGTTAGGGTTGAAGCCTAAACGAAATTTTGGCGGCAGATTTTGTTGCATCCATTTGGTCATGGAGATTTCTGCAGTGCAAACAACTTCTATTATTTGCGAATTGGTTTCTAACGGGGCTTGCAAGGCGTAGCGACCATCTACAAACAAAACAGAGCGTCCTTGAGCCTTTATCAGCAATGTTCCAGCAGAGCCTGAAAATCCGGTTAATTTTAGGATTTTGTTTTCGGCAGGGTGAATGTCTTCGCCCAAAAACATATTGTTACGCGGCAGAAAATAGCCATCTAATTTTTCGGTTTTTAATTGCTCGATTATATTTTCAAGGGCGGTCATTTTATTTCTCCATAACTGCGGCGCACCAATCGTCGATTTGATAAAGTTTTATGAGTTTTAGTCCTTGTTGTTCATGAGCGGAAATTACCCAGTCTTTTTGGTCAGTAACAAAGCCGGATAAAATTGCGTAGCCGCCTTGATTTAAGGCTTTATATAAATCAGGAGCCATTTCAATCAAGGGGCGGGCTAATATGTTGGATAAAATGAGGTCATAAGGGGCATTGTTTTGCACAAAGTCTGATTTATAGCCATCGCTGACGGCGGCCTGGATAATTTCTTCTTCGTGGTTGGTGGCGGCGTTTTGCAAAGTGACAATAACGGCTTCTTCGTCGATGTCTACAGCGGTGATTTTTGCAGAAGAGCCAAAGAGTTTGGCTGCACCGAGTGATAAAATTCCGGAGCCTGTCCCCATATCCAGAATGTTTTGGTGTTTTATGTTTTGGTTATTTAGCCAGCACAATGCTTCCAAGCAGCCTCGGGTGGTGGGGTGTTCGGAGCCAAATGCCGTTGCAGCGTAGATTTGCAGCGGTATTTTATCGGTTTTTGGTGCTTGTTTTTCGTGGATGCCATAAATTAAAAAATCAGCAACTTCAACCGGTGGAAATTTAATGACATAGTCTTTAAGCCAGTTTTGGCTTTCAAGTAAAGTTTTTTCGTATGTTGGAAGGGTGAGTCCTTGATTTTGTGCGGCGGTTGTAAAGTCTTGTTCGTTAAAGTTTATGTCAGCATAAGCCGTAAGTTCTTCTTTGCCGTCATCGTGATAATCTAAGCTTGAGGTTGTGAAGTAGTCGTCAATGAAGTTGGTTAGATTTTCATCATATTCTTCTTGGGGCGCAAATTTGATTTGCCAGCAGCTGCCGCCTTTGTTTTCCGTCATTTTGTTTTTTTCCTAATTCTCTTTAATTTTGCTAAAGATTTGTTTACTTTATTGTGATAATAGTTCTTATCATATAAATATTAAAGATTTTTTTAAGAGTTTGGATATGAAAAAAACGGTTGTTCTTTTTAGTGCTTTATTGCTAGCTTCCTGCGCAATTCATGCCGGAGATCATTCTTTTTGGAATGAACGTAATGAGTGGATAGAATCGCACAATACTTATCCGGTTGAGTTCTTTTCTCAGGAGCCGATGCTGTTGAAAACAGACTATGTGTATGAAAACAGCCGTAAGTCAAAAGAGGTTTTGACGACTTATACCGGTTATTCGATGATTTCGAGCAAGACATATCAGAAAAACTATTATATAGCCGATAAAGTTAAAGCAGTTATGGAAGGCGGTTTGGTAGGAATCGGGTCTCCGATTTTGTTTGCCAAAGGCGAATCTGTGCCTTTGCTCGGGCAGGTCGTGGTTGATAATACGGACTTTGTGTTGGCGCCGGACAAAAGCGGTGAGTATGTTGTTTTAGTTCGCCGTGATGGGTCGGTTTATCCTAAAATCGGTGAGATAAGAAATAATCGTTTGCTTTTGTTAGATGAGCATTTTATGCCAAAGCCTGATGATTTTCATTTTTCTCCGGTGGTTGAGGGTAAAACTCAGCAGACCAAGCCGGTTAATGGTTATGATTTGCGCTACGAGGGTATTAAAAACGGAAAAATTACCATGACTTATATGGTTTACAATCCGGTAAATAATTCCAGCGGACAATTTGAGACTTTTGCTTTTCCGCAGAAGGCCGGTTTGTATCGTATCAATAATCTTGAGATAAAGATTTTGAGCGCCGACAATGATAAAATTGATTTTATGGTTGTGAAAGATTAAATTAATCCTCAATGTAAAAAAAATAGTGCGGGGGCTTGATTTTAATAAAATTTTAGAGTAAAAAAGCTCTGAATTAGAGTTTTTTTATATCGGAGATTAATTAATGTCAGGTCATTCCCAGTTTAAAAATATTATGTATCGTAAAGGGGCGCAAGACGCAAAAAAAGCAAAGGTTTTTGCTAAACTGGCCCGTGATATTACCATTGCAGCAAAGAGTGGTTTGCCTGAGCCGGATAAAAATCCGCGCTTGCGTTTGGCTATTCAAGCTGCTCGTGCAGAAAGTATGCCGAAAGACAATATTGAACGCGCTATTGCAAAAGCTACTCAAACAGCCGGCGGTGCTGATTATGTTTCTGCTCGTTATGAAGGATTTGGTCCGGGTAAGGTTGCTATTATCGTTGAGGCATTGACCGATAACAAAAATCGTACGGCCGGTAATGTTCGCACAATTTTTGGTAAACGCGGCGGTGTTATGGGTGAGAGCGGATCGGTTGCTTTTAACTTTGAACGTATTGGTTATATTAAATATCCGCTTTCTGTTGCAGAACCAGATAAGATGTTTGAAACAGCCTTGGAAGCCGGTGCTAATGATGTTGCTTCTGATGATGAGGCTCATGAGATTGAGACTTTGCCAGATGATTTGAATATGGTTACCGAAACTTTGGAAAAATCTTTCGGTACGCCTTCTGCTTCTCGTTTGGATTGGAAGCCGACCGTTAAAACTGATGTTACAGATTTGGAAACTGCTCAGAAGTTTTTGGAATTTGTTGATGCATTGGAAGATGATGATGATGTTCAAAAAGTTTATCACAATGCCGAGTTTTCGGAAGATGTGTTGAAAGCTTTGGAAAACAGCAACGATTAATTATAAAGGCAGGTTTAAGAGCCTGCCTTTTTTGTTTTAGGGGGGAGCAAATTGAGAATCTTGGGGCTTGATCCCAGTTTGTCATCAACCGGCTGGGGGGTTATTGAGGTTGAAAATAATCGCATGAAATATGTGGCGGATGGTTTTATAAAAACAGATCCTAAGCAGCCTTTGCCCGAGCGATTAGCTCAGATTCACAAAGCTCTTAATGAAGTGATTGAACTCTACAAACCCCAAGAAGCGGCTATTGAACAGGTGTTTTTGAATGATAACCCTAAATCTACAATAAAACTCGGGATGGCGCGCGGTGTGGTTATTTTGGCGCCGTCGCTGTTTAATATTCCGGTGACAGAATATGAGCCGACTTTGGTTAAAAAAGCCGTTGTTGGGGTGGGGCGTGCCGAAAAGTCTCAGGTGGAGGCGATGATAAAGGTTTTGCTTCCGGGGTGTAAGCCTAAAAATAATGACTCTTCCGATGCTTTGGCGATGGCGATTACGCATAATGCTTTTCGGAAGTCTGTTGCCATAAAATAAGCTCATTAAATTTTTTTTGTTGATTTTTGTACATAAGATGATAATCTACTAAAGATTTAATCTTATTGTGTTACAAAAAAATATATGATTATGAAAACAATTATTGTAAATGAGGCGGTTGAGCGGCTAAGAGCTATAGATCGTAATTCTTATATCCAAAAAAACAAGTTGATGCGGCGTTTTGATGAGAAGTTTCATACTTCATTATCTCAGAAAGATGCTGATGATTTGTCTTTTGTTGATATTTTGAAAGCACCATGTGATGCAGACAAGGATATGGTGTATTCTGAACTGAAGAAGGTTGTGAACCATGGGCTTTCGGCTGAAGACAAAGAGTTTCTTTATCAAATTACGGAAACATGTTTGGATGATACGGCAACAGGTGACTTTGATGCCTTGATTGAAGATGTTTTTCTGCCTTTGGCAGATTCTATTCATTGGCAGAGAGCTTTGGTGATTCCGGCGCGATTTGAAGATGAGCGTGAGACTGGTGCTTTTTATTTTTATAAAGAGCCGTTTTGGATGGCTGAATATTTTGTAGCTTTGCCTGATGCATCTGAATGTGAGGCTATTTTGGTTCAGAACGGATATGTCCTTTCGGTAAAAGTTGTTCATTCTTTGCGTGATGTGCCGCAGCTGAAATCTTTATTGAAAATGTCTGGGGAGCGCTTTTTTAGGCTTTTTCATCCCCGTGAATAAAACGGAATTCTTTTGAATTCCGTTTTTATTTTGTTCTTGATTTTTGTTAAAAAGTTCTTGCGTCTTAAGGGGAAGTTTTATATCTTGTTTGTAGGTTGTAAAATGAGTTTAAGACAGGTGAATTTTAATGATTGCAAAATTACGCGGGGTTGTTGATACGCTCGGGAGTGATTATTGTATTATTGATGTTAATGGTGTGGGCTATTTGGTTTTTGCTTCGGCAAAAACTCTGGCTAAACTTGCTCGCGGAGCGCAAGTGGCTTTATTGATTGAGACAATTGTGCGGGAAGACAGTATCTCGCTATTCGGCTTTGCCGATGCTTGGGAAAAAGAGTGGTTTTTGACTCTGACCAAAGTCCAAGGTGTGGGGGCTAAAGTTTGTTTGGCAATCTTATCGGTTTTATCTCCTATGCAGTTGGCGCAAGCTGTTTCTGCTCAAGATAAAGCCTCATTTACTCGTGCGGCCGGAGTGGGGCCAAAGCTGGCGGCACGAATCGTTACCGAACTTAAAGATAAAATTGTGACCATTCCTATGGAGGCAAGTATGAAGTCTGATCTTTCTTCAACAGTGGACGGAACAGCAAATACCGAGACTGAAGGCTATGAAGACGCATTGATTGAAATGCAATCTGAAAACAGCTCGATGAATATTGATGATGCCGTGTCGGCGCTGGTTAATCTCGGATATCAGAGAATTGAGGCTTATCGTGCGGTTAATCTGGCTGCAAAAAATAATCCTGATGCTGATGTGCCGAATTTGATTAAACTTGCTCTTAAAGAATTTGCTACGAAAGAAGTCTAGTCCATGTCTGAAAATAATCGAATCGTTAGTCCCGAAAAAATTAATGAAGATGACAATGAAAGTGCGAATCCGGTCAGTTTGCGTCCGAATTCTTTGGCCGAATTTGTTGGGCAGCGTGCTGTTTGTGATAATTTGAAAGTGTTTATTGAAGCGGCAAAGGTTCGTGGAGATGCTTTGGATCACGTCTTGTTGTTTGGGCCTCCGGGACTTGGAAAAACAACTTTGGCCTCTATTATTGCAAAAGAGCTGGGCGTTGGGTTTAGAGCAACCTCGGCGCCAATGATTAGCAAGTCCGGTGATCTGGCTGCAATTTTGACCAATTTGGAACGCAATGATGTGTTGTTTATTGATGAAATTCACCGCTTGAATCCGGCAATTGAAGAGGTTCTTTATTCCGCGATGGAAGATTTTCAGCTTGATTTGATTATCGGTGAGGGGCCTTCAGCGCGCTCGGTGCGAATCGATTTGCAGCCGTTTACACTGGTTGGTGCTACAACACGTTCCGGTTTGCTGTCTACGCCGTTGCGTGAGCGTTTTGGTATTCCTCTGCGCTTAGATTTTTATTCGCCCGAAGATTTGGAAAAAATTGTTATTCGTGGGGCAAATCTTTTGGGAATGCCGATTTCGGAAAACGGAGCGCGGGAAATTGCTAAGCGTTCTCGTGGAACGCCGCGTGTGGCCGGACGTCTTTTGCGGCGTGTGCGTGATTTTGGAATTGTATCCAAAGCCGCCGAAGTTGACAATAAAATTGCTGATACGGCGCTCAGACGGCTTGATGTGGATGACTTTGGGCTTGATGCCTTTGACCGTCGTTATCTGAACTGTATTTTGCATAATTATGGTGGAGGACCGGTCGGAGCAGATACTTTGGCGGCAGCTTTGTCAGAAGAGCGGGATACGATTGAGGAAGTGATAGAGCCGTTTTTACTCAAGCTTGGCTTTTTGCAGCGGACACCGCGCGGGCGTGTTATTTCTGATTCCGGTTGTGATTATTTGGGTGCGCCGCGCTTAAGAAAAGGCGTTAAACCTGCGTCCGAACAATTTGATTTGCTTAAAATTATTGAAGAAGAGGAAGTTTGATATGGTTGATGTGAAAGCTCCAGAAGGTGTTTTTGAAGGCAAAGTTTTTAAGTTTCCCGCACGGGTGTATTATGAAGATACAGATGCCGGTGGGGTGGTTTATTATGCCAATTATCTTAAATTTGCTGAGCGAGCACGTACCGAATATATTCGTGCACTTGGGATGTGTCAGCAACAGGCTTTGGAAGCAGAAGATAAATGCGGTTTTATGGTTCGTTCTTTGACTGTGGACTATAAAGCGCCGGCGGTGCTTGATGATTTGTTGACTGTGACTTGTGAGATGGTGGAGGCCAAAGGGGCCGGTGCGGAAATGAAACAAGAAATTTTGTGCGGTGAAAAGCTTTTAGCACAGATTTCGATTAAGCTTGCTTATGTTTCTTTGTTGCGCAAACGTCCGGTACGAATTCCGGAAGAGTTAATGCAAAAAATTGGGAGGTTATAAAAAGTAATCTTTAGAGTTTTTGAGCCGGCTTTTTAGTGTTTGAAAAATCAGTATTTTCGAAAATTTTGGAAAATTTTTTGTTTTAGGGCTTGATGAGAGGTGTATTTTATGCTATTATTACTAATGTAAACTTATTATTTTTATATTATGAAGATAGATCTAAATATATCTTATGGTCAGCAGCTGACTATAGATAATGGTACCAAAAGAGGCCACGGCCCTCATCCTGCGTTTAAAAATTTTACAGATAAAATCCGTAAAATGCTAAAAACGCGAAGCTTTCAAGACTTCTGCAATTCGCAGGAGGTTAAGAATGGAAGCTTACTTCAAATTACTATAGGGAGAGAAAATCTTCCTTATAAATTAAATGATTTTGGTGACTATTTAGAAGGTTACCGAATCGTTAAGGAAGGAGAGGATAAGCAGTTCTTGTTCAAGCGAGGCAAATGCATTGAGCGTCCTCGTTTTGGTGAACTGACCATTTGTCATTCTGAGATGTTTTATGTATGGTATGTTAACAAAGCATGGTATGCAGAAAAACTTTTGGGTGATGATGAATGGCTTGATAGAACTAAGGTTGCGGCTGCGTTTTTGAAGCTGGCCGAGGAACGTAACTATGCCCTTGGTGCGGTTGAGCTTTTTTATGATGAGGTGAAGAAGCGCGCTTGCTGGAAAGCCAATGCGGTTGGCATAGAAAGCAAGGAACAGCGTGAGCTGATTTGTTGTTTCGATGGCGGAACGTTGAAAGACCTTCCGGCAGGAACTCTCAAAGCCACACCGAAGGATATTGTCGCAGGTCGGTATTTGAAGACAAAATTTAACCACTTTATTTATAGTGGAGGTGGGAAATTTGTTCGAGTTACCGACTAAACTTTATGAAAGTGTTGCAACTTTTGTTGCGACACTTTATTTAATTTAAATAAACTTTTTGTTTGACAAAATTTCGTCAATATGGTATGTTCTTATTCGAAATAAATTTATTATTAATTAAAAAAATATTATCATGGGAACAATTATTAACAAAAATGGCGTGACTAGAGTGATTAATACAGAGAAAATAGGATATGGAGCAAGTTCATATGCTCGTTCTTCAAGAGAAAGTTATGACAAAAAAATTCAGAGATTTTTTAAGCATCCTGAATATGTAAACTATGTTTTTGAAAACATGATGCTGTCGGACGGAGATACTGTTCAGATTCAGAATCCATCGCGTTATGGTGAATATGCAGTATACTGTGGTGCTTATGGTAAGCGTGCTAATGAACGCGTTTATCTAGAAAACGTTTTGATGGTTTCTGGCGATGCTAAGGGGTGTTATAACTATGTAGCGACTCTTGAACAGTCCAAAAATAGTGGACAGTATCAGAGACAAGCGCAACGTGTGCGCGAATCGGCTACTTATATGGTCAGAAAGTCAGCTTCTGGCTATAAGTTAGAAATGTTGCTTGACAACTTAGAGTGGCTTGATGCTGAAAAGTCGGAAAATGCCATGATGCGATTAGCAAAAATGCATGGTTTTAATTCTGGCTCGTCTACAGAAATCAGGAGCTGCAAAATCCGGATGGACAAGTTTTCGCTCGATTTAAAAATCGCCAGAGTTAAGAAAGTTAAGTCTTTCTTTGGAAAGGTTAGAATCGTGGTTCTTTCTCTGAATTCCGGCAAAATTTGGTTGTTGCCGGCTGATCAAGTTGAACTTGGGGAAGATGTATCGCAAAAGAAATGCATCATGACCCAGTTCGTGTGGCTCAGACAGGTAGGAACCAGCGGAAATTTCTACATCTCTGAGTAAAAATTTGGCTGCCTTTGGGCGGCCTTTTTTTGTTTCTGGTTAAAAAAATTTTTCTTAGATTGCTTTTTATGGTTGAAAAAAAATTTTTTATTGTTAAGTTATCTCTTGTATTAGTTGTTTAACAATTAAGATTTACAAAAAACCATATGGAGTAATTAATATGAAAAAACTTTTGAGTTTGTTCTGCGCTTTTGCTTTCTTGACAGGTTGTTCCGCTTTTGATTCTAACGGCGGTCTGTTCGGTGGTGCTGAGTGCGAATCTAGAGAAGCTCGTGACTTCATGGCTCATGCTGAAGATAGAGTTTTCTTTGCTTTCGATAGCTCTGCTTTGTCTGACAATGCTGTTGAGATTTTGCAAACACAAGTTGATTGGTTGAAAGCTAACGAAAATGTTGACGTTATCGTTCAAGGTTACTGCGATGAAAGAGGTACCAGAGAGTACAACTTGGCCTTGGGTGAGCGTCGTGCAAATGCTGTTAAACAATACTTGATTTCTCAGGGTGTTGCTGCTGACAGAATTTCTACAATCTCTTACGGTAAAGAAAGACCGGCTGTTCTCGGTAACAATGAAACCGCTTGGGCTCAGAACCGTCGTGCTGTAACTGTTGTTAAGGCTTCTGCCGAATAATTACAGTCAGATTGTATTCTGGTTTGAAAAAAGTGTTCGCTTATCTGGCGAGCACTTTTTTTCTGTTCAGAGGCTGAAAAATAAGGCTTGAGATTGAAGGAAAATTGCTTTACTCTAAGTCAGTGAATTTGAAATTTTTTTCGTATTGGGAGCTTTATGATGAAAAATTGGAAACTGTCGTTGATTGTTTTGTCTTGTGCGGTTATGCCACTGGCTGCTTGGGCTCAGACAGGGCTTGAAGCTGATGTGCGGCAGTTGCGTGAAGATGTTCGGGTTTTACAAAATCAGATTTATCGTGGGCAGATAGATGGTGATCCGACAGCAAATTCCGGTACTGTACAACAGCGCCTTAGCCAGATGGAAGAGACCGTGCGCCAAATTTCAGGACGCATGGATGAGTTAGAGCATCAGTTTAAGCAGGTTGATGAGCGCTTTAAGGTACTTAATCAGGATATTGATGTGCGCTTTAAGCTTCTGGAAGGAAAAAAGATTGAAGCTAAGGGCTTAGGGACTGAAGCAAAGAGCAAAAAGTTTGATGCTCCGGTTGCTGCGAATCCGGCAAAGTCTTTGTCCGGTGATTCTGTCAGCGGAGAAGAGCTTGCTCCTTTAGAATTGCCTAAAAAAGAGGCTCCAAAACCAGCAGCTAAACTCTCGGTTGATGAGCTGTATAAAAAAGCAATGGATGCTTATAATGCCTCTGATTATGCAGCTGCAGAAACCTCGTTTAATCTTATCTTGAAAGACTATCCGAAAGAAAAATTAGCCGGTAATGCTCAGTATTGGCTGGGTGAAGTTTCTTATCAGCGCAAGGATTATGCTAAGGCCGCCGTTGCTTTTGGTAAGGCTTATAAGGACTATAAAAACGGAAATAAAGGTGCTGATAGCCTTTATAAGCTAGGAATGTCGATGCAACAGCTTGATAAAAAAGCCGAGGCTTGTGCTGCTTATCAGTCTTTGCCAAGTGAGTTTCCGAAAGCTGAAAAAGCTTTGCTCGAAAAAGCAGCGGCTGCGGCGAAAAAACTTTGCAAGTAATTGTGCTGTTGTTTGAGGCCGTTAATGGAAAAATTTTTTGTTACGAATCCGATTGTTGATGATGTTATTGCCGCCGGTGTTTCCGGCGGTGCCGATTCATTGGCACTGGTATTGCGGTTGAATGACTGGGCTAAGGCAAAAGGCAAAAAAGTTGTGGCGTTGACGGTTGATCATAAGCTGCGTCCCGAATCGGGGGATGAAGCGGCTTATGTGGCACAACTTATGAGACAGTTTGGAATCGAGCATCATATTCTAACTTGGGAAGGCGAAAAGCCGACCTCAGGCATCGAAGAAGCGGCTCGTTTGGCTCGTTACCAGTTGATTGCTGATTGGTGTCAGGAAAACGGTGTTAAGGTTTATGCAACCGGACATCATATGCGCGATCAGGCGGAGACTTTTTTGCTGCGTTTGGCACGTGGAAGCGGGGTTTCAGGGTTGAGCGGTATTTTGCCTTGCAGCGAGATGTCGGGTTTGAAAATTATTCGGCCGCAACTTGATGATGTTCCCGAAGAACTCAAAGCTTATTTGAAGGAAAAACATGTGCAATGGGTGGAAGACCCTTCTAATCAAAATGATGATTTTTTGCGTGTGAAAATTCGCAAATTTTTGCCGTTACTTGAAAAAGAGACTGGAATTTCGGTTCGGCGCTTGGCTGATACCTGTGGCGTTTTGGCGCGGACCAGAAGTTTTGTTGACAGCGAAGTTTTGAAGCTGTTTTCAAATAATGTTAAAAAATGGGGAAAAGTCGGAGCTTCTTTGCCGTTGTCCTTTTTTGCTGCGCATCATGAAGAAATGCAGTATCGTCTGTTGGCTTTGATGATTAAAACCATTGGGCAAAATATTTATACCCCCGAAGCAAAAGAGGTTTTGAATATTGTTGATAGTTTACTCTCTTCGGCACCAAAGGGGCGTACGCTTGGCGGGTGTGAAATTTTTGTGTTTCAAAAATGCTTGTGGGTAGTGGTCGAACGCGACTCTTCTCAAGTGCTCTCAAAAAAAGCTTGGGAGGATTTTGTTAAAGATAATCCTCGTTTTGAAAAAGTGTCGTTGCCCTATAAATTGCGGGCGGCACTTGTCTTGGGCGGAAAAGGGGAAAATGCCTCTTGAGTTTTTGACTCTTTCTCCCTATATTTAATAGTTGCTTGATTATTTTGATAAGGAAACTCAATGAAACAGTTTAAGTCTATGGCGGTGTGGCTTGCCGCGTTGGTTATCTTGTCCGTGCTGATGAATGGTGCAGGGCCTTCTTATCAGGGAAAAGGGCAGTCGCTCGCTTTTTCTGATTTTATGAATATGGCTGAAAATAAAAAGGTCAGTAGCGTGGTGATTGAAGGGCCGCAAATTACCGGCGTTTTGAGCGATGGCAGCGCATTTAATTCTTATTCTCCCTATGATCCGAGCATGGTTGAAACCTTGCGCAAAAACGGGGTGAAGGTAGAGGCGCGGCCGTTGGATACGTCTTCGTCAACTTTTTGGAATGTGTTTGTTTCATGGTTTCCGATGATTTTGTTGGTCGGCGTGTGGATTTATTTCATGCGGCAGGCAAACTCTGGCAATAATAAAGCCATGAGTTTTGGAAAGTCGCGCGCTCGTCTGATTGAAAACAACAAAAAAGTAACCTTTGCTGATGTGGCCGGTTGTGACGAATCGAAGCAAGAGCTTGAAGAGATTATTGACTTTTTGAAAGATCCTGCCAAGTTTCAACGTTTGGGCGGAAAAATTCCGAAGGGTGTTTTGCTTGTCGGCCCTCCGGGAACTGGTAAAACCTTGTTGGCCAAAGCGGTGGCCGGTGAGGCTAATGTGCCGTTCTTCTCAATTTCAGGTTCGGACTTTGTGGAGATGTTTGTCGGTGTCGGTGCGTCACGTGTGCGTGATATGTTTGCTCAGGCTAAGAAAAATGCTCCTTGCTTGTTGTTCATTGATGAAATTGATGCGGTTGGACGTCATCGCGGAGCCGGTCTTGGTGGCGGTAATGATGAGCGCGAGCAGACCTTAAACCAGCTCCTTGTCGAAATGGATGGTTTTGATGCTAATGAAAATGTGATTTTGATTGCGGCAACTAACCGTCCAGATGTTTTGGATCCGGCTTTGCTGCGTCCGGGGCGTTTTGACCGTCAAGTTACGGTGGCTAACCCTGATGTTAAAGGGCGTGAGGAGATTTTGAAAGTTCATGTGCGCAAAGTTCCTTTGGCAAAAGATGTGAATTTGTCGGTTATTGCACGCGGAACTCCAGGGTTCTCTGGTGCCGATTTGGCAAACCTTGTGAATGAGGCAGCCTTGCTGGCGGCGCGCAAAAACAAGCGCAAAGTTACCTCAAAAGACTTTGATGATGCGAAAGACAAAGTCCTTATGGGGAACGAGCGCAAGTCGATGGCAATGGATGAAAAAGAGAAAAAGCTCACCGCTTATCATGAGGCCGGACATGCAATTTGCGGTCTGTTTACCAAAGGAGCTGACCCTATTCACAAAGCGACGATTATTCCGCGCGGTCGGGCGCTGGGTATGGTGCAATATCTGCCGGAAAAAGACCGTTATTCCTTCTCTCGGCAACAGATGTTGGCGCGTCTTGTTTCGGTTATGGGTGGACGTGCGGCTGAAGAGCTTAAGTTTGGTCATTCGGAGGTGACATCCGGTGCGTCTTCTGATATTGCTGCGGCGACAAATCTTGCGCGCTCCATGGTGACCGAATGGGGAATGAGTGACAAGCTTGGTCCGGTTCTTTATGCTGAAAATTCCGGTGAGGTCTTTTTAGGCAAGTCGGTTACGCAAAACAAAAATATGAGTGAAGACACCGCTCGTCTTGTCGATGCTGAAATCAAGTCCTTAGTGCTTGATGCGCACGACAAAGCTGTCTCTCTTCTGAAAGAGAAAAACACCGAGTGGGAGCGTTTGGCGCAAGCCCTCATTGAGTATGAAACCCTAACCGGCGAAGACATTGACAAGGTCATCAAAGGTGAGCCGATTGACATCACTCATGATGCGCCGGTGGCGGAGGAGAAGAGGACGCAGGCGTCTGTCCCCGAGCTATAAAAAAAACTGTGCATAACAGCACATCTAGAGGCATTTTACGCTGTCTCGAAAAATTCATGTACTACTCTGTACACTAAAATTTTTCTCGCAGCTAGAAATGCCTCTATCTGTACTATTCTACCCAGTTTTACAAGCTCGCTCTGTGGTCGACTAATACAGATTTTACGGATAGGAAAAATGCTCATGTACTACTGTGTACACTGCGCTTTTTCCTTCCTTAAATCTTATTACTCGACTCACATATCGAGCTTTTTGAAAAGTTTGTATAACTGGTGATTCAAAGAAAATTTATTTTGTCTAAATTTGGGTTGACATTTTGAGTGGGTTTTGTTATTTTTTGCTTGTTCATTTTATTATTAATTCTTAAAAATTATAAATTTATGGAAAAAAATTATTATTTTGTTATTGGTCAAAAGAATCTTGATGTGGTGGAAGCTATTAAGCTTTTAGATGCGCATCATTTGCCTTATCAGTGTTTGGAAGCTCCTTATATCTTTACTAAAAACGAAGAGTTTGAGCTTAGACAGCAAGGTTATGAGCCTCATTATATTAATGTGGCATATCGTTCTTGTTTGCTTAAAAAAGAAGAGTTTAATAATTCTTTTCTTTATCAGTTGCTTGATTTTTTAGGTAAACCGATTTCGGATTGGCGATTTGATGTAATGACTTATTGCGAATGGCCTTTTGAAAAAGAATGGGCTAATCGACTTCGAAGTTTTGTGATACGTGGTTGTTTGCGCGCGTATATTGAAAAGTTGCAAGCTGAAAATCGAAAAGCTTTAGGTTTTGATGATGTTGCAGAAACGACTGCTGAACAAGCAGTTGCAGAGGCAATAAAGCGTTTTTCATCAAATCGAGATTATTTGATTGTTCACTGGAATTATTTTTCAAAAGATTCTAATTTTGAGAACTTTTTGCCGGTATTGGACCGAGTTTTTTGGCTGCAGAATTTTGTTAATGTTTTGATTGTGACACCTGAATGTGCTTTGTATTACGGCTATAGAGATATCGCTCGTGAGATTGTTTCTTTTTGTACGGGGACTGCCTGTATCAATGATAATATGACCGATTTTCTTTATCCGATTGCTCGTCATCGAATGGAAGATGCCGAGAAGTTCTTGAAAACTAAAACAGCTGAACTGCGAAAGGCCGGTCTTTTGTGGTAAAACCTTAGGAGAAAGGAATTTTCCTTTCTCCTTTTTTGTTACAATCTTTAATATCTTGTTATCGGTATAAACGCAGGAAGGGCTTGTCGATAGTTTTTTTTGTGTTTATGATGTTGCTATATTTTTTATTAAAGTGAGAGGGATTTTTTTATGAGTGATAAATTATTTGGAACAGACGGTGTGCGCGGTGTGGCCAATCAATTTCCGATGACGGCTGATTTTGCGCTGAAACTGGCGATGGCGGCCGGAAATTTGGTTTGTACGTCAAAGAAAAAAGTGGCGATTGCTCGTGATACCCGAATTTCAGGAAAAATGCTCGAATCGGCTTTGGCCTCCGGTTTTATGGCGGCCGGTGTTGATGTGTTGTTGCTCGGGGTTTTGCCAACGCCGGCTTTGACCACGGTAACACCGACGCTTGATGTTGATATGGCGGTGATGATTACTGCTTCACATAACCCATATCATGACAATGGTATCAAGCTCATTAATGCTCAAGGTGACAAGTTTTCTGATGAAGATACAGCAAAAATTGAAGCGGCGCTGAAAGCCGAAGATTTTTCTCTTTCTCCTGATAATATCGGGCAAGTGACGGAAGTTCCCGATGCTGTAGTTGCTTATTTGGATAAGGTTTTGCCGATTGTCGGTACTGATGAGCAGCCGTTTAAAGGATTGCGTATTGTGCTTGATTGTGCTAATGGGGCTTTTTATAAAATTATGCCCGAGATTTATAAAAATCTTGGTGCCGGTGTGATTTCTTTGGCGCATGAACCTGATGGTTGTAATATCAACAAAGACTGCGGTTCTCAGCATATTGATAATATGCTCAAAGTTGTTAAAGAAGCCCATGCTCATTTGGGTATTGCCTGTGACGGTGACGGTGACCGAATCATTGTTTGCAACGAAAAAGGGGAAAAAGTTGCGAGCGAACAGCTGATTGCCTTTATCGCGCAAAGCATGAAAGTGCAGGGGGTGCTTAACAATCGTCCGGTGGTTTCGACAATCGTTTCTAATACCGGATTAGACAGTTTTATCCGTTCTTTGGGGGTTGAATATTATGCAACCAAAGTCGGTGAGCGCTATGTGATTGAAAAGATGAAGGAAGTCAAAGCGGCTGTCGGCGGTGAAGAATCGGGGCATGTGGTTTTGGGAGATTATTCAAAAACCGGTGATGCTTTGGTTGTTGGTTTGTTCTTGAGTTTGGCTTTGGTCAACAGCAAAAAGAAAATGAGCGAGTTGTTTCCGGTCTTTTCTTTGGAGCCGGTGGCGGCGTTTAATTTGCGTTTTGCTGATAATGCCGTGGTTAAAAAAATTATGGCTGATGAACAAGTTTTGAAAGCAGCCGATGCGGCTTCACAAAAAGTTGCGGCCTGTGGGCGCGTGGTTTTCCGTGCCTCGGGGACAGAGCCGGTGGTTCGTATTTGGGTTGGTGGCAAAGATGAAACTCTGGTTAATGAAGCTGCTGCTGATATTAAAAAAGCTGTTGAACAAGCTGCTTAATTTTTGAGGTCTAGTTATATGAAAAAAAACGCGGGGATTTGATCCTCGCGTTTTTTGTTGAAGATAAAAACCTAAAAAGCGAGGACGGGGCGGACCTCGCGGCTGCTACCCTTACCGTTGTAGTCGAGCATATCGTTACTGTAGTAAAAGCTTGAGTCCCACGCGTAGTGACTATCGTACTCGGACGACGACCAAGCGTAGGTGCTGGTTGTGAATTTTGTCCCACCGGCTTTGGTAAAACCTGAATTTATTGCATCTTGGTTATTATAATAT
>CASFMW010000023.1 GCA_949295935.1 uncultured Pseudomonadota bacterium | reverse complement strand
CCCGTCAGACCGTCATACGCCCTTAAGGCGTTCGCTGGCACCGTTAGGGTTACACCCGCTTGTGAAGAACCACCGGCTAAGCCGGTGGGTTACTTTTTTGATGCCTTAGGAGTTCTTTTTATTTAATTTTTCGGGAGTTATTTCTATGGATATGGATTTTGATATGTTTCAGCAGTTGTTGGACAGTGCTAAAAATAAGTCTGATAATACGGTGGCCGCGCGTTTTTATGATCGTTTGATAAAATCGGACAAGCTTGATGAAAACGGTTTGCCCGTGTTTGATACGGTTTGTTTTGTGGAAATCAGAATGCGCGATTGTCACGATGTGTTTGACCAGCCTGCCGATGCTGATAAAATTCAACGCTTTCCGACCGAATATAACCGCTATTTGCTGGCGAAAAAGCAAGCCGAAAAAGGAGCTCCTTTGGATCAGTTTGCTTTTCTGACGGCCGCAGAAATCGAAACGCTTAAATTTCGCGGTATTTTTACGGTTGAGGCTTTGGCTGGGCTAGATGAGGAAAAAGCGCGGCTTATTGGTGTTTTGTCGGAAAATAAGGCTGCAAAACTTTTTTTGCAGCAGGCAAAGGGGCACAAAGCTTTAATCGAAGCCCAAAAACGCGAAGAGCGTTATCTGGCGGAAATTGATTTTCTTAAAAGCCAAATTGAAAAATTGCGCCGTTTGAATAATCGCGCAAAAAAATAACTTTTTTATTTTTTCGGAGGTGTTATGGCGACTATTTTGCAGATTTGTCAGGAAGCGGCCAGTTTGTTGGCGACGCAAGCGCCGCAGGGGCTTTTTGATTCAAACTCTCAGCAAGAGGCTATTTTTTTGAGTATTGCCAAGTCTACGCTGAACAGTCTTCAGCGTTATGGCAACTGGCAAGAGCTGACCAAAGAAGGTGAGCTTAGAACGCAGCCGTCCAGACTGGTTTATTATATTCAGGATTTTTGCCCTGATTTTTATTGTTTGCTGAATAATACGGTTTATGTGAAAGATCATTGGGAAAAAGTTATTGGTGCGCTTTCGCCCGAGCAATATATGCGTGAGCGTTATTTTTCTTTTTCTGATATCGGTATAAAGTTCAAAATTCAGCAGGGGCGTTTTGTCTTTTTAACCGAGCCGCCCGCTGGTCTTAAAATCGTGTTTAATTATCGTTCGGCAAATGTTTGTTATGATCCGGAGCTTGAGCTTTATGGTAATCCGGAAAAAACAGAAATTACTAAAAATACCGATGTGCCGCTTTTTGATCCTTATTTGGTTAAGCTCGGCATTATTTGGCGCTGGTATAAACGCAACGGTATGTCTTATGAAGAAGAGTTTAACGAATATCAAACCGAAGTGAAAAAAGCTTTTGCTTCAGGTTTGGCAACCAAGGATATTGCTTTGGCTGAAAATTGTCCGAAGGGGATTAATGAGGGGGTGATTGTTTATGCAACGTCGAAAAGTTAATCGTCAGAATCGTTCCTTAAATTATACGCTGCCTTGTCCTATCGGCGGGTTAAACATGCGTGACAGCTTAGGCCAGATGAAGGAAAGTGACGCTATTGTTATGGATAATTATTTTCCGGGGGAGACAAAGGTTTCTTTGCGCAAAGGATATGTTCGCTATGTGGTTACCGGAAAGCCGGTTCATACTTTGGTTGAACATAAGGCCGAAAGCGGATTAAACCATTTTTTTGCATTTTGTGACAATGAGCTGTGGGATATTACTTCCAAATCTTCTCCTGAAAAATTAGCGGATAATTTTACTAATGACAAGTGGCAGACGGTGCAATTTAAAAATCGTTTATTTGCCGTTAATGGTGCCGATGCGCCTCAGACTTATGTAATCGAGGAAAATGGTGAAGGTGTTTGGAAAAATGCGGAATTTACCGGTGACGGTCTTATTCCGGCGTCTTTGGTAAATGTCACTTCATCAAAACAGCGTTTGTGGTTTGTGGAAAAAAACAGCATGAAAGCTTGGTATTCCGAAAATGCTGCGGAAGTGCAAGGAAAATTGCTGTGCTTTGATATGTCTACGATTGCGCGTGATGGCGGGGCTTTGGTGGCGATTGCGTCTTGGACCCAAGATGGCGGAATGGGCATAGATGACTTGACCGTTTTTATTACCTCAGAAGGAGAGGCTTTGATTTACAGCGGGTCTAATCCTAATTCTGCCGAAGATTGGGAGCTGCGCGGGGTTTATCGGGTCGGGCGTCCAATTGGGTATCGTTGTATTTTGCAATATCAGGGGGATGTGGTGCTGGTTTCGGTTGACGGTTATTTGCCTTTATCTAAGGCTTTGCCGCTGAACAGTGCCAATAACTCTCAGATTTCTTTTTCGGATAAAATAAGAGGTTTGGTTTTGGAGCGGACGGCTTTGTCTCAGGACAAATTCGGGTGGCAGCCGTTTATTTATAATCGTGGCGGCTATGCTTTGTTTAATGTTCCGGTTAATCAGAGCTTTGAGCAGCATGTGGTTAATCTTAATACCGGTGCGTGGTGTCGCTTTACAAATATTCCGGCGCTTTGTTGGGGGCTGTATCAGAATCGGGCTTATTTCGGAATGCATGACGGAATTATGCTGTTTGATGAGAGTTATGCTGATGAGCTTAATCCTATCGAAGGGCATATTGAGCAGGCTTATTCTTCTCTTGGTATAGCCGCTATGAAAAAGCTGCAACTGCTTAATCCGCGTACAAAGGCTTTTAATCCATTTGCATTAACGCTTTATGCAAATGCTGATTTTGCTGATAATTCTCAGTCTTTTATTGAAAATATCGGCAATGATTCAACAGATCGAACTTTTTGGAACGAGGCCAAATGGAGTTCTTTGTCTGCACCTTCGGGGACAAGATGGGCGGTGCTCAAAGGTGTTATTCGTAGCCAATGGATAGGAACTTCGGCAACGGGGCTGAAATTTAGTCTTGTATTCAAAACAAAGACCAAAGGAAATGCTATTGAGTGGTATGGAACCGACTGTCGTTTTGAACAAGGTTCAGGTTTTCTTTGATGTTTTTTGGGAGGTATATATGGAAATTATTCAAGATTCCTGCGGGCTGATTGCCCATTGGGTTTGTTCTTCTTTGGGCGAAAGAGATGCTTGGGTCGGTGAAAATTATACCATTGGTTTTGTTGAAGGCGGAAAGCTTGTCGGCGGGCTTATTTTTAATAATTATCGCCCCAATCATGATGTTTGGTGGACAATCTATACCAATGATAAGCGTTGGTGCTGCCGAAAAGTTTTGCGTTTTATCTTTGATATGGCGTTTAATGTGTTGAAATGTCGAAGAATTAGTCTTTTGGTGAGTGTTTCAAACAAAGCCTGTCTGAATTTGGTGAAAAAGCTGGGCTTTAAAATTGAGGGGCGTCTTCGTGCTTTTCGTGAAAACGGCGAGGACGCTTTTGTTCTTTCTATCTTAAATTCTGAATCTTTATGGAGTTAATGTTATGAGTAAATCTATCGGAAAACTTTTGGGTGCAGGTGGGGCCAGCACTTCTTATAATCAAGCAGAAAATGAAGTACTTAATTATTTGAAAAATATTGATACTTCTCTGGCTGATAACACTTATGATAATTTTGCGCAATATGGTTATGATCTTAGCCAAACCCTTAATAATCGTCCGGATTATATTTATTCAGTCGATGGATCTGATGCGGCGCGTCAGCGTATGGAAAACGCGGTTTATAATTCTTATGTTGACAAGCTGACGCCGCAGTTTGAGCAACAGACTTCGGATTTGCAAACACGTTTGGCTAACCAAGGATTGTCGGTTGGGTCAGAGGCTTATCAGCGTGCGATGTCTGATTTGCAAGATTCTCAAAATTCGGCGCTGAATCAGGCTGCTTATACGGCTGTTAATGCTGGTCAAAATGCATTTTCCAATTCTTTGCGCGATGCAATCTCTTCTGCCGGATTTACTAATTCTGCTCGTCAGCTGCCGATTAATGAAATTTATTCTTTGATGAAAAATTCGCCCAGCGCTTATGAGAACAATATGAATATTTATTCGATTCAAAATCAGGCTGAAAATCGTATTAACCAAAACAAAGCCTATAATTCTCAGGCCCAATTTAATGCCGGTAATCAGTTATTGGGTAATGCTGCCGGTGCCTTGTTTGGTTTGTTTTAACTCTTTTCGGGAGATGTATTATGCCGTTTGACAGTCAAGGAATTTTTTCGCGAATTCATAACTGGGAAGATGATCGTCAGAATAATATTGAAATCGTGACTGATCATCATGATGAAGAAGATGATAATTTTGCTTCCGGTCTTTCGCAATGTTTATTGCGTGATGGGCGTGCGGCGATGGAAGCTAATTTTAATGCCGGAAATTTTCAGATTAAAAATCTTAAGGCCGGTTCTATCAGCTCAGATGCGGTGAATTTGACCCAACTGAATGATCAGATTGCTTCTTTGAAAAAGACTTTACTGGCCAATATAAACCAAGGTTTTAAAATCGGTGATATTAAGGCTTCGGTCAAAAATGCTAATCATGACAATTGGTTTTTGTGTGATGGTCAGGCTATTAGTCGTGTGACTTATGCTGACTTGTTTGCCCTTATCGGAACTAAGTTTGGGACGGGCGATGGGACATCAACTTTTAATCTGCCGGATTATCGAGGCAAGTTCTTGCGTGGCTTGGGTGGAGATTCTGCCAGTGATATTTATAAAACCCAAGCAGAAAGTTTACCAAATGTTTCTGCAGATTTTACTGTTTCTTCTATTGGAAGCCCTGAGTGTTCAGGTGCAATTACAAACGGAACGTTTTTAGAAAAAATACCATATTCTTATGGTGGAGGCTTAAACGGCACAGGTGATTATCGTTTTGATTTTGATTTATCTAGAGGAAATTCAATTTATAGTGGTTCTCACGTTACCCCGATAAACCAAGCTGTTAATTTCTTTATTAAAGTTAAAGAGGAGGCTTAAATATGACAGGTCGTATTTTACCTTATGCAAATATTATTGAAGTTCGGCAAGGAGATAGTTTTACTATTAAGCTCAAAATCCATAAAGGGGAGAAAGATTTTGATTTGACCGGAGCAAGAGTCAATATGCAAGTGCGCAATATTGAAGGTAATGATTTGAAATTTGATTTGGTTGCTTCGCCGATTGATATTCAAAAAGGTGAGTTTGCGCTTTTGCTTTCGCCTGCGGAAACAAGTATTGATGTGGGGTCTTATAAAACGGATATTCAACTTTCGACCGCAGATGGGCAAATTAACACAATATTTCCTGCTGATGTTAATAAGGTGGCAATTTTTAGAATTACGGAGCAAGTGACCCATGAGTGATATTATAGATGTAACTCTTTCTGATGCTGATGTTGAGATTTATTGTCAAAATGGGGCTGTTTTTGATGTTTTATGGCAAGATGAGGTTAATCTCAACCTTGATTTAAATTTGATGTATATAAAATCAGGGCAGGCAGAGATACAATCTTATGTTGATGATGTTTCAAAGCCGGAGATTGATGCTTATCTTAACACACAGGCAGAGCCAATTGTTGCAGATGTTTCTTTACGGATTGTGACATCGTTGATTGATGACTATGTAGCGAAAACAAGCAAGCCTGAGCTTGATGCTTTTGCGGAAGCTAAAAAGCCTGAACTTCAAGTTTATGTCGCCTCTGCTCAGGAGCAAGCAAATTTGGCAACGGAACAGGCAGAAGTGGCTGTTGCTGCAAAAAATGAGGTGTCTTCTTTAGCAGAAAATGCTCAGGTTTCAGCATCGGCGGCAGAACAAAGTTCTTTGTCTGCAGCTGCGGCACAAAATAATGCGGCCGCTAGTGCCTCTCAGGCTCAAGAATTTGCAGAGCAAGCTTTAAGTGCTTCTGCTGGGAATGCTAATGTCGATTTAGATAATTTATCTTCTGTCGGTGCTGCAAAGTTTAACGCTAAGCAAAACACTATAACCGGTGCGGCAACAACAATTGCTTCTGTAAATTTGACAGCAAACAGAGCTTTGATTTCAGACGGAAGCGGAAAAGTTGCTGTTTCTGCCGTGTCGTCTTCCGAACTTGAAATGATTGCTGCTTTTACAGGATTAATTTGTTCTTTTGCTGGAGATAACCCTCCTAGTGGTTGGCTTAAATGTGACGGAGCTCAGGTTAGTAGAACGACTTATGTAAAACTTTTTTCTGTAATAGGGACAAAATATGGCGCAGGTAATGGTTCTAGCACTTTTACTTTGCCTAACTTTATAAATCGCACTTTTTGGGGTGGGTCAAGTTCTGGCTCTTATTTGAATGGTAATGTTCCTAATATAATAGGACAATTTGATGTTCCTAATGGAAGATATGTGGGGGGAGAAAATTATTTTTTACCTTCTGGAGCTTTTGCATTTTTAGGCAGTGCTTCTAATGTTGGTAATACAGGTGGTGGTAGTGGGGAAGGAGGAAAACTACAATTTAATGCTTCTCGCAGTTCAGGTAGATATACTTCAAGTAATATTGTAAGACCAGAAAGTTTACAGACAATAATCTGTATTAAATACTAGGGAGAGTAATATGCAAGCTTATTTATTTGATGAAAATACAAAAGAATATTTAGAAGAGTTACAAGCTCAGATTGATCCCTTAGAGAGTGAGATTGTTGGAGAAGATATTTATTTGTTACCTGCAAACTCAACTTTTGAAAAACCGCTTTATCCAAAAGATGGATATAAAGTTTTATGGAATGGTAATTCTTGGGAATATGCTGAAATTCCTATGTATGACACAAAACCAGAGCTAACATTAGATGAATTAAAACTTACTAAGCGTGCAGAAATAAATCAATCTCGTGATGAAGCTGAACAAGGCGGGTTTGAATATATGGGGAAGGTATTTGATTCTGACCAAGTGAGTTGTATTCGTATTTCTTCAGCAGCGCAGGCTATGCAAATGGTTGCCATGAGTGATGAAACACCGACAATTACTTGGACTTGTCAGGATAATTCTACAATAGACCTTAATCCGCAGGAGCTTATAGGACTCGTTGTGGCTTTGGCTCAGTGGTCTAATTCTTGCCATCAAAAGGCAACGACTCTAAAAGCTCAGATTGATGCCTGTGACTGTAAAGAAGCGCTGGATAGAATTAAGTGGGAGTAAATGTCTATGGATTGGGAGGCTGCTGGTGTCATTTTATCCTTATGCGGTGTGTTGTTTAATTTTATCCGCTTTGGAAAATGGCAGGGAATTATTGAAACAAAAGTTGCAGCTTTGGAACGTGATTCTTCGATTACGCTCACAAAGTTTGATGTGCTTAATAAGGCTTTGCGTGAAAATAATGAGATTTTAACCGAACTAAAAGTCAAAATAGAACTTATGCTCGAAAAGAAAGGAAGGTGAGGCATGGAGCCACGAGGTATTCGAAATCATAATCCTGGGAATATTCGCAAAGGTGAAAAGTGGAAAGGGCTGTCAGAACATCAAACAGACAGCTCTTTTTGTGTCTTTATTTCTCCGGAATATGGAATTAGGGCGCTGGCAAAGGTGTTGCTGACTTATTATAAAAAATATCAGCTTAATACGGTTAAAAAAATTATCAGTCGTTATGCGCCACCTAATGAAAATGAGACCGAATCTTATATTAAGTCGGTTGCAGATATGCTGGGTGTGGATTCTGATGATGTGATTGATGTGTCTTCTCCGGCGGTGCTCTTGGTTTTATTGCGCGCTATTATTCGTCATGAAAACGGCATACAACCTTATTCTAGCGAACAATTGATTGAGGGGTTAAAACTGGCGGGAGTAGTAGTATCATGAAAAGCAAGTTGCGCTTTGGTTTGATTTTTTTAACGGCGGTGGTGTTAGCCGCCGTTTCTGTTTTTAAGCCTGAATACGCTGAAAATGTAGCTCGGGCTTTTTTGCTCATTATAGCGGGGGTATGATGAGATATGCGGTGGTTGTTGTTCTTTTTATTTCTTCTTTGCTTGGAGCTTATTTTCTTGGTCGCAGTCATAGCGAGCTAAAAATTGTTAAAGAACAAGTTGAGGTGGTGAAATATGTGGAAAAGAAAAAAGCGGCGATTTATTCTCAGCCTAATGCTTCTCGCGGTGAGCTGCTTGACCTCATGCGCGATGGAGTCTTGTAGTCTCTCTACAGTTTATCCGGTGGCCGGAACAGAGGTTGCAAAAGAGCTTGAGAAGCTGCCTTATCAGGGTTATGAATATTTTTGGGAGTGGTTGGCGCGAATTAATAAACTGCGTCAGGAGCTCTCATCTTTTTGATTTTTCTTTATATTTCAAAAAAATCAAAAATTAATGCAAAAATTATAAATTTTTTTCTTGACCTTAGCAAAAAAATTTGTATATATATTCCTTGTTGAGTGACCGTGAGGTGAAGTTATTAACGAGCTTCTTTGGTCTTGATGGATTGGCCGGTTGGCAGAATGGTTATGCAGAGGACTGCAAATCCTTTGATATCGGTTCAATTCCGGTACCGGCCTCCAGTTATTATTCCGACTTAGCTCAGCGGTAGAGCAATCGGCTGTTAACCGATTGGTCGTTGGTTCGATCCCAACAGTCGGAGCCATACAAAGACCTTTCTTCGGAAAGGTCTTTTTTGTTAGGGGAAAAGGAGGAGCTTATGAAGGTTGCTATCGGTGCCGATCACGGCGGTTTTGATGCCAAAGAAAAACTCGTTGCTTATCTTAAAAATAAAGGCTATGCTGTTGCCGATATTGGAACAAATTCTTCAGAATCGGTTGATTATCCAGACTTTGCAGAGAAAGTTTGTCAGGAAATTTTGCAACAAAAAGCTGATTTCGGTGTTTTGATTTGTGGAACGGGAATCGGTATTTCTATTGCGGCTAATCGTCATGTCGGAATTCGTGCCGCGCTGCTTTATAATGATGAAACCGCGGCTCTGGCACGTCAGCATAATAATGCCAATATTGCTGTCTTCGGCGGGCGGATGATGTCTGTTGAAGATATGGAAAAGCGCCTTGATATCTTTTTTAATACTGGATTTGAAGGTGGACGTCACCTTCGTCGAATCGAAAAAATTGATGTTTGCGGAGGGTGTTCAAATGTTGGACTTTAATCAAAATCTGCAAAGTGAAGATCCCGAGATCGCTGTAGCCATTGCCGAAGAAGGCGAACGCGAGCGCTTGCAAATTGAGTTGATTGCTTCCGAAAATATTGTCTCTCCGGCAGTTATGGAAGCGCAAGGCTCTCTTCTGACCAATAAATATGCCGAAGGTTATCCGGCCAACCGCTATTATGGTGGTTGTGAATTTGTGGATAAAGTTGAGACGCTGGCGATCGAGCGTGCAAAGGCTTTGTTTAATGCGCGTTTTGTTAATGTTCAACCGCATTCCGGTTCGCAGGCAAACACCGCGGTTTATCTTGCTTTGTTGCAACCCAATGATGTGCTTATGGGAATGTCACTTGATGCCGGTGGGCATTTGACCCATGGGGCAAAAGTTTCGCTTTCCGGAAAGTGGTTTCAATCAGTGCAGTATGGTGTTTGTGCTGACAGTGGTTTGATTGATTATGATCAAGTTGAAACTTTGGTCTTTGCTCATCGTCCTAAGCTAATTATTGCCGGTGGGTCGGCTTATCCGCGGCAGATCGATTTTGCGCGGTTTCGTGAGATTGCCGACAAAGTTGGGGCTTATTTGATGGTCGATATGGCTCATTTTGCCGGATTGGTGGCCGGTGGAGTTCATCCGAATCCATTGCTTTGGGCAGATGTGGTGACCACTACGACACACAAAACTTTGCGTGGGCCACGTGGTGGTATGATTTTGACCAACCGTGAGGATATTGCTAAAAAAATTGACTCGGCCATTTTCCCCGGAGCGCAGGGCGGACCGTTGATGCATGTGATTGCGGCTAAAGCGGTTTGTTTCAAAGAAGCTTTGTCGTCAGAGTTTAAGGCCTATGCTGCGCAGGTGGTTAAAAATGCTCGAGTCTTAGCTGAAACTTTGCAATCGCGAGGAATAAATTTGGTTTCCGACGGAACGGATACGCATTTGTTGTTAGTTGATTTGCGTTCCAAAGGCTTGACCGGTGATGTTGTGGCGCAGACATTGGAAGCTGCGCATATGACTTGTAATAAAAATGCTATTCCGAATGATCCGATGTCGCCGAAAGTAACGTCCGGAATTCGACTTGGAACACCGGCAGCGACCACTCGCGGCTTTAAGGAAGCGGAGTTTAAAAAAGTCGGAAATTGGATTGCCGATGTTATTGAGGCTATGGCGCAGGGCAGAGGCAATGAGGTTGTTCCTAAGGTTCGGGAACAGGTCGAGGCCTTGTGTAAACAGTTTTTGTTCTATTAAAGAAAAAGCGTTGCTCTTTCGAACAACGCTTTTTCTTTATTCTTTGTTTTGGAATATGGATATCAATAGGAATGCATCAATACCCCATATCAACCAAAATAAAATATCTCTTAAAGTAAAAATAGGAGATATGAAAAATCCTGCTATTAAACAGCCAATAAGAAAAAATGCTGAAATAAAAAACATGGAGAAGAGCCAGCCATTCTTTTTTTTTGTTCTAAGCAAATAGAATAGAAAAGCGCCGCAAATAATTTCTGCTAAAATCCACCAATTAAAATTTGAATTCAGACGCCATTTTTCAGGGAAAGACGAGAAATCTTTTTTGTTTTGCTCAGCTTTGTTTAGAACATTTTGAACATCTTGCAGTAAAGCCTTTTGGATGACTATTTCGGTTTCATTGTTTTCTGCTTGAGCTTTTTGCAGATTTTTTTGAACAATGTCGTATTCGGCTTGTGCTTCTTGATATGCTTTTGTTACTTTTTTGCCATAATAGCGAAAAGCTTTTTCTTTATCAAAATAAATTGCCAAATAGTCAAGCCAAGAGGAGGATTCTTCGTAGCATTCTTCAATATTTACCAGTTTCTTTTCGGCTTTTTGTGCTTGAGCGATACGGTTAAAGCCCCAAACAGCTGTGCCTAAAATAGCAATCACCGCAAGAGCAATGCCCATGTATTTCCATGTTGTAGCCCTTGCCTTGTCATAAGTTTTGCGCTGTTTGTCAGCAATAGCTATCTGTTCACTTTGGAGAACATCTTTTTTTTCAGCACGAGCTTTGTCGTAACATTTCCTCAGCCACCAAAGGCGAAATAAACCAAGCAAGATAGTAGCAAGTGCCAATATCCCGCAGATAATAATACTTTTTGTTTCCATAAATATAAGTTTTTTTTGATGTTAATAATAATAATTTTGTACAGCTACTTTAATTATCTTTTTGTCTTTTGTCAAGAGTTTTTTTGTTTATTTCGATTAGTGAGCTATTATATGAATTTTGTTTCCTAGAATATTTTTTTATATGAATCTTGTTACATTGTTAAACATTTTATTTCAGGTTATAGTTTGCTTATGAAAGAAAATATTAAAAAATATTTGGGGCTGAAAGTGCGCTCTTTGCGCGAAAATGCTCATCTTACTCAAGAGGAATTGGCGGCTGTTTGTGAAGTTAGCTGGCGCACAATCTCTAATTTGGAGCGCGGTCTGGTGGTGCCGGATTTGATTATGCTTTGCCGGATTGCTGAATGTTTTGATGTGGGGCTGGATGACTTGCTGGACATTAAAATTTCGCGCAGGAAAACGCTTGCTCGTGTTGCTGAAGAAAACCTGTTGATTGAGCGTATTCGCTTGATTGATGACAAGCTTCTTGATTATATTTCTGAGCAGGTGGATGTGGCAGTGCGCCATTTTGGATAATTTTATTTCTTCTTTATTTTCTTGAATTTTTTACTATACAATTTTTATAATTTGTGTATTATGTCTTTCATGTTTTGCAACTTATAGGAATTTTGTTTCATATATCGAGGCGGCATGCGAATTGGTGATAAGCTTATTTTAATAAGACGGATTTTTTGCTTTTTGGAAACGGCGAAAGAAGGGGCAGTTTCTAAGGCAGCGCTTAAAAACGGTCTTAAACAATCTAATATGTCTGCCGCTATTCGCGAATTGGAAGAAAAAACGCAATGCCGCTTATTAACCCGTACCTCTCGCGGAATGGTTATGACCGATGCTGGTAAAAAGGTTTATGAAATTGCTTGCAATATTGATAAAGCCGTTGCCGATGTTGATGAATTTTCTTTGGCTAAGGCAACGCTTTCGGGCTCAATTCGCTTATGGACCAGCGATGCTTTGGCTGCATCTTATCTATCTTATTGCTTGCCGGGTTTTTATGATCTTTATCCCGATGTGCATATTGATATTGTGACCTCTATTGAGGCGCCGAAAGTTTTGTATGAAGTTGATTTGGCTCTCGTGTTTGAAGAGCCGCGGCAGTCTTCGGCGGTTGTGTTAATGAAACATAATCTGAAATTTGGGTTGTTTGCTTCAATGGATTATCTTTCTCGAAACGGTTATCCGAAAAATCTTAAAGATTTGCAAGAAAATCATAAGCTTTGTGTGCGGGATAATTTTTCTTCCGTTTGGGAGAAGTGGAAAAATCTGCAAGATGGTTGTAAGCATATTGTTGCTTCAACCAACTCGTCTTCTATGTTGATGCATTTGACAAAAGATGGTATTGGAATTGCACTTCATCCGATGAGTATTGGTGTCAAAGAGCAAAACTTGGTGCATTTGGACAAGCTTAATTTTTCGCTCTCTCATCCGTTTTGGATTATCTCCCATGTTGATGCAAAAGATCAGCCAAAAATTAGGGCGCTGATTAATTATATTAAGGATGCAACCGCGCAATTATAAAATCAATGACTTTTAACGGCAGCTCTTCTTCGGTTTTGCTTAATAGCCAGATTTTGCGCTTTAGTTCTCCCGAAAGTTCAATCTCAATAAAATTTGTTTCTCCGCGCGGGGCTTGACCGCTGATGATGATATCTGCTTGATTGCGTCGGGGTGACAAAATGATTTCAGCCTCATTAAACGCTGTAAAAAAATTTTCAAAGTCAGAAAATTCCAACTCCGGTGCTAGGAAAATTTTTATTTGTTTGTGAGGTGTTTTTTCTGCTGTTTCTGCTTTTTCAAGCTCTTGTTCGATTTGTTCGGCCAGAGCGCAGACTTTGCTTCCTAAGGCTGTTGGGGTAACGCCTTTGGTGGTGCGGTTGAGCAATTTTCCTCCGATAATTTCTTCAAAGTCTGAAATCAAGCGGCTCAAATTTGAGGGTTTGATGCCGTTTTTTTCGGCGGCGGTATTAATACTTCCGTGTTTAACCGTGCTGTTTAGTGCCAGCAGATATTTTATTATGGCCAGTTGTTTTTTTAATGACATTTTTCAAAATCTCTTAAATTAGTGACTCAAAATATATATCACTATTATTAAAGTAGTATATTCTCTGCGCAGGCCTGTCAAGTGTATAATTTACTTATGAGTAATGATAAATTTGACATAGCGTTGGTACATAGTGAGGCGGATTTTGCGGCAATGAAAAAAATCCGGCGTGCCGTTTTTGTTGAAGAGGGGCATATTCCCGAAGAGAAGGAATTTGACGGTAATGATTATTGCGCGGCTCATGTCTTGGCAAGGGTGAATGGTGAGCCACAAGGTACGATGCGTATTCGTTTTTTTTCTGATTTTGTGAAGTTTGAGCGGATGGCGGTAATGCCCGAGTTTCGCAAAACAGATATGGCTGATAAAATCATGAAATATGGTTTTGATTATGCAACCGCCAAAGGTTATGAACAAGTTTATGGTATTTGTAAAGAAGAGCTTTTGCATCGCTGGGAGAAAAACGGCTATACCCGTATTCCCAATGCACCGCTGATTGAACAAAACGGAATGACGCTTATTCCGATTATGCGGCAGCTGCCTAAAAGCGAGCATTCTTTGTCTTTGCAATCAAATCTTTCTCTCCTTAATCTGCCCGAAGGTGAATGGCCACAGATGGATGCTATTTGTCTGCGTGAAGAAAATGAAAAAGCTTATCTTAATTTTATTTTGCAAAAGTTCAAAAAAAAGCGTGATTAAGGCCTTGTTGGGTATAGCTTGATTTCAGTCGTTGACGGACGCTTTCGAATAAGCTAAAAAGAAAGCGTTTTCTTTTTGTTTTTAATTTTGGATATGACTATGGAAAAGCTAAAAGATTTATTTACAAATCATTATATTTTGCCTGAAAGTGTTTTGTGGGCGATTTTCGGTGTTGCCGTTATTGTCCTTTTGCTTTGGGACTTGTTGTTTTTTAATCGCAAAAACGAAGTTCCGAATTTTATGCATACCTTGATTTTGTGCATTGTTTACATTCTTGCCGCTTGTGTGTTCGGTGTGTTTGTGATGTATGAAGAAGGGTTTGACAAAGGCTTGTTGTTCTTTACCGGATTTTTGGTTGAGAAGAGCTTGTCTTTGGATAATATTTTCATTATCTCGGTTGTCTTTACCAGCTTGAATGTGCCGAGAATGTATCAGCATCGTGTGTTGTTCTGGGGTATTCTCGGAGCGCTTGTGATGCGTGCGGTACTCATTGGTTTGGGTGGAGCGCTAATCTCGCACTTCCATTGGGTGCTTTATATCTTTTCTGCGTTTCTTATCTATACCGGCGGAAAAATGCTTATTTCAAAAGAGCATGAGCAGAAGCCGTTTGAAGAAACACGTATGTTTAAGTTTATTAATAAATATTTTCATGTGACCAGCAAGCTTCATGGTGAGCATTTCTTTGTTAAGCAAAATGGTAAGCATTATATTACGCCGCTGTTTTTTGCCTTGTTGACAATTGAAACCATGGATGTGATTTTTGCTTTGGACAGTATTCCTGCAATCTTCTTAATCACTGATGATATTTTTATTGTTTATACAAGTAATATCTTTGCGATTTTGGGGTTGCGTGCGCTTTACTTCTTACTTGAAGCTGCGGTCAACAAATTTACTTATCTTAAACCGGCATTGTCAATTATCTTAATCTTTATCGGACTTAAGATATTTGCGCCTTATTTCGGCTTTAAGCTTGAGGCATGGCATTCGCTGAGTGTGACATTTACACTTCTGTTTGGTGCGATTGTTTTGTCTTTGGTTAAGCCGCAGGCCGCTGCTCAAAAGTAAGCTTGTTTATGAAGAAAAATCCGCTTAGCGATTGCTGAGCGGATTTTTTTTGTTTTTAAAGAATAGGTTGGAAGTTAATTTTTATATTATTTGGTGCGGAAGAAAGTTTTTGTTGCCAGTTTGATATTTCTTCCGGTGTTTGGGATAATAACATTCCTTGCGGTGCATATATCGTGATTTGGTTTAAGCCATTTTCGTCTTTGTCAAGAAGGCCGATCCAGAGGTTGTTGTCTTGAAGATAAAAGCAAGTTTTTTCTTTCTTTTCTTCTTCCAAGGGGCTGTAAGTCAAAAATATTTTATTTTTATCAGAATAATCATTGCGGATGTCCATTTGTTTTTCCAGCATTTTGATTTGTTCTGCGGAGAGTTTGCTCTCTAATATATGTCTTAACATATAACTCTCAAGCGGGGAGGCATAGCCGGTTTGAGTTAATTGGTAATAATCTTGAAGTGTGGCGCCTTCACCGATTTCTTCGTGTAAAAGAGCGTTGATATATTCCATATATTTTTGATTAAGGCATTGCTTGTCGGTTTTGCAGATGTTTCTTTGGCTTGTCCATTCTTCGATAGTTTTTTTCGCTATTTTGCTGTTTGGTTGAAGCTTTTTAACTTCTAATTTGGCAAGGCTTAAGGTTTTGTTTTGGCAGATGGTGGCTTCGGCATAGGTGATGCGGTCATCACGGCAATCAAAGCCGGTCGGATAGGCGAGGGGAAGTGCGGCATTTTCATATTTGCCATCAAAGCTCGCCCCCTTTTGACATAAGGTTTCGCAGTTTTTGCTGGTTATGGTGATTTGGCCATTGCCGCTGTGGGTGATGTCAATTTGGCAGGCGCCGCGGCTGTTTATGGAATTTTCTTTTATGATTTGAGCTTTTTCGTTGGTGATAAGCTCCATTTTTCCGCTGAGAGCGCAGCCTTTTGGGCCCCAAAGGGTTTTGAGGTTAACATCGCAAGAAGCGTAGCTACAATTTTTTATTTGTAGGAGGCCGTCGTTCAGCAGATTATAGCGGTCAAAATACCATGTGCCTTCAAAACTAAAAGGTTCAGCTGCGATAGCTGATGAGCTTAAGGCTAAGGCGATTATGGTTTTGATAGATATTTTGCGCATTTGCTATTCCTTATATGATATTTTAATATTATGCGCTTTTTTGCGGAATGCAATGTTCTTTTCAATGCTTGTTATTAAAAAAAACTTGACAAAAGACGAAAAGCGATTAAGGTAACGGTATAAAATTATTATTATAAACATTTAAAACTTATATTTATGGAAACAAAAATTATTATTATCTGCGGGTTTTTGCTTGTTGCGACAGTTTTGCTTGGTTGGTTGCGTCTTTGGTGGCTGAGGAAGTGTTATGACAAAGCGCGAGCAGAACATAAAGAAGTTTCTGAACGAGAACAGTTGGCGCTTGCTGACAAGCAACTTAGAACTTTTAACAAAGCAAGGTCTGCAACATGGAAATACATGGGCATTGCACTTGTGGTAATTGCGATTTTAGGCACTGCCGTTTGGGGTGTTGACCGTATTTCCAAAGCATCAAGAGCTGAAAAGGAACAAGCAAAGCTGGAAGAGCAAGTTAAGCCGGAAAAGGAAGTTTCTTTATCTTTGTTTGGTTGGTTTATCAGTCGTTTTAGCTATGATAAAGCGCTTGAGTATCATACTGAAAAGGCTTATTCGGCAAAAGAAAAAGCTCTTGCTAAATATAAAGAATTTGAGTCCTTATTGCAATCTGAGCAGAAGCAAGGCAATGCTAAGGCAACATCTATTGCCATGGCTAAGTTGGTTGAAGCAAAGTTTAATCTTGACGAAGCTGAGCAAAAGGTCAATGAAATACCTGAGTTTTATGCAAAATGGTTGCAAAATTCTTTATTAAATTATGTGAATGGCATGTTGTTTTTATATGGAATTTTGTTGCTGATTGCTATTAAATTTTCCAAGGGAGAATTTTTATTTGCTATTAGTATTATTGGTGTTGTTTTGTGTGCAGGAGCTTTGATTTTCTTTGGAATTTGTTTTGGTAGCCTTATTCATATCTTTACATGGAGAACTTTTCTTCTGTTACTTCTTTGTGTTACAGATATTTATTTGGCAACAAAAGTTAAGTGGGATGAGATTGAGTAAGAAAAAAGCGTTGTTCTTAATGAACAACGCTTTTTTGATTAGGATATTGCAATCATGAGGCCTATGGCGACCACGGCGATTGCAAATAATTGAAGCAGAAACTTGACAAGGATTTTGTCATGTTCGGCTTCCGATTCCGGTGTTTTCAGAAGTATTGGCATTTTGCTGTCTACGCCATACAACTGTATTGCCGTACCGGCAATCTTTTTTTCTTCATCACCTTCTATCTTGCGGATGACAATGCCTTTGCGGCGGTTTTTTTCTAGCTTTTTATCAAGCTGTTGCGCGCATTTGTATATCAGATATAAAGCGGCGCCGATAATGATCAAGAAGAGTAGAATTTTCATGCTTGGAATAATTTAATAAGATAAGACAATAAATTTTGAGACTTTTTCGATGCCATTTGCTGGTTTATCATTCTTGACTGCTTTTTTGCCATGGCTTCATTTTTCGTCATATCGGGATTCCAATAACGGAATTCGCGGTCGCGGGTGATAATCGCCAGTTCGTAAGGAGAAAAAGCTTGTCCCCAGTGGCGAAAAACCTCAGGAGGAAAGACAAAGGTTCCTGATGGGGCGCCGACAGCGGGGTCATAAGAACGATAATCGTTGCAATTTTCCATAGAAAAAACCTTTAATCCGTAAGTTAAATTAAGTGGCTCTCCATGGTCAAGGTATTCTTTTTGCAACTCTTTGATGTCTTTATTTGCCTCTTCTAACATGGCTTTTGCAATGTTGTAAGACAAATCTGTAAAGCCAGCAAATAAGGTGCAAGTTGAAACGTTTTCATAATTGCCTTGGTAGTAGAAATAGGCTTTAATTGGTTTTTCTTGCATCTTTTTATCAAGCTCATCACAAATATTTTGGTCGTTTCCTTCAATGCCTGCATTTAACCACTGAGCATATCCACCAAAATAACGTTGGAGGTTGCCAAGGGTTGCAAAACCAAGTTTTTCTTTAACATAGCGGTAGGTGCCGGCTGCGTAAAGGCTGTTTTGCGCTGGCATGGCAAGCTCATATTCGTTTGTTTCAAGATTGATAACAAAGCGTCCGTTTTCTTCCAGATAGGGGTATTTTTCAAGTAATTGTTGCAGATATTTATCATCGGGAAACATGGTTAACAGTTTATCCAATGTCGCCCAAGATATATTTTCTCCGTAACAATTATGTTTAGTACTCCACAAGTCTTTTCCGATTTGGAACATGATGATGTCTTTAGTCGGAACAACTTCGCGTCTTCCGCTGGAATAATAACGAATGAGCGTGTCACTCAGCACGGCGTCTGTGGGAACGTCCTCAACTTTGAAAAAGTCGTTTATTCCGTAGTGCTGTGGATCAAAAACAAAGTTTTCTTTTTGTTTGAGACCCCATACTCGTTCTTCAAAAACTAAATGCTCATCCTTTGTTTTGGCAATGGCCTCAAAGGGATTCGCACTCAGCAGAGATGGTAATAATTTTTCCATAATAGTGTGTATTTAGTTTATAATAATATTAATTGCACAATGACGCTAGCATAAAAAAGGCTTTTTGTCAACAGCGTTTTTTTTGTGTCAAAAAAATATTTTTTTTGTCTTGACAAATTTGCTATAATGTTGTATTACTATCTTTGAATTTGTATTATTTTTCTTATATTATTAATTTTTAAATTTTATTTTTATGGAAAGTTTATCTTTGAACGCAGGGATTGCTATTGCAATTGTTGTTGGTGTGTTACTTATCGCAGTTATTGTTTTGGCTGTTGTTGCTTTTCGTAACTGGAAAGCTCTGATGGAAATCGTAGGACAGGTGTCTGAGAATATCAAAGAGCTTCAGGGGACAACGGCGGAGACTAATGATGCTTTGAAGAAAACCAACGAAGATTTGCAGGCTGTGACCGATGAGGTGCATCAGAATGACGAGAGATGGCTTGAACATCAACGGAATATGATGTTTACTAGACACCAGGTCTTTTTATCTGAAATGGACGCCCGTTTGTCCGAAATGGTTGAGGAAACGAAAATCAACGGTGCGCGCGGCGTACTTGATGAAAAAGATGTTGCCCGCATTGAAAGCGGTTACAAATCAGCCTTGGCAGTGATCCGAAATTTGTTGAAAGCTTAACCCTTAAATTTTGTGCCTTATGGATATGACAAAGAAAACATTGTTGGTGGCTGCAGTTGTTTTTATTGCAATTGTCTTGCTTTTTGCCTGTTGGCAAGTTTTGTTGGTTTTGGCCTTTATCGGTTTAGCTTGGCTTTTGGTTGATCTCGGTCCTGAGAAGTCTTTGGCTTGGCTGAAAGAAGCTTTTGTTGATGTTTTTACCTATGGTAAAACAAAAGTCAAAGAAGCGGCAAAAAATGATGTTCAAGAAGAGCTGGAAATTCATGATGCTGTGATTAAGCCGCTTGAGAACGGAACTTATGAGCTGAGCGTCTTTACCGAAAAAGGCAAGTTGACCCTTGAACCGCGTAAGTTTAATGTGATTCCCGAGGTTTTGAACAAAGGAAACAAAGTGACCTATCGTGAGGTTTCAACCTGGGAAGATGCCCGTATTAGGAAACGTGTTACGATTTCGGCCATCGGCAAAGATGGTGAGGAACGTGTGTTCCGAATCGTTACAGATTAAACTTTATTAGAAAAAGCGTTGTTCGTAAAGAACAACGCTTTTTTTGTTGCGTGAGATATAAAAAACTTGACAAAAGACGAAAAATGATTATGATGTATTGTACAAAATTATTATTATAAACATTAAAATTATATCATTATGGGAACAAAGATTATTGTTATCTGTGGGGTATTAGTGGTTGCTATCATCCTGTTTGGTTTGTTTCGTCTTTGGTGGCTGAGGAAATGTTATGACAAAGCTCGAGCGGAACATAAAGATGTTTCTGAACGAGAACAGATGGTTTTAGCTGATAAACTCCTCAAAACTTATAGCAAAGCAAGGTCTATAACATGGAAATACATGGGTATAGCTTTTGCAGTGATTGCAATTTTAGGAACTGCTATTTGGGGATTTGATCGTCTTACCAAAGTGTCAAACGCTCAAAAAGAACAGGCAGAAGTTGAAAAAAGTGAAGAAGGCTCAGGCAAAGGTCTTTTTTATTATTTCAGCTATGATGGAAACCTTGAGCGCTTTATTGAAAATCGAAAGGAAAAGCTTGAAAAAGCTCAAGCCGAATACCAAGAGGTTGTTCAAAATTTAGCTAAGGCCAAGCAATCAGGTGATTTGGTGAAGGTGACAAAGTATAATATTGAATTAAATCAGGCTAAAGAAACTTTGCAAGTTGCGCAAATTGATTATAATAACTTGGAAGTTTTTGATTTTAGGCTAAATTTACATTATTTTGGTTTTGGTTTGTTGAGTATTATGATCGTCTCCTTATTGTTAAGTTTCGTAGATATTGAAAGCACAGATAATGCATCTCTTGAGTTTAATGCATTTTGTTTGTTTTGGCTAAGTATAATCGCTATTGTTGCTCTTGTTTTGGCCCGTTTTGTTTCTTTTGTTTCTGTTATTTGTTTTCTTTTGCTTATTTGCAATATTTTTGTTTTTATTAAAAATCGGAAAAGAATAGTGGAAGCTTCTAAAAATAAGTATTAAATAAAACACTCTCCGAAATTTCGGAGAGTGTTTTTGTTATTTTATATTGCTTCTTTGACTGCGTTATAAGCGTCAGTGAGCTTATTGGCATTCGGACCGCCGGCTTGGGCCATGTCCGGTCTGCCGCCGCCGCCGGCTCCGCCGACAGCTTGAGAGGCTAACTTAACCAAATCAATCGCTGAATATTTGTTGGTTAAATCCGGTGTGACGCCGACAACAATTGAGGCCTTGCTGTCTTTATCTGTTCCCAAAACAACAATTCCCGAACCCAAGCTCTTATTAATCTCATCAATAAAGGCCTTTAATTCCTTCGGGTGGACGTTCGGAATGGTTCTGGCAACAAATTTTATGCCGTTAACCGTTTCAATCTTATCTTGATTGTCCGTGGCTTTCGCATTGGCAAAAGCTTTTTTGAGATTAAAGATATCGGCTTCAAGTTTTTTCTTGTCTTCAAGAAGCTGTTTGATTCTTTCTTCCAATGTGTTGGTGTCTGACTTTAAAATCTGTCCGACGGTGTGGAGTTTGTCTTCCATGTGTTGGACATATTCTTCCGCACCGCGTCCGGTGACGCATTCAATACGTCTTACGCCTGCAGCAACTGCACTTTCGGACACAATGTTAAAGTAACCAATCTCTCCGGTGTTGCTGACGTGGGTACCTCCGCAAAGTTCACGAGAGAAGGTGGCGTTTTCATCACCCATGGAGACGACGCGGACTTCATCACCATATTTCTCACCAAATAAAGCCATGGCGCCGGCTTTGATTGCTTCTTCCTGCGTCATCAAAACAGTGGTAACTTTATAATTCTTACGAATGGCCTGGTTAACAATGTTTTCAACTTGTCTTAATTCTTCGGCCGTGATTTGTTTGTGGTGCGAAATGTCAAAGCGCATTCTGTCCGGTGTGACTAATGAACCTTTTTGAGTGACGTGCTCTCCCAAAACTTCTCTCAAAGCCTTATGTGCCAAGTGGGTGACTGAGTGGTTGGCGCAGATGTCTTTGCGGCGTTTTTCCTGTACATGGAATGTTAAAGTATCACCGACTTTGACCGAACCTTTTAACAATTTGCAGCAATGAACAGAGATACCGTCCAGTTTGTGTTTGGTGTCTGTCACCTGAATGGTGGTGTCTTGATTTTGCAACAGACCGGTATCACCAACCTGACCACCCATTTCGGCATAGAATGGTGTTTGATTAGAAACAAGGTAAAATTCACCGCCGGAGATCATATTTATCATTTGATTGTCTTTGACCAGAGCGGTGACTTGAGCGTCGGCTTTTAAGGTGTTGTAGCCTAAAAATTCAGTAGCTCCGACTTTTTCTTGAACATCAAACCAAACCTTTTCTGTGCCGGCATCGCCTGAACCTGCCCAGTTCTTTCTTGCTTCCTCACGTTGTTTTTCCATGGCAGCATCAAAACCTTTGGTATCAACATTGATGCCTTTGGTGCGCAAAGCGTCTTGGGTTAAGTCAAGCGGGAAGCCGTAAGTGTCATAAAGCTTGAAGGCTGTTTCTCCGGCCAAAGTATCGCCTTCTTTTAATTCGGCCGAAGCCTCATCCAGCAAGCGAATGCCTTTATCCAATGTGCGTAAGAAACGGGTTTCTTCAGCCTTAATGGTTTCGGTAATCAGAGCTTCGGCTCGATATAATTCTGGATAAGCTTCGCCCATTTCTCTTTGCAGAGACGGAAGCAATTTATACATCATCGGTTCTTTAACGCCGAGCATATATGCGTGTCTCATGGCTCTTCTCATAATGCGGCGCAAAACATAGCCGCGGCCTTCATTCGATGGCAAAACACCGTCGGCAATCAAGAAAGCGGTTGAACGTAAGTGGTCGGCCAAAACATTGAATGATGCTTTGAACGGTCCTTCAGGGTCTTCCTTCGGAGCGAGTTTTGAAATGTCGTTAATTAAATTGCGGAACAAGTCAATTTCGTAATTAGAGTGAACACCTTGCAAAATAGCCGAGATACGCTCCAAGCCCATGCCGGTATCGATGCATTTTTTCTTTAAGGGAATTCTGCTGCCGTCGGGCAAGTCTTCAAACTGGTCAAACACCAAGTTCCAAATTTCTATCCAACGGTCGCCGTCTTCTTCCGGCGTCCCCGGTAAGCCACCCCAAACCTCGGGGCCGTGATCATAGAAAATCTCAGAGCAGGGGCCGCAAGGACCGGTATCGCCCATTTGCCAGAAATTGTCTTTAGTTGCAATGCGGATGATTCTGTCATCAGGCAGGCCGGAAACTTTTTTCCAGATATTCCATGCTTCATCATCATTATGATATACGGTGACGGCTAAGCGATCTTTGGGTAAATTAAACTCTTTGGTGACCAATTCCCAAGCCCAATTAATGGCGTCATCTTTGAAGTAATCTCCGAATGAAAAATTGCCCAGCATTTCAAAAAATGTGTGGTGTCTGACAGTGTAGCCGACGTTGTCCAGATCGTTGTGCTTTCCTCCGGCTCGAACCGATTTTTGGGAAGTGGCGGCTCGGGTGTAGTCACGTGTTTCGTTGCCGGTGAAAATGTTTTTGAACTGAACCATGCCTGAGTTGGTGAACATCAGGGTCGGGTCATTGTCCGGTACAAGTGATGATGACGGAATGATTTTATGTCCGTGTTTTTCAAAGAAGTCCAGATAGGTTCTTCTTATGTCTTTTAATGTGACTGTCATTGTTTTTTTACTTCCCAAAAATTTATTGTTATTAAACCTTTCATTTAATAAGCTAATTTTTATTTTGAGTCAATAAAAAAGAGAAGGTTTGTCATAGCAAAGTTAAAATGTTACAGATTCGCCAAAGTTAAAATGTTACATTAGAGTATTCTCCAGAAAAGGAGAAGCAGATGAAAACAGGAATA
>CASFMW010000022.1 GCA_949295935.1 uncultured Pseudomonadota bacterium | reverse complement strand
TTGACGAGCTTGATAATCAGCAAAATTTTTGTTTACATCATCTAAATCAAATCCAATCGTATCAACACGCAATCGCACAGAAGCAACATAATTCGGATCTAAATCCGGATGCTGAGCCAACCACTCATCCAAATTTTTCGGTTGATTGCTATCGTTTTCTGCCATTATCTTGTCCTCCAGAAAGCATTTCTATAAACTTGTACCATAACTTACTAATACCATAAAATTCGTCTATTTTCAATAGTTTTTGGTACAATCAATGTAAATTATTTGTTACATTTTAACTTTTAATGCTTAAAATTTTATTATCAAATAGCTCCGTCCTCGCCTAATTTACTATACAAAAGATAAAAGATTTCACTTGGCAGAATAAAAATTATGTTTTATAATAAAATTGTTATACTTACCAGAGAGAGGGAGGCCACTATGGTTACGGTTCAAACCAGCTTAGAAAACCTCAAAGTCCAGCACGCTTATCTTGATGCTGCAATCCGCAAAGAAGAGCAATATGTCTGGAAAAATCTTATTAAAATTGAAGAATTGAAAAAACAAAAGTTAAAACAAAAAGATGCTCTGCTGCGCCTTTCACTTCAGATCCATGAAAGACAATAAGCACTGCTTATGATTTTTTCTTTCTCCTTAAGCTTCGACAATAAAGTGCCGAAGCTTTTTATGCGAAAAATCCCTTCCCTAAGGTTCAATAGCAATGCCACAGATATTCTTAAAAATTCTCACTCTTGCCCTTATTTGTATGCCCATCTCATCTAAAGCTGACGTCCGTTTTGTAATAGAGAAAGGAGCTACCTTTAGCGGCGAACGCGGTTCAGATAGTTTTTACAACATCAATTCACAAAAAAGCAACCCTTGCGAAGAAGAAGGCTACACCATAAGCTCTTGTCCAACCGGCTTTATTGGCGCTTACCCATGCCCATACAATAGTAGCTATTTTCAAAGCTGCTGCCCTGATAAATATATCTTTACGGCAGAAGAATGTACCTCAATGGGCAAAGACACCGGAGCAAGCTGCGGCGGAAAATATTCTTGCGAATAAAAAAAGACCTCGACAATTTTGCCGAGGTCGATAAAAGTATCAAACAGATTACACAATTAAGGTATCGAGCAATTTGCGCGTATAAGCCCGCAACTCATTGTCAGCCATCAATGATAAATATATATTTGACTTTTCAAGCTCTTTTGCCGTACCGCAATCAAAACGAACAGCATCACACAATACTCCATGCAAAGGCACACCACGTTGAGCGGCTAGCTCCATAGCATCGGTCAGATTAATTTCACCATTATTACCTTTACGTACTTCAGGCAAAATATCCATAATAACATTTGGCAAAATATACGGCCCCATACTGGCATAATTTGAAGGAACATTTTCAAGCGACGGCTTTTCAACCAAGCCCTGAGCTTTTACAATTCTTCCGGCACGAACAGCCCCGACCAAAGCCCCATAACGAACCATCTGTTCACGAGGAAATTCCATAATATTTTCAACCATACCACCGGTTTCTTGAAAGACCTCAACCAATTGAGAAAGAATTCCCTGACCATGATAGCTGATATAAACATCATCAGGCCACATGACAACAAAATCACGTTTACCGACAATCTCTTTTGCCATAAGAATAGCGTGACCGTTTCCTTTAGGTTCACTCTGACGTGCAAAAGAAAACTTCATATTTTCAGGAACAATATCTTGCACAATTTTAAGCAAGTCATGTTTATTATGCACCCGCAAATGATTTTCTAATGCTTCATTTGGAGAAAAATAATTCTCGAACAAATCTTTACCGATTTCATCGCTGTAAATAAATACAATTTCTTTAATTCCGATTTCTTTACAAGCATCAACTGCATACTGAATAATCGGTTTTCCATGAAGTGTTAAAAAACCTTTATGAATAACCTTTGTTGCCGGCAAATTTCTGGTTGAAAGACCAGCAACCGGCAAGATACAAACTTCTGGCTTGGCAAACATGGCTTTATTCCTTTAATAACATTATAATAAAACAATATAACACAAAAAAATTGCATTACAATCATTCATACCAAAAAAGCCACAGCTTCATTAATCGCGAGATATTTTGCCGCTCACAGTTTTTTTAACGCCAGAAGCTTCACCCTCACCATTTGCCGGAACAGATAAAAACTTACGCTCTACAACCTCTTTAGGCTTATTCTCCTTATCATCGGAAAAATCCAACACGACACGCTTTTCCTGACTGATTTCAGCTTCTGCTTGCTCTATTTTTTGAATATCAGGCACAATAGTTTTAACTTTACCGTCTGCATTAGCAATTGTACCGGTTGCTTCTTCCACTTTTTTCTTACGTTCAGCCTCTTGCCGCCGTAAAAATGCCGCCTGTTCTTCAGCCGCCGTAATCTGCTCTGCTTTTTCTAACATCTGAGAGATCAAAGAAGAAATTTCTTGTTGTTCGCCTTGAACTGAAGCATGGTTATTTTTCAAAATAACAACAACGCGTTCCAGTACAGAAGTATCATTCTGCGTAGCCACCAAATTATAAGCATCTAAAGACTTTTGATGCAAAGTTGACAACTGCATCATCTTATCGCTCAATTTAGAATTAAGCTTTTTAATCTCATCATCATTTTCAAGAACAACAATGCTCTCGCTAGCCATCAGTCTTGGCCTAAACGCCTGCAACTTTTTATTAAAATCATCAACTTGAGAATTTACATTTTCATAAGCAAGCTTAAACATCTCATTATGTTTTTCAAGACGCTGCTTAACTTCCGACAAATACAAATCATCAAGTTCTTTTTGGTAACCGGCCACTTCTGATGCAACCTTTTTATTTTTCTCAGCAATAGACGTGGTCAATTTGTCAGAAATCTGAGGAGAAAGAGCCAAAGCAGCAGCCTCATCTAAGAGCCCCACTGCAGTATCAATCTTTTTCTTCAAAGCATCATAAGAACGCTTGTATGACATTTCCTCCGCCATTTTTGAGGCCTCATCAAACTTCGGCAATATCTGCTTATCAAACTCAGATTTTAATGATTTTGTCTGCTTAACTTGCTCATCAAAGCGAGCTTTCATGGCATCTTGAGCTTCTTTTTCTTTGGCTTTTCGCTCTGCTTCAAGTTGAGCATTACGAGCATCAAACTCATTTGTCAAAACCGACACATCAACATTTACCTGTGGGTTCTCAAGACTTCCATTCCACATAAAGGAAAAAGGAGAAATTTTTTCCTTCCAAGAAACACTAAACGCCCCGTTACCTTCCCATGACATAAAATTACCATCAGCTTTTACTTTAAGTAATGCTAAACTACCGTCAAGAACAAAATTTTCTGCCAAATACGTTCCTTTTTCAAGTTTTAAATTTCCTTTTATCGTATCAAAGCGCGTTGAGCCACTCTGCAAATTTTCTAGAACAACTTCTTTTAAGCCGCTTGCAGAAGTTCTTTTGCTGATATCGTCTTTAATCTTCCACAAATTCCAACCACGTACGGTTACATCTGAAAGATCAAAGAAAAGCGTTCCGTTCAAACCTTCATAAAAATCATATTCCGACACCAAATTTGATTTCCCATTAAAACGAAAGTTCAAATTTCCATCACGAATGGCAAACAGCTTTCCGCCCAACCCCAGCGCCGACATAAGAAGATTTTTTCCTTCCAAATTAAAGCTAATGTCTGGCTTCACACCAAGAGAGAGTTCTCCATTAGCTAAAACCTGTCCACTTGCAAAATCACCACTAAACGATTGCACTGCAAACTTACCACCATTTAAGGCCAATTTAACAGCCGCCGAAGAAACTTTAATGTTTTGCAATAACAATTCATCAATGGTCAAATCAGCAAAAACATCCATCTTGGTTAATGGCATAAGATTAAACGGAACCTTACGCCAAGACGGCTTGGTTAAAAAGTTCACCACCCCACCATTATTCTGAAAAGACACCTGAGCCTTCGCATTATTTTCCGGCATAAAACGGCTTGTCTCAAAACGATTGATTTTTCCATTCAAGGTCAGTTTTGGGCGCCCGCTGGTTGCATCATAAGCAACGGCTCCGTCAAAGCTATTTGCTCCGACATTAAGATTAAGTTTCTCTGACTTAAAATTGTCAAGAGCACCTCTGAAATCTCCTTTAGCATTAAACAAGCCAAGAGAGAATGCCTGCGGAGAATATGCAATACCAAAGTTATTAAGCATCTTCACAAAGTCAGAACTCTGAACTTCCAGTTCGCCATCCCAAAGCGATTTTTCTGAAGAAAAATCAATCACTCCGGAATAATTTATTTTATTTTTATCGGCCTCACTTTCGGTTTTAACAGCCAAATACTGCATATTTCCGGAAACAACACCCTTAGAAGATAATTCTTTAACCTTCGACAACAAATTCGGTGCTACAAAAAGACCTAACTTTTCAGACAATGCAGAAAAATTCTTAGAAACAAAATCATATTGCAAACCTTCCACAGCCGGCTCTGTTCCAAAACCGCCAACACCACCGGACAACAGCAAAGAAGAATCATAAACATTTGAAACTTCAAAATTATTAAGCAACATTTTTCCGCCACTCAGCTGAAAATCTGCTTTTACCCCTTCAAAAGGAACACTTCTGAAAATTCCTTTGTTCAGATTAAACACAACATTAAGATTGTGAGAATTCAAAACATCCAAGTCTTTAAACAAGAGCCCAAGCTTTTCACTAAAAGTTTTTTGAGCATCAGCTTCTGCCAACGGAGAAACATAATTATCAAAATTAATATTGTCGGCATTGATAACCCACATAGAGTCAACTGTATCGCCCAGCACAATTCCAGCATCACCCGAAAAAAACATATTGTCAACAAACAATGCCAAAGACGAAATATAAATTTGATTATCTTTTCCTTTAACAACTGCTTCTGCAGATGCCTTTTGATATGTTGCCGGCGCCACTTGGCGAGGTGCATAGCCCAACCACTCCAAAACCTTTGAAAACTCCGATGTTTCAAAAGAAGGAGTTGCTTCAAAATCAATAAAACCGTCAACAATTTCTGCAGAACCGTTAAGGTTAAAGGTTGTATCATTAAAGACCTTGCCTTTAAGTCCGCGTAAAAGAAGCTGCCCGTTTTTCACATCAAAACTCACAGCCAAATCATTAATTGTCTGATTTTTATAATAAGACTTCAAAGCCTTTACATCACCAATCAAATCAAATCCTAAACGAACATCAGAAAGCGGATTCTTCGGATAATCTTTTAATGCCGACTTTAATAAAGAAAACGGCAAATCCAAATCAAAATCCGTCATATTAAAGGCCACCTCAACACGAGGATAATAAACATTACTCTGTTCTGTCGGAAGCGGAATCAAAACATTTCCGGCCCCGCTGGTTTTACCATATTTAATCACCACATTTGAAAGTGTCATTTTCTCCAAACCGGAATCAACCGCAGCCGTAAGAGCAAACTTTTGGTTCAAAGCTTTATCCAAATCAAGCTGGAACATATCTTTGGCAAAATCGACCGGTTGTTCAGATTCTGCAATGATATTACCCAAGATTTTTCTGTCTCTGAAATAAACTGTTCCGTCAAAACGAGCATAAGACTTTGTCGTCGGAAAATTAATGGCCAAATTTATCGAGGTTGCAATATTCTCGGCGATCTGCCCGATAGAAACGGCAAATCCTTCCGGATTCTCTCCTTTGGTATAACTTCCCTCAATACGATAAGGCCCAAAGACCGTCTCTGCAATAATCTCTGCATTAAGGTTTGACAAGACGGTATCAATCTTCATCTGCGGATAAAGAAAATGGAGCTTAGCATTTTCAAGCGTCACGCTATCCAAACTAATTTGCATCTGCCGAATATTATCTTCCTGAAACTTCTGGCCGCCGGATGCCCAATTCAAAGTACCATCAGAAGCCACCTCAAAAGTAATCTCAGGCTCCAACAGCGACACACGACTGATATCAAAATCACCGCCAAACAAAGAAGAGAAGGTAATTTTTGCAGAAAGCTCTTTAATGTCGGCCAACGGCTTTTTGGCATAATCACCACTTCCATTAAACACTTGCACTTGCGTTGCATGAATTTGCGGCGATGGCAACAAAGAAACCGAAAGCGGCCCATTAAACACCACTTTTTTACCGGTCAGTTCAGAAAGAGAAGACGCGATTCTACCCTTATGCTCATTCCAATCAATCATAGAAACATAAGTCACCAAGCCGATAATCATCAGCAAAACGAGACCAAGCAGAATAAGCAGAATTTTTTTCAAAGTTATACTCCTCTTTTTCTGAACAATATAAATAACCTTTGATAATTTATAAAAGTAATTTATACTCAAAAGCATAAAGATTTAATTAATAAACCTCAGATAAGGAGCAGGAAAATGGATAAAATAAAAGAACTGCACCAAGCGGCATTAACAGGCTTTGAAAGAGCCTACGCCCCTTACTCAAACTTCTATGTTGGCGCGGCCATATTGTCAACCGACGGCAACATTTACACCGGTTGCAATGTTGAAAACGTATCTTATCCCTGCGGCAGTTGCGCTGAACAAAATGCAATAGGAGCGATGATAACCGGCGGCGGAAAAAAAATAAAAGCGATTCTGATTTTAGCTGAAGGAAAAGACTTAATCAAACCCTGTGGCGCCTGCCTTCAAAGAATACAAGAATTTTCTGATGAAAACACCACCATTTTTTTAGCCGACAAAAGCGGCATCAAGCAAACGCTGTCTTTAGCCGAGCTGCTTCCTCACGGATTCGCTGAAAAGGACCTAAAGCATGATTGAAAACATAGCCTCTGAAATCAGAAAAAAAATTGGCAATCGAGCACCCAAAATAGGAATTATCTTAGGCAGCGGCCTGGGCGGCTTGGCTAATGAAATTAAAGATTCGCTAACAATTCCTTATCAAGAAATAACCGGCTTTCCGCAAAGCACTGTCGCCGGACATCAAGGCAAACTCATTATCGGCAGCTTAGGCGGACAAGAGGTTTTGTGCATGCAAGGTCGCTTCCATTTATACGAAGGCCACCCACCAGCAACAATCAACAAAGTCATCACCTGCTTAAAACTACTAGGCATTGAAGAATTAATCATCACCAACGCTGCCGGCTCTTTGCATGAAGACATGCCTGCCGGCTCGCTCATGCTAATAAGTGACCACATCGGCCTAAACACACCAAATCCGCTGTTCGGCCATGATGATGAAAAATACGGCCCACGCTTTCCCGATATGAGCAATGCCTACGATTCTGACATAAGAGATAAAATAAAAACCATCGCCCAAAAAGAACACATCAAACTCCACGAGGGCGTTTACTTTCTTTCGCTCGGCCCTTGCTTTGAAACACCGGCCGAAATCCGCGCCATAAAAACTTTGGGCGGCGATGCTGTCGGCATGTCAACCGTACCCGAGGTTATCTGCGCCGTCCATTGCGGTATTAAAGTCTTGGGCATATCTGTCATCACCAACCTCGGAACCGGCTTAAAAAGCGGCACCCAAAGTCATGAAGAAACCCTAAATCAAGCTCAAGAAGCCGCTGGCAAATTACAAACCCTCATCAAAAAATATTTGGAGAGCAAAGCCAATGGATAATGTAACTGCCGCCAAGATATTAATCGGACTGTTAGACTTAACTTCTTTAAGTGACAAAGACACCGATGTAACCATTCAAAAACTTTGCGCCCGCGCCACAACTCCTTACGGCAAAGTTGCCGCCGTCTGCGTTTATCCGAGATTCGTAAAAGCGGCTAAAACTTATTTAGACGGCACGGGAATTAAAGTTGCCACAGTCATAAACTTTCCCGAGGGCAACCACAAACCCGAAAAACTTCAAGAAGAGCTTGACTTTGCCCTAGAGGCCGGAGCTGATGAAATCGACGCTGTTTTACCTTATAAAGATTTTTTAAGCGGAAACCAAGATGCGGTTAACCATTTTTTTTCCGTCATAAAAAACCGAATAAATCCAAAAAAAACACCGCTGAAAATCATTATCGAAAGCGGAGAAATGCCACATTATTCTCAAATCGCAGCAGCCGCCAAACTCTGCGTCGATCAAGGGGCCTCCTTTGTTAAAACCTCAACCGGAAAGACCAAAACCTCAGCCACGCCTGAGGCCGCCAATACCATTCTTGAAACCATTGCCTCCGGCAAACGAAACATCGGGTTTAAGGCCTCTGGCGGCATAAAGACCACGGATGATGCCAAACAATACCTGATTTTAGCCAACAGCATTATGGGCTATAAATGGATAACCCCAAAAAACTTCCGCATCGGCGCCAGCAGCCTGCTAGATGATTTAATCAACACCATCGAGAGAGGATATTAAAATGTTTCCGCAAGAAATTATCCGCCAAAAACGCAACAAAAAAAGCTTAACCGAAGAAGAAATAAACTTTTTCATCAAAGGCATCACCTCGGGTGAAATCACCGACGGACAAACGGCTGCTTTGACCATGGCCATTTTCTTAAACGGCATGACCGATAAAGAAACCACTTGCTTAACCAAAGCCATGAGAGATTCGGGCGATGTTTTGGACTGGTCTTTTTTAGACGGCGCAGTTGTTGACAAACATTCAACCGGCGGCGTCGGCGACAAAGTCAGCTTGATGTTAGCCCCGATGTTAGCCGCTTGCGGACTTTATGTTCCGATGATATCGGGCCGAGGCTTAGGCCATACCGGCGGAACTTTGGACAAGTTCGATTCGATTCCGGGCTATCAGACCACACCGGATAATAAAACCTTTCAAAAAGTGGTCAAAGAAGTCGGCTGTGCAATTATCGGACAAACCGGTAATCTTGCACCGGCAGACAAAAAAATTTATGCCATCAGAGATGTCTGCGGCACGGTTGAATCGATTCCATTGATAACAGCCTCAATCTTGTCAAAAAAACTGGCCGCCGGGCTGGATTATTTAGTCATGGACTTAAAATGCGGTAACGCCGCCTTTATGGAAAAAAGAAAAGACGCTCAAACTTTGGCAGAATTAATCATCAAGACGGCAAACGCCGCCGGCACCAAGACAACCGCCGTCATCACCGACATGAATCAAGTTTTGGGACGCACGGTCGGCAACGCCCTTGAAGTACAAGAAGCCGTAGACTTTTTAAAGAACAAACGCCTTGATACGAGACTTTATGAAGTCACTTTTGCCTTGTGTGCCGAATTATTAGTCAGCACCAAGCTCTGCAAAACATCAAAAGAGGCCATGAACAAGCTTGAAAAAGTCTTAAAAAGCGGCCAAGCTTTAGAGAAGTTCCAACAAATGGTCACGGCTTTGGGCGGCCCCAAAGACTTCATTCAAAAAACTGAAAAATATCTTCCGCAAGCCAAGATTATCCGCCCGATTTTTGCCAAAGGCGAAGGCTATGTCAAAGCCATGGAAACCCGAAACATCGGTCTGAGCTTAATCGGCTTAAAAGGCGGCCGCATTCGCCCCGACCAAAAACTGGATTACGCCACGGGCTTTAGTGATTTTTGCCAGATTGGAGATTACGTATCAAAAGACAAACCGCTGACTTTTGTTCATGCCCAAACCGAGGCTGATGCCTTGCGCGCTGAAGAAGAAATCCGCGCTGCGGTAAAACTTGATGACAAAGAACTCAAAGCCCCTCATTCGGCAATTATAAAAAAAATAAAGGAATAAACAAATGGCAAGAGCAATCATTTTGATGATGGATTCATTCGGCATCGGTGGCGCTAAAGATGCCGCAAATTTTAACAACGCCGGAGCAAACACCTTCGGCCACATTGCAAAATTCAACGGTGGACTAAGAATACCGAACTTAAACCGCTTGGGCTTGTGCGAAGCCGCCAAAGGCGCTAGTGGCGCTTATCCCGAAATCGGCGCCCAAATGGAAGGAATTCTTCAATACGGCAGCAAATACGGCCATATGTCCGAAATCAGCAAAGACAAAGACACGGTATCCGGCCATTGGGAATTAGCCGGCTTGCCCAACTTAAAAGGCTGGGGACATTTTCCGCCCGAATACCCGTCTTTTCCGGCTGATTTGATTGAAAAAATCTGCAACGAAGGCAAAATTGACGGTATATTGGGCAACAAAGCCGCCTCAGGAACAGTCATCATTCAAGAGCTGGGTGAAGAACACATCAAAAGCGGCAAGCCGATATTTTATACCTCTGCTGACAGTAATATACAAATCGCTGCTCATGAAAAATATTTTGGGTTAGAGAGATTATATAAGCTCTGTGAAGTTGCTTATAAATATGTTCAGCCTTATAACATAGGCCGAATAATTGCACGCCCCTTTGTCGGAGAAAAAGCCGGAGAATTTACCCGCACCACCAACCGCAAAGACTACGCCGCCCAGCCTTTTGGCGATACCTTGCTTGATTGCCTGAAAGCCGCCGGCAAAAACGTCATTGCCATCGGCGCGATTAATGATATTTTTGCCCATCGCGGCATTACTAAAGGCATTAAGGGTGCCGGCTTAAAAGAGCTATGGGACCTAACGCTGTCCGAAATAAAATCCGCTCCCGAAGACAGCCTTATTTTCACAAATTTTGAAGACTTTGACATGCTTTGGGGACATCGCCGCGACATTAAAGGCTATGCTCAAGGATTAGAGTATTTTGACAGCCGTTTAACCGAACTCGCCTTTTGTTTAAGAGAAGACGACATTGTATTTATCACCGCCGACCATGGCAACGACCCATCTTACGAAGGCACCGACCACACCCGAGAACAAGTTCCGGTTTTGCTGTTTGGTAAAAAAATAAAAAGCGAAAATCTTGGCCAGCGCGATACTTTTGCAGACATCGGCCAAACCATTGCCTCATATCTGGGCATTGCTCCGTTAAACTACGGAAGTAGCTTGCTATGACCTGGCAAGCCTCTAACCTTCCTCAAAAAAAGCATTGCTTTTTCGGGCGCAACGGCGGTGTGTCCACCGGCAAATACGCCAGCTTTAACTTTAACGAAAAAAGCTTGGATAATCCGCAGAATATTACCGAAAACTATAAGCGACTGGCACGATTCTATAATTTAGAACCAAACCGCATTGTCCGCCTATCTCAAGGCGTAAGCAACAAAGTCGTCTACACAACCGAACCATCGATCCGCCAGCTTGAAGCCGACGGCGTGGTCTCCGATTGCAAAGATTTAATTTTAACCATCAGCACCGCCGACTGCGCTCCGGTGTTACTGGCTGATTATAAAAATGGGATAATTGGCGCGGCACATGGAGGCTGGCGCAGTTTTGCCAAAGGAATAATCGAAAACACAATAGATTTAATGCTTGAAAAAGGCGCCAAGATAGAAAACATAGCCGCAGCCATCGGTCCTTGCATTCAACAAACCTCGTTTGAGGTTGGCGCCGAAGTTTTTGAAACCTTTGTTAATCAAGATTCTCAAAACCAAGCTTATTTTATTCCTTCTAACAAAGAAAACCATTGGCTGTTTGATTTAAGCGGTTGCATTGAATACAAACTTCACAAACTCGGCATCACCAATACCGAAAATTCAAAGATTGATACTTATAAAGAAGAAAACAACTATTTCAGTTATCGCCGCGATACGCATAAAGGCCTCATAACTACGGCCGGCGATTTTCCGGTGGAGTTGTCAACAATCATCTTGTAAAGATAAAACAAATTCCAATATAATGAGCTTAGCAAAAACCAAAGGAGTAAAGAGCATATGTTTCCGATAGGAAAATTCACATTATCAATTTTGGGATTAAGACTTTTCGGCGCAGAAGGTTTTCTGTGGGGAATGTTCTTCGGACATATGTTCATTGATCGCACGATTCTGCGCAAGTTGATAAAACAAGCGCTCAGCACGCTGGATGACAATATCCGCATCATGCTCCCCTATCGTTTTTATAAATATTATAACCGTATTGAAGACAATATTTTCGGAATTTTATACGGCGGCTTGCTTGGAGCAATCACCTTTGGATTCAGCGGTTTCATCGTGCTGTTTTTGCTTGGACATATTATGTTTGACATGCCCCAGCAACCTTTGGCCGCACGCTTTCGCTCTCTGTTTGAAACCTTTTGGAACAGCAACTGGTGCAAAATCTTAGGCGCAATTATCGGCTTTAGCTTTGAAAGCAATTTGCTGATTGTGATTGGCGTTGCCTTAGGTTTTGTGGCAGACAGCTATCGCCTTGATGGTGTTTTGAAAAACATAAACCTCCGCTTTCTCAATCGCTTTTGGTCTAGAATAAACTTGTTAAAGCTCTATCTCCATTCATCAGAAGCCCGAAAATTTGCCCTAATACAAGCCATGGCCGGATTATCAGCCAAGATAGCCAAAGCCGACGGACAAGTGAGTGAGAACGAGATTCGCGCCTTTAAGAAAATGTTTGAACTGACTTATGAACAAAACAGCAAAATCGCCGACATTTTCAACCGTGCAAAAAATTCAGCCGGCGGCTATGAAAAATACGCCAAACAACTGGCCTTAATCTCCAAAGATAATCTGGAATTAAAAGAAAACATTATCGACAACTTGTTCAAAATCGCCTCATCGGACGGTTATCCCACTCACGAACAGCTTGACATTTTGAAAACCACATCCGAAATAATCGAGCTTCCTTATGGCAATTTTGACCTAATCCACGACCGTTACCAGCCGCGCCCCAGCAGTAGCTCACCGCTGCAAAATTACTACGACATTTTGGGCTTAAGCATCTCGGCCGGTAATGATGAAATCAAAGCCAAATGGAAAGAACTGATTTTAATTTGGCACCCTGACCACGCTGTTGCCCAAGGCGCCTCACAAGAAGAAATCGAACACTGCACCATGAAAATGGCTGAAATCAACGACGCTTACCAACATATTATAAGAAGCCGCAAAATATGATAAATAAAAGTCACCTCTTATCAGCAAATGTAGAATACGGAACCAGAGAAAAAGAAATCAATGCTCTGATATTTCATTGCAACATCTTCAGCCTTGAAGAACTTATAAAAGTCTACCAAGATGAGCAGGTTTCCACACATTACTACATTGACGAGGAAGGAAAAATCACTTGCTTAGTTGAAGAAAAAAATAAAGCTTATCATGCCGGCAGAGGCAGCTGGCGCGGCGAAGACAAAATGAACGACCGCTCCATCGGCATTGAGCTCCAAAACAAAACTTTGGGCCAAACCCCTTATTCCAAAGTCCAAATTGACGCCTTAACCGACTTGAGCTTAGACATTATTAAAAGATACAATATCGCCCCGACTAACATTATCGGCCACTCCGATTCGGCACCGGAGCGCAAACCCGACCCAGGGATGAGCTTTCCGTGGCAAGAACTCGCCCAAAGAGGCATCGGCCTGTTTCCCAAATTTAAAGAGCAAGCCCCCAAAGGAGAAAAATCCCTTGCTGATTTATTAAAAGAAATCGGCTACATGACCGAAAACGACGCACAGGTTAAGGCCTCGTCTTATGCTTTTTGCCGCCGCTTTGCACCGGAATTTGTTACACCGGAAGAAAATATCCGTTCTTTGATAGAACATCCGCTCAACAGCAACTTTTCATTTATGGAATCGCCTAAGTTTTTAAGCGCTGTTGAACAAACCGCAACACTCTATAAACAAAAAAGCATTATCTCCGCCAAAGAGATAATGCCCTAAAAAACACACTTATCGCGGTAGCAAAACACCATCTAATTCCTTAAGAATATGCCTTCCATCAAGTACCCTCAAATGGCGCTTAATTTCCAGCAACGACAGAGTTTCTGACCAACGAAAAAAACGCTTAGGCTGTTTTATAACATAGCGCTCACGCAGTTTTTTTCTCAAAACATGGCGCTGATGATTTACCCAACGTCCTAAACACTCAATCGCAAAAGCTGCAACCGTAATACAACATAGCGACACGAAAATAAGTATAGCATTTTTAACAAACATAATATAATAATTTAATAATTGTAAAATAACGTCGGCGATATTAGAATAAAAAAATCAAAAGTCAAGCAGAAAGGACAAAAATTTGACCCTACAAGGATTCAAAGAAAAATTAAAAAACTATAAAGCCTTAATCGGAATAGACTATGGCAGTAAAAGAATAGGCATAGCCGTATCGGATTTATTACGCATGGTTGCTACGTCTTATAAGATTATTCAGCAAAAAACCCCCGAACAAGCAATTGATGAGATTATAACAATCATAAAGGAAAAAGAAGCCTGCGGAATTGTCTTTGGCCTACCGCTGCAAATGAATGGAGAAGAGGGAGAAACTGCAGCCGCTGTCCGCACCTTTGCCGCAAAATTACAAGAAAAAACTGAGCTACCGATATTTTTCTGGGACGAAAGATTGTCTTCATCGGCAGCCGAAAGATTTTTAATCAAAGACTTTGACCTCTCTCGCGCCAAACGCAAAAAAGTTCTTGATTCTACCGCCGCAGCCTATATCTTACAAGGCGTGCTAGACGCACTTGCTCAAAGCTAATTTATTTTTAACCAAATTCAGATAAATTAGATTCGCAAATTTTATAAAACAGGGGATGTTTATGAAAAAAATTTATTTATGGATAATGATGTTTGGTTTAATACTGGCAGCACCGGCCAAGGCCGAGCTTCAAATTGACGTCAGTGGCGGTGTCAGCAATCCGCTGCCGATAGCCTTTCCAGAAATGATAGCCGCCAACTCAGAGGCTGAAGATTATGGTGAACAGATTCGCGAAGTTATCATCGCCGATTTGGAGCGCTCGGGATTATTCCGCCTGATACCAGAAAACAGCTATATCCAACAACTCAAATCCATAAACGAAGCCCCCGCCTTTAATGACTGGAAGGCCATTAACGCTAACGCCCTTGTGCAAACCGCCATTACAGAGACCAATCAAACCACTCTTAAAGTTGAAATGCGCTTGTGGGATGTCTTTGCCGAAAACCAAATGAAAGGCCAATCTTTCAGCACCACCAAGACTAACTGGAGAAGAATTGCCCACGTGATTGCAGACACAATCTATGAGCGCTTGACCGGTGAAAAAGGCTATTTTGACACACGCATCGTTTATGTTTCAGAAACAGGCCCTGCCACAAGAAGAGTAAAACGACTGGCCATAATGGATCAAGACGGAGAAAATCACAAATTTTTAACCTCAGGTTCATCAATGGTCTTAACCCCGCGTTTTTCACCCAACTTACAAAAAATAACTTATCTCTCTTATGCCGGAACCGTACCAAAGGTCTATATTTTAGACATTGAAACCGGCCGCCAAACCTTGGTCGGAAACTTCCCCGGAATGACCTTTGCGCCGGTATTTTCACCGGATAGTAACAAACTGTTGATGAGCTATGCCAATAATGGCAAGACCAATATCTATGAAATGGATTTAAGAACCCATAAAACCAAACAGATTACAAAACCAACATCAATCGATACCTCACCGAGTTATTCGCCGGATGGTTCACAAATTGTGTTTAACTCAGACCGTGGCGGCAATCAACAGCTTTATGTCATGAATGCCGATGGCAGCAATATCCACCGCATCAGCTATGGCTCCGGCCGCTATGCCACACCTGTTTGGTCACCGCGCGGAGACTACATCGCCTTTACCAAAATGGCCAATGGTGAGTTTTATATCGGCGTGATGTATCCCGACGGAACGGGTGAAAGATTGCTGGCCAGTGGCTATCTGGTTGAAGCTCCGGTTTGGGCGCCAAACGGCCGTGTCCTGATGTATTTCCGTCAGGATAAAGGCACCTCAAGAAAGAATGCGCCGGTACGGCTCTATACGATTGACTTAACCGGCTATAATGAAAGAATGGTGGTCACACCGGCCGATGCCTCTGACCCTGCCTGGTCCCCATTATTACCGTAACAAAAAAGGAAGGTTAACAAACCTTCCTTTTCTTTTTTATACTAACGCTGTCGGTTAGAGGTAGCCGACGGTGTCTCAAAAACACCTAACATCAATAAAATCCTCCGCCTGTATTAGGCGGAGTGCCGCTAATATATTGAATAACGGCGACTGTGTGTAAACAGTTTTTGAGCTCCGCCTGCCTAAATTTATCGCCGCCATTTATAATTACAAATTAAAATTTGAACTCATCAAAGCTTCTTAAATATTTTCCTACTCTTAATCGACCACAAAGCAAACTTTGTAAAAGCTTGGAGAACGAGGCAAATAATAAGATTTTAGGGCGACGACACCGGAGCGTACAGAGTAGTACGTGAGGATGTCGGAGACCCCGAAATCTGTATTAGTTGCCCGTTATCCGAGCTTTTAGTAAAATGCCTCTAGATGTGCTGTTATACAAACTTTTTTTCAAAAAACTCGATATGTGAGTCGAATAATAAGAATTTAGGAATTTTGCGAGTAAGTGCTAAGCAAAAACAACCGTTGCTCCGGTTGTTTTTGTCTGCAAACTCTTTGAAACATCTTGTTGAGCTAGGCTGCGAAAGCTGCCGCAGCGAAACTAGATGCCTAAGGTACAAAATAGTACGTGACCGAGCAAAATATCCGACAATTCTGTATTAGTCGACCTCAGAGCGAACTTTGTAAAAACTCGGAGAATGAGTCGAGTAATAAGATTTAAGGAAGGAAAAAGCGCAGTGTACACACTAGTACATGAGCATTTTTCCTATCCGCTAAATCTGTATTAATCGACCATTATACGAGTTTTTCAAAAAGTTTGGAGAATAGTACAGATAGAGGCATTTCTAGCTGCGAGAAAAATTTTAGTGTACAAAGTAGTACATGAATTTTTCGAGACAGCGTAAAATGCCTCTAGATGTGCTGTTATACAAACTTTTTTACGACAGGCGTAAAGCCTCAATAAAAGCCTCCTGCGGCACATCAACTTTTCCAAACTGACGCATACGCTGCTTTCCTTTCTTTTGCTTGTCAAGGAGTTTGCGCTTGCGAGTGATGTCGCCGCCGTAGCATTTGGCGGTGACGTCTTTACGAAGGGCGGAAATGGTTTCACGCGCAACGACTTTGCCACCGATAACGGCTTGCAGAGGGATTTTGAACAGATGCCTCGGGATAAGGTCTTTCAGACGCTCACAAATTTGACGGCCGCGGGCTTCGGCTTCTTGACGGTGACATAAAAAGGCCAGAGCATCAACCGGTTCTTCATTAATGAGGATTTGCACTTTAACCAAATCGGAAACTTGATAACCAATAAGCTCATAATCAAAGCTGGCATAACCACTGGAGATTGATTTTAAGCGGTCATAAAAATCAAATACAATTTCGTTTAAGGGAATTTTGTAAACCACCATCGCGCGGCTTCCGGCATAGGTCAAATCCTCTTGCTCACCGCGGCGCTCGGTACAAAGTTTTAGAACACTGCCCAAATATTCGTCAGGAACAAGAATGGTTGCCCGAACCATCGGCTCTTCAATGCTGGCAATTTTGGTCACATCAGGCATATCCGCCGGATTATGAAGCGTGATTTGAGTTCCGTCGGTTAAGTTGATGTGATAAGCCACCGACGGCGCAGTTGTAATTAAATCAAGGTCAAACTCACGGCCTAAACGCTCTTGAATAATCTCCATATGAAGCAAACCTAAGAAGCCGCAACGAAAGCCCAATCCCAAAGCCGCCGAATTTTCGTTTTGATAATCAATGCTGGCGTCATTAAGCTTGAGCTTAGCCAAAGCGTCTTTCAAAAGGCCGTATTCACTGCTGTCCACCGGAAAGATTGAACAGAAAACAACGGGAACAGAAGGCTTAAAACCGGCAAGCGGCTGAGCGCAAGGTGTACGATTATCGGTTATGGTATCTCCGACATGACAATCGCCCACACTTTTAATGCTAGCGGTAATAAAACCGACTTCTCCGGCACAAAGTTCATCAATATCCTGCATTTTCGGCGTAAAGATACCAACTCGGTCAACAGTATAAACTGCATTATTCGACATCATGCGGATTTGTTGCTTTTTCTTGAGAGAGCCGTCATGGATTCGCACCAAAATAACCACTCCGAGATAGCTGTCATACCAACTGTCAATCAACAAAGCTTTGAGCGGCGCGGCTGAATCACCGACCGGCGCCGGAAGTTTGGTTACAATCGCCTCGAGCAGGTTATCAACGCCGAAACCGGTTTTTCCGGAAGTTTCAATCGCCTCGGAAGCATCAATACCGATAACATCTTCTATCTGACGTTTCACACGGTCAACATCAGCCGAAGGCAAATCAATTTTGTTCAATACCGGAATAATCTCATGATTATTGTTTATCGCCAAATAGACATTTGCCAAAGTCTGCGCTTCCACTCCTTGCGTGGCGTCAACCACCAAAACCGAGCCTTCGCACGAGGCCAAAGAGCGCGACACTTCATAAGAAAAATCCACATGCCCCGGAGTATCAATCAAATTAAGCTGATAGGTCTTGCCGTCTTTGGCGTTATAATTAAGGCGCACGGTTTGAGCCTTAATCGTAATACCGCGCTCGCGTTCAATATCCATCGAGTCGAGAACCTGCTCCTGCATTTCTCGCTGCTGCAAACCACCGCAATATTCAATAATACGGTCGGCAAGGGTAGATTTTCCGTGGTCAATATGGGCAATAATTGCAAAATTTCGAATCAAGCTTAACGGCGTGGTCATTTCTTTTTTATTATCCTTATATTTCTATGTTTTACCTATATTTATATGAATTTTTTACATAAGGCAATATAAATATATTGTCGCCGCCTTATTTTTGTGGTATATATAAGAATTATATTCGTTGCGGCTTTTTAGGGGGAGGCTCTCATGCGGAAAATGTTAGATATAGATTTCGGCTCATCACGTTATGATGAACTGGTCAACTTGCGTTATAAAGTTTTGCTTGAACCTCTGGGATTAAAATTTTTAGATAAATACCGCCCCAAAGAAGCCGAATATCTGCATATTGGTTGCATTGAACAGCTCGATGACAAACTTCTCGGCGGTTTAATTCTTGTTCCGATTGATAATGATGAAATCCGCATGATGCAAGTCGCTATTGCTCCCGAATGTCAAGGACAAGGCGTCGGCCACGAGCTAGTTAATTATGCAATTAAACGAGCCAAAGAAGCCGGCTATACCCGACTTGTCATGCACGCCATGCTCTCCGTTGTCGGATTTTATGAAGACTTAGGCTTTCACCAAGAAGGCGATATATTTGAAGAAGGAGGCATCACCTTCGCCCGCATGGTCAAAGAGATTTAACATATAAAAATTTTTTCTGAACTTTCGTAACACCTCTCTCGTTATAGAGGATAGATAAAACAAGAGAGAGGAGTTTTATGATGAAAAAATTTTTGCTTTGCTTAGCGTTACTATCGGTCATCAGTTCAACCGCGGTGGCCAAACCGTTCCATCACCCCTTACCGCCTCGCCCACATCGTCAGGCACCGATAATCATTCATGATCATTATCATACCGATACACCTGCCATTGCTTTTGCTTCGGGCTTAATCGGCTTTATCGCCGGCGCCGCAACCGCCGCCTCAACCCCGACGACGCTATACACCGTCAATGTTCCGCAAAATCAGCAATGCTTTGCTGTTGTTTCCAAATCAACCGGCGTTGTCAGTCAGCGCTGTTTAAGCGGTGATAACCAAGTTCTTTATGTTGATTAACCTAACGCCTTAGGCTTTTTCTGGGAGAAGCTAACCGCAGATTCTTAACCATTTTTTTGCCGCAATCATTACCAATGTCAAAAACAACCTTGGTCCCCGCCCGCAAATAACGGATTTTTTTCTTATCAAAGGCGGTAATGTGCACAAAAATATCATCTGCGTTTTTTTCTTCCGTCACAAAACCAAAGCCCATTTTGAAATCAAATTCTTTTACAATACCTTTATACATACACACACTCCCACTGAATAAAACAGCACACACGCAAGTATATAAAGGCATAATCTAAAAAAAACAGACTATACTTTAGAATTATAAAATAAAAGGATTACAAAGACTTAATGCACACTCTGAGGTTGCAGGTTATTTTGCTTAGCCACAATAAAAGCATAATCACGATTGTCGGTAGAGGCAAGCTTTGTTCCGTCAAAAGCATAAACAGACCACAAGTTTTTTCCGTCCTCACTGTCATATTTGATAAAAGCCACATCTTTATCATTCCACATAAGCAAAGCTTCTTCCATCTCCGGACGAACGGAACACTCAAGGCACTTCTGTTTTTGCATAATACAATCTTTCCCCTAAAAAACAAATCGTATAAATCATAAAAAAACTTGGTTAAATAAATGCTAATAACAAAACAAAAGAAAATATATTGCATAAAAAAAAATAATGGTTTATATAAAGAAAAAAATACAGAAAAGACAAAGGATTTTTTTATGAGTAAAGAAGAGTTACTTGAATTAACAGGTGAAGTTATTGAAAAACTGCCAAACGCCATGTTTCGCGTTCGTCTGGAAAACGGTGTTGAGATTTTGGCTCACACAGCCGGAAAAATGCGCAAATTCAGAATTCGCGTTATGGTCGGTGATAAGGTAGACATTGAGATGACCCCTTATGACTTAACCAAAGGGCGCATCACCTTCCGCCACAAAGATTAAAAAAACTGTTATAAAAAAAAGACCTGCGATTGCAGGTCCTTTTTTATATGTAAGCTCCTTGCTTAGAAGCCCATAGCTCCGGGGCCCATTCCACCGGCACCGGCGCCGGCACCACAAGAGCATTCCTTCTGTGGAATTTCGGTAACGGCAGCCTCGGTCGTAATCAATAAACCGCCGACAGAAGCAGCATCTTGCAAAGCGGTACGAACAACCTTGGTCGGGTCAATAATACCGGCTTTAACCATATCGGTATATTCGTCATTTTGAGCATTATAACCATAATTAGTGTCATTTTGCTCAAGCAGCTTTCCAGCAACAACCGCACCATCAACACCGGCATTATCGGCAATCTGACGCAACGGAGCCTGAATAGCCTTGCGAATAATATCAATACCAACCTTCTGGTCATTATTAGCTGGAGTGAGTTTATCCAAAGCTTTGATAGAATACAACAGAGCAACACCACCACCGGCAACAACGCCTTCTTTTACAGCAGCGCGTGTCGCATTCAAAGCATCATCAATGCGGTCTTTCTTTTCTTTAACCTCAACTTCAGAAGCCCCACCAACACGCAAAACAGCAACACCGCCGGACAGCTTAGCCAAACGTTCTTGCAGTTTTTCACGATCATAATCAGAAGTCGTGTCTTCAATCTGCTTACGAATTTCTGAAGCTCTGTCATTGATAGCATTTTTATCGCCAAAACCGTCGATAATCGTTGTCTCATCTTTAGAGATTTCAACTTTCTTAGCAGAACCAAGATATTCAAGCGTAATATTTTCAAGCTTCATACCTAATTCTTCAGAAACAACCTGACCACCGGTCAAAATCGCAATATCTTGCAACATAGCTTTGCGTCTGTCACCAAAGCCCGGAGCCTTAACAGCGCAAACTTTCAAGCCACCGCGCAAACGGTTAACAACCAAAGTAGCCAAAGCCTCACCTTCAATATCTTCAGCCACAATCAAAAGCGGACGACCGGATTGAACAACAGCTTCCAAAACCGGAATCAGCGGTTGCAAGTTAGAAATTTTCTGATCATACAACAAAATGTACGGATTTTCATATTCGCAAGTCATCTTGTCGGCATTGGTAACAAAATACGGAGACAGATAACCGCGATCAAACTGCATACCTTCAACCACATCGAGCTCGGTTTCCAAACCTTTAGCATCTTCAACCGTAATAACACCTTCGTTACCAACTTTTTCCATAGCACGAGCAAGATATTCACCGATAGAGCGATCACCATTGGCCGAAATTGTACCAACCTGAGCAATTTCTTCAGAGGTCTTAATTTCTTTTGAGCGAGATTTAACATCTTCAACCACAGCCTCAACCGCCATGTCAATACCACGCTTCAAATCCATCGGGTTCATACCGGCAGCAACAGCCTTAAAACCTTCACGAATAATAGCTTCGGCCAAAACGGTAGAAGTTGTTGTACCGTCACCGGCTTTATCAGCGGTTTTCTGAGCAACTTCTTTAACCAACTGAGCACCCATATTTTCAAACTTGTCGGCAAGTTCGATTTCTTTTGCAACCGAAACACCGTCTTTAGTAATTTTCGGTGCACCATAAGACTTGTCTAACACCACATTACGGCCTTTCGGACCAAGCGTAACTTTTACGGCTTTTGCCAAGACTTCAACACCGGCAAGCATTTTTGCTCTGGCATCACTGCCAAACTTAATATCTTTTGCTGACATACTTAAATTTCCTTATGATAGATTGAACAAAACAAAACAAAACCTTAGTCATTAACAACGGCAAGAATATCCGATTCTTTAACAATAAGACGTTCTTCACCGTCAACTTTAACTTCCGTTCCTGACCACTTTGCAAACAAAACTTTGTCCCCAACTTTAACACTCATCGGAATAATTTTTCCGTCCTCGGCACGAAAACCGTTTCCGACAGCCTCAACCAAACCTTCGCTCGGTTTTTCTTTGGCGGTGTCAGGAATAATAATTCCGCCGGCAGTTTTAGTATTAGCTTCAATGCGCTTAATTAATACGCGGTCATGTAAAGGTGTAATTTTCATATTCAATCAACTCCTTAATTACAATACACTGATAGTTCTACCTGCATACTTAGGTAACAAAACAACACAAATCAAGAGCAAAATAAATTTTTTTTGCAAAAAAAACCGCCGATAGAATAATCGGCGGAAGCAAAATGAGCTAAAATTTAATTTTAGGCAGCATCCCTGTTGTTTTTCGCATAAGCTCAGCCACGGCACTGACCAAAAAGCTGACCACCAGCAAAAACGAAACAAACAAAAAAACCACAAAGAATATCCAAGAAGAAGGATAAACCGTCATCAACGGCCGCGCAATTTCATCAACCCAGCCATCAAGCGTAAAGAGCTGCAAGAGCGTAAACAACGAATTTTCGAGCGTTGCAAAGTCAATAAAATTCTGCCCGAAGAGACTAACCGCCACAATTGCCGATACATAAAAGAAAACCAAAAACAGCAATAGCATTGCCCCAAAGCTCGGCAACAATCCGACAAACACGCTCAACAGCTGTTTTAAGCGATTAAAGCGATTAAAATAGCGCAACATCAAGAAAAGACGAAATGTTCGCAAAGCCACAAAATATCCGGTAACAGAAATGGCAGAAACCAGAACCACAATCAAATCAAACACATTCCAACCGGATTTGAAAAAATCTTTTCCGAAGGCAAAAATTTTCATAAACATTTCAGCAATAAAAATCGCCAAGCACAGTCTGTCCAGCAAGAACAAAAGCTGACTATAAACCCCAAGCTTTTCACTGGTCAAAAGCCCAAGAATAACGGCATTAAAAAGAATAAGCGACATAATCATCATGTCAAAATTCGTGCCGGTGACCAGCTTTTTCAAGCGACGCTTGTCTTTTTTCAGATTAGTTTTAATTTTTTCAACGAGCAACATTAGTAAAGCTCCCTTCCTCAAATGGTTCTTAAAAACGCCAAAGCAGCATAATCAGAGCCGCCAAAGCAATCGCCGGTCCATAAGCTCCTTCTCGCTGGCGTTTAATGACTGCATATATTGTAAATAAAATACACGAAAGCACAATAGTGTAAAGCATTTTTTCCACGCCGAGCCACGCACCGACAACGGATAAAAATTTAACATCACCGCCCCCCAGCGCATCAGGATATTTGGCAGCAAAAGGCAAAGAAGCGATTACCGGCAAAACAAAGCCAACCACCGCACCGAAAAAGGCTTGTTCGACAGTTACAGGGACGCCTGCAAAATAAGCACAACCTACCCCCAAAATTAGCAAAGGAAAAGTAATAAGATCCGGCAAAATGAACCAACGCACATCAATCTCAAATAAAAAAAGCGCTGCCCAAGCAAAAGCCAAATACCATAGCAAATGTTCCGCTCCATAAACATAGAGCAAAGCAAAAGTCACTGCGGCTGAAAACAGCCCATACATAAAAGCCCGATAACGCAAAGCACGTCGCAAAGCCAAATAGACTTTGTTCTTTTGCGGAGCGGAAACCTTTTTCAGCGGCATAAACAGACTATAAAGCGCAAAAGCGGGCGACGCCGGCATAAACTTACCAAACCGACGTGATAAATAAGGAATACATAGCCCCCATAAAAAACCAAGCACAATATAAATCATAACAAACTCCGCAGTTATAGCAAAGAGTGTAACAATAAAGATTTAAATAAATGCTAATTTCAGAAAATTGAGAAAACGCGTCGCCGTCATCGCCGCCGTTTATAATTATAAACTAAAATTTGAACTCATCAAAGCTTCTTAAACAAAAAAGAGATTGTTCAACAATCTCTTTTTTGAATATGTGCTGTTATCCGAATTTTGCAAAAGTTTGGAGAATGAGTCGAGTAGTAGGCGTCAAGGGCAAAAGTACCGCAGCGTACACAAACAGTACGTGAGGACACTTTTGACCCGCAGACAACACACTAATCGACCATTATACAAACTTTTCTACGAATTAAAACTCGGAGAATAGTGCCATTTCTAGCTGCGAGAAAAATTTTAGCGTACAAAAACAGTACGTGAATTTTTCGAGACAGCGTAAAATGCCTCTAGATGTGCTGTTATCCGAGTTTTTTATATGCAATTTAGCATATAAGCAGATACCTTCTCCGCATACCCCGACGGATTCTTAATCGCTTCACCCTCGGCAATAAGCGCTTGATCATAAAGAACCATCGTCATATCTTTGAGGGTGGATTCTTTGGTGGGATCAGAGGCGGCTTCCGCAAGCTTAATGATTAAAGGATGATAGGGGTTGAGTTCCAAAACTTTTTGGCTGGCAAAGGCGGTTTGTTGTTGATGATTACGCATCAAGCGTTCAAGGTGAATGCTCATTTGCCCGTCCAAAACGCTCAAGCTTACCGGACTGGTTGTCAGTTTTTCGGTTGAGATAACTTTGGCAACTTCGCCTTCAAGCTCTTTGGCCATAAACGCGATTAATTTATTAAGGTCTTCTTCTTTGGCTTTGGTTTCTTTGCGTTCTACCTTTAGGTCATCAGCAGCCTGAGAAATATGCTTAATGTCCTTGTCTTTGTATTTGAACAAAACCTGTGTCCAAAATTCATCAATCGGATCAATAAGAAGCAAGACCTCGATTCCCTTCGCCTTAAAGGCTTCGAGCTGCGGGTTGTTTGCAAGAACTTTCACGTCATCACCCGTAATATAATAAATAGCCTTTTGCTCAGGCTTCATCCGTGAGATATAATCATCAAGAGAGGTAAGTTTCTCAAGATTATCGGTAGAATAAAAGCGAGAGAGAGAAGCAATTTCTTCCCGATTCGCAAAGTCTTCATAAATTCCTTCCTTAAAGGCGGTACCGAAAGCCGTCCAGAATTTAAGATAATCATCATAATCGGCACTGCGTTTTTTAAGTTCTTTCAACAAGCGGTTGACAATACCGTTGCGAATTTTGGCAACCATCAGATTTTGTTGCAACATTTCACGAGAAATATTAAGCGGCAAATCCGAACTGTCGACGATCCCCTTAACAAAGCGCAAATAATTCGGCAACAGTTCTTCAACTTTGTCCGAGATAAAGACCTTATTGACATAGAGCTTCAAACCGTTTTTGCGATCGGGCTGAAACAAATCATAAGGCTGAGTTGAAGGAACAAACAACAAGCCGGTATATTCCAAATTTCCTTCGGCTTTGAAATGGAGCGTCATCCACGGCTCATCAAAATTTTTAGAAACATGATGATAAAATTCGTTATACTGCTCTTTGGTGATTTCGGCTTTATTTCTTGTCCACAAGGCCGAGCCGGTATTAACCGTTTCTTCGCCGGCTTTTCCCAAATCGAGAATAATCGGATAACTGATATGATCAGAATAAAGACGAATAATCTGACGCAAATAAACCGTATCGGTAAAGTCTTTTTCAGCTTCTTTCAAAAAGAGTTTGATTTCGGTACCACTCTCGGTTTTTTTTGCTTCGGAGATTTCGAACCCGCCGATTCCATCTGAAACCCAAAACCAAGCCTGTTCTTCTCCGGCTTTACGGGTTAAAATTTCAACCTTATCGGCAACCATAAAAGCCGAATAAAAACCCACACCGAATTGCCCGATTAAATCAACCGAAGAACCGTTGTCTTTAGCATTATTTACAAAATCAGCCGTACCGGACTTTGCAATTGTTCCGAGATGATTAATCAAATCGTCTTTATTCATACCGATACCGTTATCGATAATTTTTAAGGTTTTATTTTCGGCATCCGGCACGATTTTAATCTTCAAATCCGCAGCATCTTTTGCCAAATCCGGATTAATCAGCGCCATATATTTAATTTTATCACAGGCATCGCTGGCATTAGAAATCAGCTCGCGCAAAAAGATTTGCTTTTCGGAATAAAGCGAGTTAATCACAATATCAAGCATTTTATTAACTTCGGCCTTAAACTCCATTTTTTCAGACATAATGAACTCCTTATATAAATTTTATCTGTCATATATATGGGGAGTCAAAAGCCAAAACGCAACCCTCCGAAATAAAATACTTGATTTTAAAAACAATATGGTTTAATTGAAAGAAAGAATTGAATGCCAACAAATAGATGAGGAGAAAAAAAATGGCTTCTGTTGTTAACGATTCCTGCATTAAATGCCGCGCTTGCGTTTCTGTATGTCCGGTTGATGCTTTCCACGAAGGCGAGAGCCAAATGGTTATTGATCCGGATACCTGTATTGAATGCGGTGTTTGCATTTCTGAATGCCCGCAAGGCGCAATCAGCACCGAAGATGATGCTGATCCTGAATTTGTAAAATTCAACGCTGAAAAAGCCAAAGAATGGCCGGGTGCTAATGAATAATTTTTAGCAAAACAACAGAAACCTTCGTGCAAGCGAAGGTTTTTTTATTGCAAAAAAAGTTTTTTGTATTAGATTAAGACTAAGCGAAAACAAATAACAAAAGAGGATAATATGACTCCCAAAAGCGCAAATGCAACTTATTATGATGTTGTCGGCATCGGAAACGCCATTGTTGATGTAATGGCCAAGGTCGGCAACGGCTTTTTGAGCGAAAGAAATTTACCCAAAGGCGGCATGGTCTTGCTTGATGCATTGTCTGCCGGAAAAATTTATCAAGACATTATTCCACAAAGAGAGGTTTCAGGCGGATCAGCAGCAAACACTGTTGCCGGCATGGCATCTTTAGGCTTGGCCTGTGCCTTCATCGGCAAGGTTCATGATGACGCTTTGGGACAATCATTCAGCCGCGACATCGGCGCCACCGGCATAGACTTTTTCACCAAGCCGTTGACACAAGGTCCATCAACCGGCCGCAGTATTGTTTTGGTCACCCCTGATGCTGAACGCTCAATGTTTACCTACCTTGGAGCTTCAACTCATTTGAGCCTCGAAGACATTGATGAAGAGATTATCAAAAGCGCGCGCATGACTTATGTTGAAGGCTATTTGTGGGAAGAAGAAAGCGCCAAAGAAGCCATTTTGAAGGCCGCAGAAATTGCCCATACCAATAATCGTGACTTTGTATTCAGCCTGTCTGATAAGTCTTGCGTTGAACGCCACCGTGAAGAATTTTTGGATTTAATCAAAAATCACGTTGATATTTTGTTCGGCAACGAAGACGAATTAAATTCGCTGTTTGAAAGCGACGACTTTGAACATAACCTTGATTTGATTAAACCGATGGTCGACATCGCCGCCATCACCCGCAATATTAAGGGATCGGTTGTTGTCAGCGGCCGCGTCAAAACCTTTGTCGAGTCAGAAACGGTTGAAAACGTAGTTGACACCACCGGCGCCGGCGATCTATACGCTGCCGGATTTTTATATGGCCTGATAAACGGCCGCAGCATCGGCACTTGCGCAATGATAGGCAGCCTCGCCGCGGCTGAAATCATCAGCCACTACGGCGCAAGACCTGAAACCTCATTAAGAGGCTACGTCCGCACCAATCTGGTTAAATACGGCAAAACCCTTTAAGAAGAAAAAAAACAAAAGCCTCGTTTTAACGAGGCTTTTGTTCTATACACAGTAAGTGTTCCATCGCATATAAAACACTTATCTAAAAGCATTATTTACTTTTACCAAATTTTCTTCTTGCCGCTTCAACCATTAACCGTGATGAAAATTCTGTTTTCTCCTTTGTTGGCTTGGCAAGCATTGTATCAAAGATTCCTTCTTTACGTAACTCTCCATACAATTTCTTAAAGTTTTCGGGAGTATTTTCTATCCCTCTTTCTTCCATTGCCATACCAACAAAACGTTTACGATTAATAGCCGAATTCGGAAGATATTGCTTAAAAGCTTTTGTTATAGACATCTTTTCAGCTCGAGATAATTCTTCATAAAATTTTTCATGCAAATTTTTATTATCTCTCCATTCTTGTTCCGTAGTATTTCCTTCCTTACTCATCATTGCGAAGATTGAGCCAGCAAGCATTCTTCCTCGTAAGCTATGAGTTCCGACGAATTTAGCTAATCTTTGAGGCATTGCAGGATTAATTTTCCATGCTTTGCAGCAATCAAATAAAGTTCTTTCGCTCGGCATACGTCCTTCAGATAAGGTTAAACCGCCCTTTTCAATTGCATCCATCATTACCGGATACATCCAATCTTGCATAACCTTACTTTTAGATATCGCAGCAATTTCTTTTATACTGTATTCATTGTACGGTGACCCATATGCATCAGGACGTTCATTTGAAGCAACCCAGATATCTAAACAGCGTTTTGCATCTCTTTTACTCTCTATTCCGGCATCTACCAAATCAAAATGTAAATTACCATGAAGATATGTTTCATTATCTTTATTATATTCTTGTATTGTCCTTTCCATTTTTCCAACTTGTTGATAATACTTTATAGTATCATCTAAAACTTGATAAAAATTATTCGCTTTTTGCTGCGTTACATATTTATGCAATTGGATTACTTTTTTCGGAAACAGCTGACGAATATAGGCATTATTATGACTATTAGGCTTATAAACAGCATATTTATCAACATCTTCAAACATTTTATTCCATACGTTATCCGTATCTTTCATAAATTCCGGATCTTTTGCAGCTTCGGAAATGCTTGTGTACCAATCTTCTTGTCCATATTTATTCATAGCCAGACTTCTAATTCTGTCTGTAAATTCATCTAAGAAATTTGCTTCTGGCGCATTTGCATTATCTCCATTAAGCTGGTTGAAAAACATTTGCTTATACGGAAGTTTTACAATTTCATCCGCTCTGTCAATAATCCCATTAACAAGTTCAGATTTATAATGTTCACGATACTTATTAGCAATTAATTCAACTGCCGGCGTCTTTGGAGCTTCAACAGCAACTTGAAGCAAACCTGAAAGATGTGAAGAACCATAAGCTTCTGCGGCTAATTCTGCTTGTTGTTCTGAAATTTTTATATCTTGCAGAGATTTTCCTTTAAAATCTTCCAAATGACTTTCATCAAACGTTGATTCACCAAAACTTTTGTTAATAATTTTGATAAGTTCGCTTTTATCTTTCTGTGTAGGACGCAAATACCAATAATAATTATCATTATCGTCCAAAAGCTCTTTTTGCTTAGCTAAGCGTTGTGGCAATAATTTTACAGAATCACCCCATTTTCCACTGAAATCAAATGTTCTCTCTTTTACCATATCTTCATATTCACGACTATTAGCCAGTTCCTCATATAATCTTAAGAAATCTTCTTCCGACAAATTGGTTAAATCTCGTTTTATAGTTTCTATTCCTTTAGACGTTATATGTACCAATTGACCACGCTTGGGAAAAGATGAACCCTCATATGCACTAGCATAAACATTGTTACCCATATCTATATAAATCTCATCGAAACCTACATTAAAAGGTCTTGTTTCTAATTGGGTAAGTTTACCTTTTTCAAACCATGCAATATTACAACTCTTATCTTTTAGCGAACCATCTTTATATTCATAACCTGTATTATATTGATAAAGATGTTCTCCAAGTTTTCTGATGTCCCATATAGCTCTATGGTAAGAACCTCGTGGATTTTCACTTTCAGCACTATATAATTCCAAAGCCTTCTGAAGTAATTCTTTTTCTTCTTGTGTACTCATCGTTTCTCTCCTTTTTATGCACGGCCAAAAAAACCACCATAAGAAGGTGGTCGGAGAGTTCGAAAATCACATATGATGAAATGATTCCTTAGACTTTTAAAGCACAACAAAACATAAAGTTCCAGTTCTCTTCTGAACATATGTCTAAGGCTCCCCGACCATGGACGCGTCACATAATCGAGGGGATATATAATACTTTAACGATGTATATCCAACACCGCATCATATAAAGAGCTTTCGACAGCTCCGTACCTTCTCAGGTACTACCGCAAAAACAACCATTTCTGCGGTATAGCTATATTAATAACATAAATTTAAGAAAAAGTAAACAGGTTTTTGACAAAATTTGACCATCTCAAATAAATATACACAAAATCTTAAGGAGATTCAAATTATTATAAAATATTAGCAAAAATTAATATAACTCTTTGTTTTTGAACATTTTCAAATAGAATCGACAAAACAAAAAAGCAAAGGCTTAATTTCAGACAAATAAGAAATTAAGCCTTTGCTTTTAGTGCATAATAATTTTTTTGCATGGAGAATCAAACACCATGCCCAAGAAATTATCGATAATCCATGGTAAAAAAAGAGCCACCATGCAAGCACACACATAGCCTTGAAATTCTTTAAAGACCTGCGGATTCTGAAAAACAAGAATGACTGCCGAAAAAATAACCAAAGCATAAGCAATTATTTTAAGAGCGACAACCAACTTGAAATTCAAAGATGCGGAAAAAATGCGACACAATACTTGCAACAAGACTCCGCAAACGAGAAGAATAATAAGTGTTGCCATAGTTATAGGAATAATTATAAGTTATCTGAGAACAGAATGACGATAAAAAATTAAAAAGCGATTAATTTTCATAAATTTTCTTGAAAAATAAAATTAAATTGATATTGTAAGGGCAACTTAGAAATAAAATGATTTCTGGGATAGTTGTTGTTATGATTTTTTGCAGAATTCTGTAAATCTAAATTCGGAACGAGAACTTAAATTTACAATCATGACGACCATTTAGGGAAGAAAACAAATGATGAAAATGAGAAATATTGCCATAATAGCTCACGTTGACCACGGCAAAACAACAATGGTTGACGGCCTCTTAAAACAGAGCGGCACGTTCAGAGACAACCAAAAAGTTGAAACTTGCGTTATGGACAGTAATGAACTCGAAAGAGAAAGAGGAATCACAATTCTTTCAAAATGCACTTCTATTGAGTGGAAAGGCACAAGAATTAATATTGTTGACACCCCCGGTCACGCAGATTTCGGCGGAGAAGTTGAACGTATCTTGTCTATGGTAGACGGCGTTGTTTTGCTGGTCGATTCCTCCGAAGGCCCAATGCCGCAAACCAAATTTGTATTAGGTAAGGCTTTAAAAATCGGCCTCTGCCCTATTGTTGTTATTAATAAGGCAGATAAACCGGATGCTCGCCCTGATGAAGTTTTGGACGAGATATTTGACCTGTTCGTTAGTTTGAATGCAAATGACAAACAACTTGACTTTCCGGTTTTGTATGCATCAGGACGCAACGGCTGGGCTGTTAAAGAATTAAGCGATGAGAAAAAAGACTTAACCCCGCTGTTTGAGCTGATTTGCAGTTATGTTCCTGAACCGGTTTGCGAACCTGATAAACCATTTTCTATGTTAGCCACAACTTTGGAAGCTGACAAATTTATCGGCCGCATTTTAACCGGCAAGATTCATTCTGGAAATTTGAAAGTCAATGACACAGTAAAGGTTTTGAACGGCAAAGGCGAAGAAGTTGAACGCACCAGAGTTGCCAAGATTTTGGCTTATCGCGGCTTAAACCGCGTTGCTTTGGAAGAAGCTCACGCCGGAGATATCGTTGCCATAGCCGGTATTGTTAAAGGCACGGTTGCTGACACGATTTGTGCACTGGAAGTTACTGAGGCCATTCACGCTCAACCGATTGACCCACCGACCTTGGCTATGACCTTCTCGGTTAATGATTCGCCGTTAGCCGGCCGTGAGGGAGACAAAGTAACCTCACGTGTAATTTGGGACAGATTAGAAAAAGAAGCCGAAGGCAACATTGCTTTGAAGATTTCACGCACTTCATCAAGTGATTCGTTTGAAGTTGCCGGTCGTGGCGAATTACAGCTCGGCGTTTTGATTGAAACCATGCGCCGTGAAGGCTTTGAACTGTCGATTTCACGTCCGCGTGTTTTGATGAAGCGTGACAAAAACGGCCAGTTGCTTGAACCGATTGAAGAAGTTGTCGTTGATGTTGATGAAGAATTTTCAGGCGCTGTGGTTGAAAAACTCGGCCGCCGCAAAGCCGAACTCGTTGAGATGATTCCGTCTCAGCTCGGCAACAAAGTTCGCCTGATATTTAATGCACCGTCACGCGGCTTAATCGGTTATCACTCCGAATTTTTGACCGACACCAGAGGAACCGGTGTCATGAACCGCTTGTTTAAGGATTACGAACCTTACAAAGGAGAAATTGAAGGCCGCCGTAATGGTGTTCTGATTTCTTCAGAAGGCGGAACGGCAGTTGCTTATTCTTTGTGGAAACTGCAAGACCGCGGCCCGATGTTTATTGATGCCAATGTTCCGGTTTATACCGGCATGATTATCGGTGAACACACCAAACCTAATGACATTGAGGTTAACCCCACCAAGACCAAACAGTTGACCAACATCCGCGCCGCCGGAAAAGATGAGGCGATTGACCTAATTCCGCCACGCAAACTGAGTTTGGAACAAGGTTTGTCTTATATTCAAGAAGACGAACTCTTGGAGGTTACACCGAAAAGCCTGCGTTTAAGAAAACGCATATTAGACCCGATTGCCCGTAAGAGAGCAAAACCGGAAATTATTGAATAAATTTTATTCAACCTCAAAAACAGCTTATCAACCGATAAGCTGTTTTTTTTCACCACACTCCCGCCTTAAAATAAAAACAGTCTTGAAAGACTAGCAAAAATATGATATATTAGAGTCGTGAAGGCAAACTACTGGGAGAAGTATTATGTTTATCTCACGACCGAAGGCGGGGTTAACCGCGGCATTTTGT